>JBEKUO010000863.1:0-5973 GCA_049514955.1 Bryobacteraceae bacterium | reverse complement strand
CTTGCGATGCGCTCATGCCAGAAGTCGCGCAGTGGCAGCAAGAGTACGCCGACCGCTTATCCGTGGCGCCCATCGGCCGCGGCGGCGTAGAGCCGAATCGTGCCAAGGCGCTTCAGTACCATCTTCGAAATGTTGTGCTCCAGTCGGACCGGGAGACCGCAAAGGCCTATCGGGCCGACGCAACTCCTAGCGCGGTGCTGGTCAGAGATGGGCGGATCGCCAGTCCCGTGGCTGCCGGCGCGGATGCCATTCGCGCTCTGGTCGCAAGCGCAACTTTGCCGGCGCCACTCAAGAAGGGCGAGCCTGCTCCGGCGCTCCAGCTCCCCGATCTTGACGGCGAAAACGTCAACTTACGCGACCTGCGAGGTCATCGCACGCTGATACTGTTCTGGAACCCGTCGTGCGGCTTTTGCGGGCAGATGCTTGAAGATATGAAAGGATGGGAGCGCAATTCCCCCGGGGCCGCGCCGCAGTTGCTCATTATCTCCACCGGCTCGGCGGAAGCCAATCGCGCGGAGGGCTTCCGGTCGCCGGTGCTGCTGGATCGGAACTTCCAGGCCGGACAGTTGTTTGGAGCCGAAGGCACGCCTGCGGCGGTGATGCTCGACGAAGAGGGGCGAGTAGCTTCGGAGGTGGGCGTCGGGGCGCCGGCGGTCCTGGCATTGGCACGCGGAACTCGGGACGGCTCTGTGAGCTAACTCATCGCCTGGCGACGGCTGAGCCTGTGTGGAAAACGCCAAACCGTTCATCGGCTTCGCGCCGTATCTTTCGCCTGTCGGCGCCGATTTGTGGGCGCTTTGCTTGCCGATATATCTGAAAAACCTGTCCTATTTTCGCGTGTATCGCATCCCAGTCCAGGCGCAGGATGCCAGCTCGCGAAGTTCAACGAGGCCAATGCCGAACCCCGGAATTCTTTGCGCGATGCGTTGGAAGCTCTCCGTCCAGAACATGGAAACTGCGGGGTAGCTACTTCGCGTATACTGCCTTTCCCGGCGAGGCGTGCCTACTAAGCCATCAGTAATCTAGTTTGATAGACATTATTGGCTGCGCCTCAGCACTGCATAAATCAGATTGCGCAACGCAACGAGCCCTAAAATGGCGGGGCTCAAACGAGTTCCGGTTGGTTTCCTGAACTCCATAGAGATTGCAAGCTGCAAAGCGCGCGGACGACTCATTGCGAAAAGAAATCGAGCGCAGGGTTCCCGCCCTTTAACTAAAAAGTTCTGCAATTTTTTGTTGCAAAATCAAAAAACGCGTATATACTTTCTCTGTGGAACACTCTCGAATAAGCCGTGTAGCGTCAACTTAGTCCAGTACTTAGGCCAGTACCCTTATTACTAACATTACTTTTAATATCTTAGCTCCCAATTGTTTTTTAGAGGTTGCTCGACAGATCGTAAGAAAGTGCGACTCTCGCTGCGCGAGGCGTGGTAGTAGCCTTAGCGGAGTTTTTCTTCCAGGAGGAAAGGAGAGCGCGACGTGGAGACGTTATTAGATCGACAGCATTTTTTCGTAGTTCCCGCAACTCTAAAGGGACTTTAGCTATGAGATACGCTTGGCTCCTATTGCTGCCGTCGTTACTGGCCGCCCAGAGCGGCACCTTTAGCCTGGGAAGCGGGACGATTGTGGTAGGCCCCGCAGCGAGCAACGGTTCGGTGCAACTGGTTGCTTCGTCCTCCACCGCGACCTGGACTGCCGCCAGTAATGCCTCCTGGCTGCAGTTGGCAGCCGGAAGTATGAGCGGGACCGGGAGCGCATTGATCCAGTTCAGCTACGGCGTCAATCCCAATACCGCAGCGCAGAGCGGAACCCTCACCATAGCGGGCCTGACTTTCACCGTCACGCAGGCCGGCAGCAGTTTTGTGCCGGTTAGCGAGCTGAGCACGTTGATATCGGAGGGGTTGAACCTGCCGTACGGGGTGGCGTTGGATAGCAGCGGCAACGTGTACATTGCGGATACCGGCAACAACGCAATCGAAGAGTGGAGCGCGACCCAAGGGATGACCACCCTGGTGCCCGCGGCCGCAGGCCTCAACGGACCGCACGGCGTAGCAGTGGACGGCCAGGGGAACGTCTATATTGCGGATGCCTATAACAACGCGATCAAGGAATGGAGTCCGGCCAACCAGCAATTGACCACGCTGGTTCCGTCCACCGCCGGCTTGAATTTTCCTCTGGGCGTCGCAGTGGATGGGCAGGATAACGTCTATATCGCAGATTTCGGCAACAATGCGGTCAAGCAGTGGAATCCGACGACCCAGAGCTTGATTACACTCGGGCCGAGCAATCCCACCGGGCTGGACAATCCCACAGGAGTGGCGGTGGACGGACTGGGGAATGTCTACATTGCGGATTTCCGTGATAACGCAATTAAGGAGTGGAACGCTACGACTCAGCAGATCGTGACGCTGGTGCCCCAGTCGCAGGGTCTGAGTTTCCCCAATGCCGTGGCGGTAGATGGCCGAGGCAATGTGTACCTGGTGGATGGGAATAACAACGCGTTGAAGGAATGGAACGGCCAGACGCTAATCACGCTGGCCTCCTCCGGTGTAAACGGATCGTTTGGAGTCGCCACGGATGGACAAGGTAACTTCTACATAGCGAACACCGGCACGAGCACCTTACTGAAATTCACGTCGGGCTACTTTGGGTTCGGTGTCACGAACCTGAATGAAGGTCCGCAGGCCGGCACGGATGCCGTTCCGGTGCAAATGTTAGCGGCGGGTATACCGCCGCCGGCCTCGAGCGACCAGCCCTGGCTTACCATTACGGGCAGTACGGGGGGGGCTATCGGTTTCTCGTTCCAGGCCAACACCTCGGTCGCCAGCCGCATTGCGCACATCACGGTGCTGAACCAGCAGGTCACGGTGACGCAGAGCGGCGACGTTGCGGCGGGTATTACTAAGTCGGCTGGGGATAACCAAGCCGTTCTTGCGGGACAGGTCTTTCCGGTCGCACTACAAGTGAATGTAACCGACGCCGGTGGAAGCCCCGTACAGGGTGCAAGCGTGACGTTCAGCGTGACGCCGGGCGCCAGCGGAGCCAGCGGCACTTTCAATTTAATTCCTCCGATTACGGCATCCACGGACCAGAATGGGAATGCCATGGCGCCTGCGTTGACGGCCGGCAGCACAGCCGGGCAGTTTACAGTTACTGCCAGCGTCAATTCGCTATCCGTTACCTTTACGCTAAACATCCTGACCTCTATAACCTTCACGCTGGGAAGCGGTTCGACCCTGGTGGGAAATGCGGCGGGTACCGGCACCGTGCTGTTAATCGGGACTGGATCGTGGACCGCCGCCAGTAACGCCTCGTGGCTGCAGTTAGCCGCGGGAAGCACCAGCGGCGCAGGCAGCGCGGTGATCCAGTTCAACTACAACGCCAATTCCAACTCCGCCCCGCAGACCGGAACGCTGACGATCGCCGGGTTGCTGTTTAGCGTGACGCAGGCGGGCGCGGGCTATGCGCTGGCCAGTCCGGTGACCGCGCTAGTATCGTCCGGATTGAACAATCCGCAGGGCGTGGCGGTCGATGGCCAAGGCAATGTATACATCGCAGACACGGCCAACAATGTCGTCAAGGAGTGGAGCCCAACCACGCAGCAGACGGTGGTGCTCTGTTCCGGGTTTAACAACCCCAAGGCAGTGGCGGTGGACCGTTACGGGAATCTGTATATTGCGGACAGCGGCAACAACGCTGTCGAGGAATGGAGCGCCGCCAATTTGACCACGTTGGCGTCAGGCCTGAGCAACCCATCCGGAGTCGCGGTTGATGGGCGGGGCAACGTCTACTTTTCGGATACGGGCCACAACGCCGTTGATGAGTGGAATGCGGCAAGCCAACAGGTGACCCAGTTGGTCAACACGGGCTTGAGCGGTCCTACGGGAGTCGCCGTGGACGCGCTAGGCAACGTCTATTTCGCCGATAGCGGCCACAACGCCGTCAAGGAGTGGGTGGCGGCGAGCGGTCAAGTCACGGCGCTGGTGTCCTCGGGGCTGCTTAATCCTACGGGACTGGCGGTAGACGGTCAGGGCAACGCTTACATATCGGATACGGGCGACAATGCCGTCAAAGAATGGAGTGCCGGGAGCCAGCAGGTGGCCGCACTGGTTTCGTCGGGACTGAACGGCCCGGCGGGGACGGCCGTGGACACCGTGGGCAATGTATATATCGCAGATGCGAACAACAATGCAGTCAAGAAGCTTACAATTGCCTACGTTGGATTGAGCTACGCCGGCCGGACCGAGGGAGCGGCGGCGGGCACGGACTCTGTCACGGCGCAGGTTCTCCCCGCGGGCACGCCGTTGACGGCCACCAGCGACCAGTCCTGGTTGACGATCACGGGCGTGGCCGGCGGTTCGATTAGCTTCTCGTTCCAGGCCAATTTTTCGGCTGTCAGCCGCATCGCGCACATCACGGTGTTGGGCGCCCAGGTCACGGTGACCCAGAGTGCGGACATTCCGGCAAACCTTACCGCATACGCCGGCAACGGCCAGAGCACGCCGCCGGGGCAGCCGCTGGCGGCGCCTCTTGAAGTGTTCGTAACCGATGGCAGCGGGTATCCCATTCAAGGCGCACCTGTGACCTTCACCGTGACGCCCGGAAGTAGCGGCGCAAGCGGAACGTTTCCTGGCCCGAGCTCGACCGCAACGACGATTACAAATGCGAGCGGCCTGGCCACGGCCCCCGCACTAACGGCGAATACCATCGCCGGGACCTTTACTGTGACCGCCAGTGTGGGCACGTTAAGCATAACATTCACTGTGACGAACGCATCCTATGCGCTGGCAGCCTCGTCGGTGCTCGTGGGGAACACTGCGGGCAATGGAAGCGTGTTCCTGGTGGCCGGCGGGCCCTGGAACGCCAGCAGCAATGCCTCGTGGTTGCACTTGTCCGCGGGTAGCACCAGCGGTAACGGCAGTACGCCGATCCAGTTCAGCTATGGCGCCAATCCGAACAGCGGCATGCAGACCGGAACGCTGACCATACAGGGCTTGACCTTCACGGTAACGCAGACCGGTACAAGCTTCGCTCCATTCAGTGTCCTAAGCACGCTGGTGTCCTCAGGGTTGAAAACTCCTGGCGGAGTGGCGGTGGACGGAAATGGCAATGTCTATATCGCGGACAGCGGGGACAACGCTGTCAAAGAGTGGAACACGACCCTGACCGCCCTAGTGTCCTCTGGGTTGAGCAATCCGCAGGGAGTAGCCGTAGACGGCAAAGGCAATATCTATATCGCGGACAGCACGGACAATGCCATTAAGGAATGGAATGCAGTCACAAACGCCGTGACGTCTTTGGTCGGTAGCGGGATTAGCTACCCCGCCGGCGTGGCAGTGGACGCCCAAGGCAACGTCTATTTCTCCGACTATGGCCACAACGCAATCAAGGAATGGATTGCGGCGAGCGGTTTAGTGAACACGCTGGTATCTACCGGCCTGAACGCGCCCCGAGGCGTGGCCGTGGACGCACTCGGCAACGTTTATTTTGCGGATTCGAAGAATAATGCCATCAAGAAGTGGATCGCCGGGTCCAGCCCCCAAGTGGTCACGCTGGTGAACTCGGGACTGAACACGCCGTCTGGTGTGGCCGTGGATGGGGACGGCAACGTCTACATCGCGGACACGAGCAACAACGCTATCAAGGAATGGAATCCGTTGAATTCCGTGGTAACGACGCTGGTATCCTCGGGACCGAAAGGTCCCGCTGGAGTGGCCGTGGATGGGCAAGGCAACGTCTATATTGCCAGCACGAACGCCAATTCCATCCTGAAGTTCACTCCCGCCTACGTTTCTCCGGGCTTCACCACTAAGACTGAGGTCGCCGCGTCCGGCACGGATTCGCTGCCGGTAACCGTGATCCCAGCCGGCACGCCAATCACCGCCACCAGCAACCAGACCTGGCTCGTGATCACCAGCGTGACTGGCGGAGCCGTCAGCTTTACATTCAGTGCCAACACATCTACGGCCAGCC
>JBEKUO010000862.1:0-5412 GCA_049514955.1 Bryobacteraceae bacterium | reverse complement strand
ACCGTCGCCAGCCCGCGGCAGTGCTATACTGCTCAACACCCCGCGATGTTTCGCCGCCCGGCTTCTCACGCCTCCGTCGCCCTACTGCTCGCCGCAGCCTGCGCTGCTCTCCCGCCGCGCGCCCAATCTCAGACCGTCTTCGAGGAGCGCTTGCAGGCCATCATGAGCCGGCCGTTGTTCCGCCACTCCCGATTCGGCATCGAGTTTTACTCGCTCGATGAAGGCCGCGTGCTCTATGCACGCAGCCCGCAGGAGTTGTTCATCCCGGGATCCACGACGAAGATCCTAACCGTGGGCACGGCCCTGGAATTACTCGGTCCGGACTTCCGCTTTCACACCCGCATCTATCGCGCCGGCGAGGTCGGCGCGGACGGCGTCCTGCACGGCGACTTGGTGATGGTGGCCGCTGGAGACCCGAATCTCTCCGGGCGCATCCAGCCTGACGGCAGTCTGGCCTTTCAGGACGAAGATCACTCCTACGGCTTCGCGCGCGCCAGGCCGGTGCCGGGCGATCCGCTGCTGGTGATTCGCGAGCTCGCGCGCCAGGTCGCTGCCAAAGGGATCCGCCGGGTGGACGGAACGGTCCGGGTTGACGCCACACTCTTCACGGAGGGCCCCCGCGAGCTCGGCACCGGCGTAGTGATCTCCCCCATCGTGGTGAATGACAATCTGATTGATGTCACGGTGGCGCCCGGCCAGAGGGAGGGCGATCCGGCGACGCTTATCATCGCGCCCCAGAGCCGATATGTGGCCATCGCCAATCAGGTGAAAACGGTGGCTCGCGGCGCAACGGAGCTGGAGTGGGCCAACGATTCCGCGGCCGCCGGCGGCTCCCGTTCGGCAACGCTCACCGGCACCATCGCCCTCGGCGCATCCCCGAAATTGCAGGTATACCACGTGCCTGTGCCGTCCCGGTTTGCGGAGGTCGTTCTCACGGAAGCGCTTCAGGACGCCGGCGTCCAAGTGACTTCCCCTTACGTGGCCGGCGCGGCGCAGTTCGGCCAGTTGCAGCGCTTCTATACGCCGGATCGCGAAATGGCCGAGCATGTTTCACCGCCTCTGAGGGAAGCTGCCAAGGTCATCCTCAAGGTGAGCCAGAATCTGCACGCCAGCATGCTGCCGTATATTGTGGGAGCCTACTTGAAGAAGGGCAGCACCGATGCGCCGCAGGCGGGTTTCGATCTCGAAAGAGCCATGCTGGATCGCGCGGGCCTGGATTTGACGGCCGCTGTTCAAAACGATGGCGCAGGGGGCGCCGCGCTCTTCGCTCCCGACTTCGTGATCCATTTCTTGGTGCATCTCTCCAAACAGCAGTTCTTTCCCGACTTCCTCAAATCTCTGCCCGTCCTCGGCCAGGATGGGACGCTGGCCGAGATCCAGGTGCATTCGCCAGCCGCCGGGCACGTCTTCGCTAAGACGGGAACACACGGCGGCCCCAACGCTCTCAGTGGCGGTGGTGTCATCAACGGCAAGGGGCTGGCCGGCTTTGTCGACACCCAAGATGGCCATCGCCTGGCGTTCGCCGCCTACATCAACTTCGTGCCGATCTCGAGCTTCAGCGAAGAGGAGTTGAACAAGGTCGGCCAGGCGATGGGCGAGATCGCCGCCGCGGCCTATGATGGCTTCATCGCTGCCGGCGGCGCGCAGGACCCGAAGCCGGCGCGGCCCAAGTAGGAGCGCCCGCCCGGTCCCAAATAACGGGCCATAATGACCCTATGAGATTTTGGCCGCTTCTCCTGCTGCTCCCCACCGCCGCGTCCGCCTCCAACAAGATCGTCTTCGATACGGATTGCGGCTACTTCGGCGACGATGGCGCCGCCCTCGTGATGGTCCTGCGCAGTCCGGAGAAAGTGCAGGTGGCCGCCATCACAGCCGTCTCGGGCAACGTCTGGGCCGCGGAGAGCGCCACTTACCTGGGTGAGATCCTCGGCTTGTTGGACCATTCCGCGATCAAGCCGTTGGTGGGCGCGCAGATGCCCTTGATCCACACGCCCGCGATGGCCAAACTGGAAGCGCCGCTCGAATTCGACGGCGCGTTCGGACACCCTGCGAAAATCGCGCCGCCCGCCTCACCTTCGGCGCTCGATGCGCTGGCCGCGACCATCCAGCAGAACCCCGGCCGGATCACGATCCTGGCCCTGGGTCCCATGACCAATGTCGCCCTGCTTCTCCGCCTTCACCCGGACCTGGAGGATAAGATCCAGCGCATCGTTTTCATGGGTGGCAATGTGCACGTGCCGGGCAATGCCTCCGCCGCCGCGGAGTTCAACTTCTGGTTCGATCCAGAGGCGGCCCAAGTGGTGCTGCGTTCGCGGATTCCCGAAAAAATCATGTTCCCACTGGATATCTGCAATCGCGCCGTGCTCACCAAAGCGCGCTTCGATGAGATCGTCGCGGTGAAGACGCCGATCACCGAGCGATTCAAGCAGGATGCCGGCCTCCGCTATCCCGGCTTCCTCAAGAATCCGCAGGCGACCGGCTTCCTGTGGGATGAGTTGGCCGCCGCATGGCTGCTGGATACCGGATTCGTAACCAAGTCTGAGACCGCCTGGCTCGACGTGGACACCCGCTTCGCCAAAAGCTACGGCGCGACGATTCCCCTGGACCGCAAACTCGCGCCCGGCGCCACGCCCGTACGCGTAATGCTGGACCTCGATTTCCCGCGACTCTGGGCGCTCTATAAGCGACTCATGACCGGGTAACCGGTTATTTGGTTAGGTTAATCAGCACCATGACGCCGCCGGAGGTATCGGGAGCCACGATGTCGGGCAGACCCCTGGAGGGCGACTGGCCGTGCAGGTTTTCAACGAGGATGTCACCTGGCGAGGGGCCGGTGCCGATGTCAAACGGGGTCTCATAGGTGCCATCTCCGATGCCAATGTAGATCGCCATGGTACCGCTGGTTTCAACGGCGATATCCGGAATCCCGTCGCCGTTCAGATCGGCCACCATGTTGATCCCGCCGCCGGCTATGGGGCCCGGGATCCCTGGCCCTGGAGTGAACGCGCCCGTCCCATCGCCGAAGTAGACGCCGCTCCCGCTGTCAAACTGGAGCACGAGGTCGAGGTTCCCATCCCCATTCAGGTCAGCCAGGATCGCCTGGCTGGTCAGCTCGCCGAAGCTCGTGGGAACCTGCGTGAACCCACCGTGCTGGTTGTTGAGCAGCACGTATAAGTTGCTATATGGGACATCCAGGTTGGTCAACACCACGTCCGGCCAGCCATCGTTGTTTATGTCGCCCACCGCAATGTTCGAGAATCCTCCTGAAGGAGGGGACGACACGAAGGCAGTGGGTGTCTGGAACGTGCCATCGCCGTTGCCCAGAGCTAGCAGGTTGCCGGAGGTTGCGAAGTCCAACTTGCCATCGTGGTTAAAGTCGACGAGAGCCAGATAGCCTCCCGAGGGAGTCGCGGTGGTGCTCTTCAACGTAAATGTGCCGTCGCCGTTCCCGAGATAGACGACCACCGTGCCGTTGGCGGGCACCAAGAGATCCGGGATGCCGTCTCCGTTCAGATCGCCGGTAACGAGGCAACCCGCATTAGCTAGGGCGATCGTGGCTCCGGTCGTGAAGGGAGATTTGGCGTTGCCGGTTCCGAGTAAAACAGAAACGCCTTGGGCGTTGTTGACGGCGAGGTCCGGTTTGCCGTCGTCGTTGTAATCCGCCCTTGCGCCGCAGCCCGCGCCGCCTGTGACCTTGGTCCACTCGCCATCCTCGTACCGGCCTTTGCCTTGGCTCAGCAGCACGGAGACGCCGAACTGCGAGTCCGTGACGATATCCGTGAGGCCGTTGTTCCGCAGGTCTGCTAGAACGACATTGTAGGTACCATCGGAGCTCTGGATGGGGTAATACGCGGGCTTCGTGAACGTGCCCCTGCCGGTTCCGAACGCGATATAGCCGTAGGAGGAAACCAAGTCGGGGATGCCATCGCCATTGACGTCGCCGATGGCGATGCCGCCGATGCCGGTTGCTGTGGGCAGATCGACGACCTCAGGGCCCTTGAAGCCTCCGGCTCCGTTTCCAAAGTACAGATAGGCGTCGGAGCCGTCCGCCAGCGCAATGCCCGGATAGCCTCCCTTGGTCAGGGGGCCGACCGCGAGTCCAACTGCCCTCTGGGGCTCGGCGAACGTCTGTGGGGGCTGGAATGTGCCGTTGCCGTTGCCCAGAAGGACTGCGAAGCCGGATCCAGAGCCGCTGGTACCGAAAGGCATGGTCACTACCAGACCCAGCTTGCCGTTCCCATTGAAATCCGCCGCAGCGAGGGCCCCTGATTCTGTCGCGAGTTGGACCGCCAATACGCCCGGGTTGAATGCCCCACCCCCCTTGCCTGTGAACAACCAGATGCCGCTCGCACCAGCGGCAGCAACATCGGGAATGCCGTCGCCGTTAAAGTCCCCGACGACAAGGAAGCTGATCCCGAAGTCTGTTCCCGCCTGGTAGAGGACCACGGGCCTGAAGGTGCCGTCGCCCCTGCCCAGGCAGATGCCGATACCCCATTGGGCAACCGGACCCTGCTCCACTTCGCCGGCCATGACCAAGTCGACGGTGCCGTCGCCGCTTATATCGGTCGCGATGAATGAGCCAACGTAAGACATCCCCGTCGTTGTGGCGGGACCTGGCCGAAAGGTACCGTTACCGTTGCCGAACAGAACCTCAATATATCCGGACTCTGACACGATCAGATCCGGGATTCCGTCCCCGTTCGTATCCGCAACTTGGACCTCCTGGCTATGCAGCCCGGTGTAGTCCCGCCGGGCAGAGAAAGTCGGCATTTTGGGACCGGCCGCGCTGGCGGCTACAGTGCCCGTCAAGAAGTACGCCGCCAGGATTACGCTTCGTTTCATCGTGGAGCTCGAGGCGCAATGCCGCCGGGAGTGCGCCAGCGTCGTTTTTCCCCGCTTTTCACCAATCATCCTCGTGCCCTCCACGGCTCAGCCTAGGTACACGCTGTCACTTACGATGGCAATTGTCAAGGAGATTCCCGGTAAGGGCAGCTTCTCGTCCGTACTAGCCGGGCTGACCTATCCGCCTGCAATCCGTTCCACGCCCCTTCGCCGGATCGGGATCCACGAGCCGAACCGCTATTGTGACCCTTAATCGGCACCGCGGTGCGCTCGCGAAGCACCGCAAAATCATGTTCCCATGCGGCAGGTTTTTGATATCCACACGATGCGTGTGTATACTTCCCCCATAAGGTCATGAACGCGAAAAACACGTCTATGAACAAGCGCATCAACGTCATTTTGCCAACCGCTACCGTAGCCGTGCTCGACAAGGTTACGGCCAAAGGCAATCGCAGCGCCCTGATTGATCGCGCCATCCGGCACTATGTCAGGACCGAGGGCCGGCGTAACCTCCGTGAGCGGCTGAAACAGGAGGCGCAGGCCAATGCCGCGCGCGACCTGCAAATGGCC
>JBEKUO010000861.1:0-4216 GCA_049514955.1 Bryobacteraceae bacterium | reverse complement strand
GATGACGACATCACTGCATTGCATTATGTCATTGCCAGGCTGCGGTGGAGCGATACTATCGAGTTTGCCCGGTCCTTCCACAGCCGGCAGGTGCAATGGGAAGCGTTCCGCAGCGCCGCTTTGAAGGGGATTGCTTACCAGAGCGACATTCTGGCGTTTCTCACGCATCCTTGGGAGCGCCTGGCGAGCATCGAACTCCATCGCGGCGGTTTCGCCCACTGGACCTACGACTACGTGGAGACACCCCGCAGCATGGTGGGTCTGCAGGTCGATTGGTCGACTATGAAAGCCACGTTCCCCCCAACGTTCGACCAAAACCAACGGGATACGGTCTCGTTCCTGATGAGCGCCGATCCGCAGAACGGACGCCTGGCCGCCTACCGCCGCAAATGGTTTGGCAAGATCATCGACCGTTACCGCGGGTCGCGTACCAAAATCATCTTTATCAGATTGGCGCGCGGGCCCATTCTACGGCCCGACAATCTGGTGAAAAAGCTGAGTTCCTCCATCCGGGAGTTTGCGTTCCGCCCCAATGTAATTCTCGCGGACGAGCACACTTTCGATTCCTTGGAGCATCCCGAGTTCTACAAAGATGGCGTGCACTTGAATCGCGAGGGAGCGGCACGGTTCTCGCAGATGCTCTCGGACTTAGTCACGCGCATTCTGGGCGCGCCGGACCAGCACACGGCAAGGTGATTCGATGCTCTTCAACACCGTACCTTTTTTCGTGTTTCTCGCTACGGTGCTGGTGCTGTTCTACGCGAGCCCGCGCGTCCTGCGCAGATACATCCTGCTGGCGGCGAGTTACTTCTTCTATGGATGCTGGAATTACAAGTTCATTGTACTGCTGCTGACCCTGACGGCCATCGACTACACCGCTGGCATCTGGCTGGAGAAGGTCCCGCCCGGACCCCGAAGGAAAGCCGTCCTGATTGGGAGCCTTTCCGCGAACCTCGGCTTTCTGGGCTTCTTCAAGTACTACAATTTCCTGGCGGGCAACCTGGCGCTGCTGGCGGGCAAGCCCGTACACTCGTTCTTCCTGGATATCGTTCTGCCGCTGGGCATCAGCTTCCACACTTTTCAGAGTATGTCGTACGTGGTGGATGTGTACCGCGGCGAGCAGAAAGCCGTGCGCGATCCCATCGACTATGCGCTGTTCATCTGCTTCTTTCCGCAATTGGTGGCGGGGCCGATCGTGCGCGCGCATACTTTCTTCCGCGATCTTTTTCACTGGCAGGCGCCCTCGGGTGAGGATGTTGCGCGCGGCATTTTCCTGCTCACTCTGGGGCTCACCAAAAAGATGGCGTTCGCCGATCAGTTCGCGAAAGTCGCCAATGAATATTTCAAGAATGTCTCCGGCCATCCCGGGGCGGTCGCGGCATGGAGCGGCGTGTTCGCCTTCGGCATGCAGATCTACTTCGATTTCTCGGGCTATACGGACATGGCCATCGGCATGGCCAAGCTGCTCGGCTTCCACTTCCCGGTGAACTTCCGGCGCCCGTACCTGGCGGTTAGCATCACGGATTTCTGGCATCGCTGGCACATTTCGCTCTCCACCTGGCTGCGCGACTATCTGTACATTCCGCTGGGCGGCAACCGGCACGGGCCTTGGATGACTTACCGCAACCTGATGCTGACGATGCTGCTCGGCGGGCTGTGGCATGGCGCCAGTTGGAATTTCGTGATTTGGGGTGGCTACCACGGCGCGCTGCTTAGCTTGGAACGCATCGCAGGGACCAACGAGCGCATACAGAAGGAATCCGGCTGGCTGCGTCCGGCGAGGGTGGTGCTGACCTGTGCGCTGGCGATGATCGGCTGGGTTTTCTTTCGCGCGGCGGATCTTGCGCAGAGCCGGAAAGTGCTCGGGGAGATGTTCGGAAGCGTGGCGGGCCAGTCGCTGCTGGCTCCGTGGCATATCGAGCTGGTGTTGATCGCGCTGCTGCTGGCGGTGGCGGAGGAGAAGTTCGAGTGGTCCGAGTGGCTGATCAAAGCGCCGATGCCGGCTTATGCTTCGGCGCTGGCGCTGATGTTTTTTTGTATTGAGGTGTTTGGGGTGATCGACGCTTCGATTCCGTTTATTTATTTTCAGTTTTAGCAGGCGAGCAGAGCTCGACTGCGCCGACAGGAGTGTCGGCGCGGCAGGCAGGAGTGCCTGCGCCACGTCACTTCTTTTTGCGGAGGTAGATCTTGCCGTTGAAGGTGGTGAACTGCATTTCCGGGCCGCCTCCGTTGATGGCGCCGTAGGTCACTTTGTCGAATTGCACTCGGAAGCGACCGTCTTTGCCGTGGGTCTCCGCAATTTTCGGAGACGCCGGATTGGCCTCCGGCTTAATGTCGAAGTCGCTGTAGACCTCGCCGTTGTCGGCCTTCAACTTGACGCGCGCTTTGGTATCCGGCGGCATGGTCACATCGACATCGCCGTTCATGGTGCTGAAGGACATCGACTTTCCGGGAGTCACCTTGTCGAAGGTCACGGTGACGTCTTCATTGAGCGAATGCGCCACGGCCGAGCCGGAAATGTTCGTGAGTTTCACGGCGCCATTCAAGTCATCGGCGTCTATTTCACCGGTCACGCGATCGACCTGGATATTGCCGTCATTGAGAGTCTTCAAATTCAGGGAAGTGTTGAACGGCACCTGGATGGTCAGGTCCACCGTGCGATTCATGGTCCGCACTCCGACGCGGACGGTATTGTCCTCTTCCTCGACGCTGAGGCCGGTGCCGCTGTCCAGGTCCAGCCGGCGCAGTCCATCGGCCTTGTGGTCCGCGCGGGACTCGCGCTTGGACTCATGGCCCCGCGCGTGGGCTTCGACGAGGACCTCTTTGCCGTTGTAGCCAGTCACGGTGATGCTGCCGTTCATCAGACTGGCGTGCACGATCGCCGGCCGGGACGCGTCGCTCAGCGGGACGTTGACATGGTCCCCCGGCGCGTCCTGCGCGATGCCTGGCAGGGTTGCCGCCAGAAGTGCCGCAGATAAACAAAGTTGTGTTCGCATGATTACTGTCCTCGACTTAGAATTCGAATACTGCCGTTGAATGCGTCGAAACTTAGCTCGGGCCCGCCGTGTGCGACGCGCACCGCGGACCAGTCATTGCTCTTGTAGATGAACTTCCCGTCGCGCCTCTCGGCTGCCGCGGCGGGCACCGGCAGATAGCTGACCGGGAAATCCGTGTACACGGCGCCGTTGAAAGTCTTGAAGCGGAGGTCGGCCGAGAGATCCGGCAGAAACGTCACCCTGACTTCGCCATTCAGCGAGCCGAAGGAACTCTTGGCCCGCGGGTTTTCGCGAAAGAGCACTCTTACGCGGCCGTTGAGCGCGTAGACCTTGCCGGAGCCCGCCACTTCCGTCATTTCGATGCCGCCGTTGATGTTGTCCACTTTGTAATCGCCCGCCACATTCTCGATCCTGATCTCACCGTCATTGACGGTTTTGAGATCGGTGGCTGTGTCGCGCGGCACCTGCAAATCGAAGTCGTACTTCACTTCGTACTCCTGACGGCGATCGTAGTGAACGCCTCCGTCACGGCACCGGAAAGGCCCGTCGACGTAGAATCGCACCGCGTTGGCATCCTGCGTAATTTCGAGCGTGACTTCGCGGCGCGCACGCTCGGCAGCTTCGGAGGAGTCGGCGCTCAGATGCTTGTGCGCCACCAGGCGTACCTCGCTGCCCGCGTAGCCCGTCACGTGGATCGATCCGTTGAGATTGTCCACGATGACTTTTTTCGGCGCGGAGCCGGAGAGCGGATATGTTTTCTCGATAGTCTCTTTCTGATCTACTTCCGCCGCCATCAACGGCAGGCAGGCGATCAGCGCCGCAAGCGCAAAACGGTTTCGCATGGCATTCCTCCTTCTACTGCAATTGGGAAAGTCCCCAAACGGCCCTCTGCTTTACGTCTTTGTTCACGGCCGGGCTTCGCTCCAAAGCCTCGAGCGAGGGCGCGGCGGACTTGTCGCGCGTATCCACGATGAAGTCGATCAACGCGATCTGCACCAGCGGCGAATCCTGCTTCGCCAGGGACTGATCGACGGTAGTGCGCACCGCCGGGCTCGCGGCGAACTTGCGCAGCGCGTCTACCGCCGCCAGGCGCACATTCACGTTCGGATCGTAATTGACGGCATGCAACAAGGCAGCAAGGACCTGGGTATCGGACTGCTCCACCCGGTAGGCGTAATCCACGCCGCGCAGCCGCTCGCTGGCGGATTGTTGTTCGAGCA
>JBEKUO010000860.1:0-5124 GCA_049514955.1 Bryobacteraceae bacterium | reverse complement strand
ACTACACCGAGGTTGAACCAGGTGTGCGGGATCTTGGGATCCTGCTTCTGCGCGCGCTGGAGTTGCGCGACGCCTTCGTCTGTCTTGCCGGCCCGCAGCAGGGCCAACCCATAATTGACGCGCTCGCGTGCGGAGTCGGGCGCCAAGTCCAGGGCTTTCTTGAACTCGTCGACGGCCTGGAGTGGCGTGGTAGGGTTCTCGTAGAAGGCTTTGCCGAGGTTGCGATGGCGCCAGATGCGGTCCTGTGCTTCGCGCGATGCGTCGGCGCCGAGCAGCAACACCAGGGCCGCGCCTGCAAGAATAGCGGGCAGGATGAAAGTGCGAGACCGACGCATTGTGGCTGACCTCTTTTTGAGCGTTTCTATTATTATGCAATGAATAGCGGCAGGCGCTTACGGAGGACGATGCCACAGTGTCCGATCAAGTGCTCCGATCAGACAGCTATTGTTGGCTGCATGGCCGCACAAAATAGTGACAATCAGAGGGTGGGACGGGCACTCCTCGCCGCGTCGGACCCCAAGTCCAACAAGCCGAGCCAGGAATGCCCGCGAGCGATTTTCAAGCGCTGCCGGGCTAGCTGGTTCCCAGATACATCACGTGGCAGTACGTGCCGAGCCTCACGTTATAGCCCAGGTACCAACCCACGTGGTCCGGATCGTCATAAATCACGATCTGGTCGCTATCCCAAAGCCAGTTGGCGCAGAGGGCAACGTCGAAGGGAGCCACGCTGAAATAGAATCCGCCAAACCAGAAACGCCCCGGGCCGCCGCCCGCCAGCCGCCAGACATGGCCCCTGCCGATACCAGCCGTGAACCGTCCGTGTTCCCATGGATGATCCAGATGGTAATTCGCGTCACCCTTGCCGGTATCGTGTCCGACCCACTGGCCGTTGGTGTGGACGTGGGGAGCCTCCGGGTGTCCGGGCTTGTCGGCAGTGGGATGCTCTGCCGGAGCGGGGTGCTCGGCCTGCGGCGCGGCGTGCGGCGCAGCCTTAGCGGGAGGAGGTCCATGCTTCGGAATATATCCGCCACCCACTTCGGGCTTGCTGCCCCCGTGTTTCTCCCCGCCCCGTTCCTGCGCGAGAACGGGCAGAGCTAGCGTCAACGACACTGCGCACAGCCCAATCAGTATCCTCATGTAGCCCTCCGAAGACACGTTAACACAGTTTTCTAGGGCCAGGAAACGCCCCGTAGGATGAAGGCGTGCGCTAGCTCACCGACTGTCTTTCGTGTGTCGTTCAGTACATCGGCGGTTCCAAGAGATGCGGCGACAGTCACCTCCCGCTAAACTAAACAGGCTCGCCTATGAGTGTATGTATGATTTGATCCAAGAGCCTCCGCAACGGTCGTGCATTTCGCGGTTTTATAGCAGCATTTTGGCGGGGCGACTCGTTGGCGCATATCTGGAGCAGTATCGGGGGCCTCGGACTAGATGCCCACCGAGTGCCCCTATCCAGCGCGTTCCCCGCACACACCACGACTGCGGCGCGCTACCGGCAAACCCTCCAAGTTCCGGAGCTAACCAAAGACAGCCAAGGGGCACATCATGGGCGATTCGCTACTGCACCGTAAAGTCCTGGCCCGTCGTAAACGAGCCGTTGGCATTTGTGATGGTCACCGGCCCGGTGGTCGCGCCCGCCGGAACGGTGACTTTGACAGATTGAACCGAGGTTGACGCGACGTTGGCTGCGGGCGCTCCGTTGAAGGTAACCGACGTGGCACCTAGCAGGTAGTTTCCCCAGAGCGTGACATTTTGACCGGCTGGTCCGGACGCCGGGTACAGGCCGGAAATCACGGGCGTGGGTTTGGGCAGCCCGATATCCAGGCTGAAGACAGCCCCGATGCCTTGGTTGCTCCCGCCGAGCGGCGTGACCCCGTAGAGCTTGCCATCCATCCCCTCGATAAGCTTGCAGGGGCACTCGCCTTGGGAGGTGTTGGCGTTGAGCTCGTATACCCCGGAGAGTTGCCGCGTCGTCAAGTTATATCGAAAAATATAGTTGCTGGCGCTGCCGTAAAGGTTGCCGTCCGATGCCTGCATCAGCGATTGCGGCCGGGTCATGCCCTTAGCAGGAAAGCTCGCTACGGTTTGCAACTGCCCGGAGAGAGTGGCCTGGTAGATCTGTCCTGTATTGTTTGCGCCCGTCATCTTCAGGACGCCGTAGAGGTTTCCGTCGGAAGCCGCAATGAGAGGAAGGTAGATGGGAGAGTATCCGATGGATGGCTGGGGGAAACTCACGAGTTGCGAATATGCGCCGCTGGGCGTGAAACGGAAGATAAATCCAGGAGGAGCTTGCACGCCCTGTTGGTTCCCGATGCCATATATGTTGCCATCGGACCCGTAGACGATGTTGCTGCCGGACGGAATGCCGTCGCTTGCGGAGAACTGATGGAGAAGGATAATCTTGCCGTTTTCATCGAGGCGGCCGAACCCCCATACCGGCTTGTTCCCAGCGGTGCCGATGATGTCGTAGAACTCGCCCGGCGGGGCGGCGAGCATCTCCGCGCCTGATCCCCACGTGCCCGTGAAAGCATACTGCTGGAGGCCGCTCCCGGCGGGCAAAATCGAGTAGTAGTAATTGTAACTAGGAGACGTTCCGCTGCCAGTAGGGTTACCCGGTCCGTACAATCTTCCGTTACCGCCCTGGACCAGCGTCCCGGAGTCAATGTTAGCCGGAAGGGAGTAGATCACCTTGAAGGCTCCCTCGCTCGTGACCGTAAAGACGGAGGAGCCGAAGGAGCTAGTGCTGCGATAGCCTAGCACGTAAAACAGACCAGGCTCCGCCTCAAACATCACGGTAGGATTACCACCCGGAGCCAACAAGTTTGACGGAGCGTAGAGGAGCTTGTAAACCGGTCCCTGACCCGCGCTGCTTTGCGCGTAGCAGGCATAGACCGCAAGAGATGCGAACAGACACTTCTTAAGCATAATGATCCCGATTAGACTAATAACTACGGGCAGGTTGTAAACACCAGAACGCCGCTGAGCAGGGAAGCGTTCTGCGTATGCGCGTTGTAGCAACTCGTATACTTCGATTGATTACCGTCGTTTACCACGCATGTTGCCGGAACGTACACGGCTCCCACCGACGAGCCCGTCGTCTGTTGGTTATCGGCCAAAGTCGGTTCGGTGAAACTCGTGCCGAACCAGCCCGTGATCGAGGACGGAGTTGTCGAGCAGGGGTGAGTTGTGCTGCCGTTATCCCAGTACCACACTGGCGCGGAGCCGAGGCTTCCTACTGGTGGATTGCTGGGGTTTCCATTCACCGTATAGCCGTAAAGGGACCCTAAAAGGTTGTTTGCGTCGGGAACAACGGCCCACAGAGTGGCGAGGGGGTAAGGTGAAGCGGAATTATTGGCTGCCACGGCCATAGGAGCGCCCAGCGACTTCTGACTGGTCGCCGGGAACTCGGAGCATCCCGGGTCGCACGGGTCGAACACGGGGCTCGTCCCGAACGAGTAGTTTTTGGTAGTGCTGTCGTAAGTACCTTGGAAGACTTCGACGGTTTCGTTCACTGGCCACACGAACAAGAGGTTGTTGTTCCAGGCTAGCTCGTGCACTTCGTCGCAGGGGTTTCCGCCGACCAGCCCTGTGGCGTCGTTAATGGTCTCGCAGACGGTCTTATAACTGCCGTTGGATATCTTTGGATAGCGGGTCACTTGATATGGAGTCTGGGTGCTGTAGGTTTGGTTTGTGAGCCCGACATCGCCGGATTGGAATTGGCCGAGGCTCTGGGATTGCGCCGGGAGCGACGGTGGTAGCACGTAGAGAAAACCGGACTTGTCGGATGTCATGGAAAAGGCGTGCCCGCCGGCCTGGATAATGACATCGCCGCCGACTCCAAAGTCCATGTCCAGGCGGCTCAGTTCCTCAGTTTGGTACGACGCGGGGTTCTTGTCGGTCGTAAACCCTGGAGTCGAGGGCGGATTGGGCATGTTGTAGCCGCTGCAACTGGATGCGCCGTACGGGCATACGTACCGCTGGTCGTGCGGAGCGTAAAAGTCCGCCGGAGCGCCCATGGAGTTGCCAGATGTGGCTGCGGGGAAGGTGATGGCGGACTCGCCCCAATAGTAGACGTTCGCCAGGGTTGTGCAGCCGGTCTGCCCGGTTCCCGTGCTGGCGCACGCAAACGCGCCATTGCCCGAGGCGACGTAGATATCAGCGCCGGCATCCGACGCGGGACCCTTCGAAGACATCCAGATCCCGCCGCCGTTGACCGCCCAGTTCTCGCCGGGCGAACAATTGCCGCTTCCGGTGGCGCACAACGGCCCCTGCGGATAGCCGTTCGTATCATAGCCCCTGTAGATCGACGGGAACGGGGTGGACGTGCAGGTTCCGGACGGACATCCCTCGGTGTAGAAGGGCGAGGAACTCAGCGCTGTAAATTGTACATAGGGCGGCCCGCCGGGATAGTTTATGTCGTAGCCGAACAGAACTCCGGAGTAGGCCCACTCCGATCCGCCGGAGTTGGCCGCTCCAATCTCCTGCACGCCGGCGCCAAACGAGATGTAGATATCGGTCTGGTTCTGTTCACCGGCCGGGTGCGTCAGGAGAAGAGAGGCCCGCGACAACTCGTTGGATGCGTTGAACCCCGAGGGGTTTAGTCTCTGCGTGGCTAGAATCGCGCCCTGCTTGAGGTCGATGGCATCCAGGAACCACTCGGGGCTCGTCGGACTGCTGGTCGAAACGCACGCGGACGTGACATAGGCGACCGGAGGGCTGGGCAGGGTGTCGATGACCGGCGTTGCGACAATGCCGTAGTACACTAACCCCGCAGCGCCCGGCAGGCCCGGCGTTTGGGGTGAGGTGCTCAGGAACGGCCCACCGCCGGTTCCGCAGTGCCGCGGGCCAGTCGCGAGATTCAGGGGCGACCAGGAGAGCTGGTTTCCGGTCTCCGTGTTGAACGCATACACGTAGTCGTTCAGGGATGCCACGAGAAGAATGTTCGCCGTGCCGGAGGCCTGTGGCACGTTGGTGATGTAAAGCGGCTGCGCCACTGCCGGCTCGTAGCCAAACTGGCTCGGCGGCGTAGAGGTGAGCGGATAGAAATATGCCAAGCCGAACGTGGATGGACTGCTGAAACTGGCGAGGTTCGAGGCGTTCACGTTCGTGCTGTTACGCGAGCGG
>JBEKUO010000859.1:0-6756 GCA_049514955.1 Bryobacteraceae bacterium | reverse complement strand
CGGCAATGGGCGCCGAGGATGGAGCCGGCAGAATGATATCCAGGGTCCCGGCATCAGCCACACCCGCGCCATCCACCTGAGCCTGTGCGGGGCGATTGTCGACGCCCTGCATGGTCCGCATCTCGGTCTTGGCCGGGGACACCTGGGCCACATAGGTCTGCGGAAGATACAACGTGAACGTACTGCCCGCCCCAGGGGCGCTTTGCAGCCGGATCTCGCCGCCCAACAGCCGGGTGAGCTCGCGGCTGATCGACAGGCCCAGTCCGGTGCCGCCGTACTTGCGGCTGGTGGTGCCATCCGCCTGCTGGAAGGCTTCGAATATGATGCGTTGTTTCTCTTGCGGGATGCCGATGCCGGTATCGGTCACGGAAAACGCTATGACGGATTTGACGCGGTTCAGCACGGTGTGATTCGCGCTCCAACCGGAGTTGGCGCGTTCGACCCGCAAACGCACAGTCCCGTGTTCGGTGAACTTCAGCGCATTCGACAGAAGGTTCTTCAGCACCTGCTGCAGCCGCTTGGCGTCGGTAATGATGTTCTCCGCCGGCAGGCCCTCTTCCAGCTCGATCGAAAACTCCAGCCCCTTACCGTCGGCGACATGGCGGAAGGTGCGTGAACAGAAATCGCGCACTTCGCTGTAGCGGACGCTGCCCACTTCCACGTCCATTTTTCCGGATTCGATCTTGCTGAGGTCCAGAATATCGTTGATCAAGGCTAACAGGTCGGTGCCGGAAGAGTGAATGGTTTCGGCGTACTTAACCTGTTTCGAAGTTAAGGTGCTATCGTTGTTCTCCGCGAGCATCTGCGCCAGGATCAAAAGGTTATTCAGCGGAGTGCGCAGCTCGTGACTCATGTTGGCGAGAAATTCGCTCTTGTATTTCGAAGTCAGCGACAACTGTTCGGCCTTCTCTTCGAGCGCCGCCTTGGCCTGTTCTACTTCGCGATTCTTGGTTTCCACTTCGTTCTTTTGCTCGGCCAGAAGGCTCGCCTTTTCTTCTAACTCGGCATTCGTCTTCTGGAGCTGCTCCGCCAAGGCCTGGCTCTTGTTTAGCAGTTGTTCCGTCCGCATGGTGGCGGCGATGGTGTTGAGCACGATGCCGATCGACTGCGTGAGCAGGTCGAGAAAGGCCAGGTTCACATCGCTGAAATGACGGAACGACGCCAGCTCGATCACCGCTCTGGTTTCCCCTTCGAACAGAACCGGCAGTACAACGATACTAAGCGGTGTGGCTTGGCCCAGGCTCGAGCCGATTCTGATGTAGTCTTTGGGAATGTCGGTAACCAAAATGCGGCGCTTCTCCAACGCGCACTGGCCGGCCAGGCCCTGGCCCATCCGGAACTGCTTCGGTACATCGTCGTGGCCGGTCGAGGCGTAGGCGGCGAGGAGCTTTAAGGAGTCCTGCTCCTCATCCGTGATGTAGAAAGTGCCATGCTGCGCGCCCACCAGGGGAGTCAGCTCGGACAAGAGTAATTTGGAGACGGTAACCAGATCGCGCTGCCCCTGCATCATGCCGGTAAATTTCGCGATATTCGTCTTGAGCCAGTCCTGATCCGTATTCTTTCGCGTAGTCTCGGCCAGGTTGACGATCATTTCGTTGATATTGTCTTTCAGGGCGGCAACCTCGCCCAAAGCCTCCACTGCGATCGAGCGTGTCAGATCGCCCTTGGTAACCGCGGTGGCCACATCCGCGATGGCGCGTACTTGAGTGGTTAGATTCGCGGCAAGCTGGTTGACGTTGTCAGTAAGGTCGCGCCACAGTCCGGCCGCGCCGGGCACCAGTGCTTGGCCGCCCAGCTTACCCTCGATGCCGACTTCGCGGGCTACATTGCTGACCTGGTCGGCGAAGACGGCCAGCGTATCGATCATTTCGTTGATGGTGTCCGCCAGTTCCGCGATTTCGCCCTTGGTCTCGAGCACCAGCTTGCGTTTCAGGTTGCCGTTGGCGACGTCGGTGACCACCTTTGCGATGCCGCGCACTTGGGTGGTGAGGTTAGCGGCCATGGAGTTCACATTATCGGTAAGATCTTTCCATGTGCCCGCAACCCCTCGCACTTCGGCCTGTCCGCCGAGCTTTCCTTCGGTGCCCACTTCGCGCGCCACGCGGGTAACTTCCGAGGCGAAGCTGTTGAGCTGATCCACCATGGTGTTGATGGTGCTTTTCAACTCGAAGATCTCGCCCTGCACATCCACGGTGATCTTGCGGCTCAGGTCCCCGTTGGCCACCGCCGTAGTGACTTGCGCAATGTTACGGACCTGGGCTGTCAGGTTGCCGGCCATGGAATTCACGCTATCGGTCAAGTCCTTCCACGTGCCGGCCACACCGCGCACCACGGCCTGGCCGCCGAGTTTGCCCTCGGTTCCCACTTCCCGCGCGACGCGAGTCACTTCCGCCGCAAAGGAGCTGAGCTGATCCACCATGGTGTTCACGGTGTTCTTCACTTCCAGGATCTCGCCGCGCACATCTACAGTGATTTTACGCGACAGGTCTCCTTTAGCGACGGCCGTGGTTACTTCGGCGATGTTGCGGACCTGTGTCGTCAGGTTCGCCGCCATTGAATTTACGCTGTCCGTTAAGTCCTTCCAGGTTCCGGCCACACCGCGCACATCGGCCTGGCCGCCCAGTTTGCCCTCGGTACCTACCTCGCGCGCCACACGCGTTACTTCGGAGGCGAACGAACTAAGCTGATCCACCATGGTGTTGATGGTATTCTTCAGCTCCAGAATCTCGCCGCGCGCATCCACGGTAATCTTGGTAGTTAAGTTGCCTTTGGCAACGGCGGTGGTGACGCCCGCAATATTGCGCACCTGGTTCGTGAGGTTGCTGGCCATGGAGTTGACCGAGTCCGTCAGATCTTTCCACGTGCCGGCCACACCGTGCACGCCGGCCTGACCGCCCAGTTTGCCTTCGGTGCCGACCTCGCGGGCCACGCGAGTAACTTCGCCGGCGAAAGCGTTAAGCTGATCCACCATGGTGTTGATGGTGTTCTTCAACTCCAGGATTTCGCCGCGCACATCCACGGTAATTTTGCGCGAAAGGTCGCCCTTGGCCACGGCTGTGGTTACTTCGGCGATGTTGCGGACCTGGGCGGTCAGGTTGCCTGCCATGGAGTTCACGCTGTCCGTCAAATCCTTCCAGGTTCCACCGACGCCCTTCACGTCGGCCTGGCCGCCTAGTTTGCCTTCCGTTCCTACCTCGCGCGCCACGCGAGTCACTTCACCGGCGAAAGCATTGAGTTGATCCACCATGGTGTTGATGGTGTTCTTCAGCTCCAGAATTTCGCCGCGTACATCCACCGTGATCTTGCGGCTCAAGTCACCCTTGGCCACAGCCGTAGTGACTTCAGCGATGTTACGGACTTGGGCCGTCAGGTTGCCCGCCATGGAATTTACGCTATCAGTGAGGTCTTTCCAGGTGCCGGCGACCCCGCGAACGTCGGCCTGACCTCCCAATTTGCCCTCGGTGCCTACTTCGCGCGCCACTCGCGTGACTTCCGAAGCGAAGGAACTGAGCTGATCCACCATGGTGTTGATGGTGTTCTTCAGCTCCAGAATCTCGCCCCGTACATCCACCGTGATCTTGCGCGACAGGTCACCTGTGGCTACTGCGGTTGTAACTTCCGCGATGTTGCGCACCTGCGCGGTGAGATTGCCGGCCATGGAGTTGACGGAGTCCGTGAGATCCTTCCACGTGCCGGCTACGCCTTTCACTTCCGCCTGGCCGCCCAGTTTGCCCTCGGTACCCACCTCCCGAGCCACGCGCGTCACTTCGGAAGCGAACGCATTCAACTGGTCCACCATCGTGTTAATGGTGTTTTTCAATTCTAAAATCTCGCCGCGCACATCCACGGTGATCTTACGCGACAGATCGCCGTTGGCCACCGCGGTGGTTACTTCCGCGATATTACGGACCTGAGCGGTGAGATTGCCCGCCATGGAGTTTACGCTATCGGTTAAATCTTTCCAGACGCCGCCGACCCCTTTGACTTCGGCCTGACCACCCAATTCACCCTCGGTTCCCACCTCGCGCGCCACACTGGTCACTTCGGACGCGAAAGCGTTCAACTGGTCGACCATGGTGTTCACGGTATCCTTCACTTCCAGGATCTCGCCCCGCACATCCACGGTGATTTTACGGGAAAGGTCTCCCTTTGCAACGGCGGTTGTCACTTCCGCAATGTTTCGAACCTGTGTCGTCAGGTTCGCCGCCATGGAGTTCACGTTGTCGGTCAGATCCTTCCAGGTTCCACCGACGCCTTTCACGTCGGCCTGGCCGCCCAGTTTGCCCTCCGTGCCTACCTCGCGCGCCACGCGGGTCACTTCTCCGGCGAAAGCGTTGAGCTGATCCACCATGGTGTTGATGGTGTTCTTCAACTCCAGGATCTCGCCGCGTACGTCCACCGTGATCTTGCGGCTCAAGTCGCCCTTGGCCACAGCCGTGGTGACTTCGGCGATGTTGCGCACCTGGGCTGTCAGGTTGCCCGCCATGGAGTTCACGCTATCGGTGAGGTCTTTCCATGTGCCCGCCACGCCCCGCACGTCGGCCTGACCTCCCAGTTTTCCCTCGGTGCCCACCTCGCGGGCCACACGCGTGACTTCCGAAGCGAAGGAGCTGAGCTGATCCACCATGGTATTGATGGTGTTCTTCAACTCCAGGATCTCGCCGCGTACATCCACCGTGATCTTGCGGGACAGGTCTCCGGTGGCTACGGCCGTAGTAACTTCCGCGATGTTGCGGACTTGATTCGTCAGATTGCTGGCCATGGAGTTGACTGAGTCCGTGAGATCCTTCCATGTGCCGGCTACGCCCTTCACCTCGGCCTGACCGCCCAGCTTGCCTTCCGTACCGACTTCCCGGGCTACGCGCGTCACTTCGGAAGCGAACGCATTCAACTGGTCCACCATGGTGTTGATGGTGTTCTTCAGCTCCAGAATTTCGCCGCGCACATCCACTGTGATCTTACGGGACAGATCGCCGTTGGCCACCGCGGTGGTCACCTCCGCGATGTTACGGACCTGGGCGGTGAGGTTGCCCGCCATCGAATTGACACTGTCGGTCAAATCCTTCCAGACGCCGCCGACCCCTTTGACCTCGGCCTGGCCGCCCAATTCACCCTCGGTTCCCACTTCGCGCGCCACACGGGTCACCTCGGACGCGAAAGCGTTCAACTGATCCACCATGGTGTTAAAGGTGTTTTTCAGCTCCAGAATCTCGCCTTTGACGTCCACTGTGATTTTGCGAGACAGGTCGCCGTTGGCCACCGCGGTGGTCACCTCGGCGATGTTGCGGACCTGGGCCGTAAGGTTGCCGGCCATGGAGTTTACGTTGTCTGTGAGATCCTTCCAAACTCCGCCCACGCCCTTGACCACGGCCTGGCCGCCGAGTTTGCCCTCGGTGCCGACCTCGCGAGCGACGCGAGTCACTTCGGAAGCAAAGGAATTCAACTGTGCGACCATGGTGTTCACCACACGGGCAGTGTGCAGGAACTCCCCCTTGAGCGAGCGGCCGTCAACCTCGAGAGCCATGGTCTGCGAGAGGTCGCCCTTGGCTACGGAGCCAATGACTCGGGCGACTTCGGTAGACGGCTGGACCAGATCTCCTATCAAGCCGTTGACCGAATCGAGGCACTCCGCCCAGCCGCCGAACGCCGATCCCAGGCTCGCCCGCTGGCTGATCTTACCCTCCTTGCCTACCGCGCTGCTGATGCGGGCGAACTCGCTCGCCATGCGCTCGTTCAATTTGAAAATGTCGTTCAGGGCGTCGGCAATTTTGCCGCCGACCCCGGTCTGGTCGACCGGCAGGCGGACCGAAAAATCGCCATCCTTGAAAGCAATCAAAGTCTTTAATAAAGTGCTTGTATCCAGGGCATCAGTTGCCAATTCGGTTTTCATCGCAGACTTCCTTTTCGCGGGCCGAAATCCTCGGCGATTCAGGCCGCAGGTCTCGTTTTTGGCTGTCTTAACAAATCTTTAAATATCGCTCCCAGGCTGAGAAACTGTTCCAAACTGGACGGTTTTCGCAAGTAGCGGGTGGCGCCAAACTGGTTGGCAACCAACCGGTCGCGCGGTGAATCGGACGAGGTCAGAACCACAACCGGAACGTGGGCGAAGTCCGGAGTCTGCCGGAGGCGTTCCAGGATCTCGGTTCCATCGTGCCGTGGAAGATTCAGGTCCAGGATAATCAGGCCCGGGCGCCGATCCTCCATCTGGTCCTGCCCCGAGGAAATGATGCGTAACATCTCCCCTCCGTCCGCGGCCACGCGCAACGTGCAGTCGACGCTGTGCTCCCGGAGCGCCTCCCGGATCAGGTAAACATCCGCGGGGTTATCTTCCGCCAACAGGATTTCATATGTCGTTGGGTCACTCGTCGTCATGGCATCCTCGTTTTCTGCCCCGGAGGATCCTGTATGGAACGCTTGGTGTGCAGTTCTTGTATCATGAGCAGTGCAGGTTTTGTCCTGAGCGTATTCCATATTCTCGTCCAGCGGGGCCGGATTCTGCCGACTGGCTGGCCGCGGACCGTACTGTAATATCCAGAAAACCCCGCTATTTGCACGTTTGCGTCCATTTGGGGCCGGGTCTGAAGAATGGCGTTCTCTTCAGATTCTCCCCGATCCGGTGAGCCCATACGCAGACAGCATCTGTAGCACGACCACATCCCCGGATGCCGCGCCCGCCGCCGGCACCGGATTGGCTCATTGCCTGCTGTGGTGCGAAGCGATGCATGCCGATCAGCTAATTCGTGTGTTAATTATCGA
>JBEKUO010000858.1:0-16781 GCA_049514955.1 Bryobacteraceae bacterium | reverse complement strand
CCGCCGACGCCATACTCCCGGCTCGCGCAAAAAAGACCGCCTCATCGATAAGGCGGTCTTGGAGGCGAGCAGCCTGCTTCGCGCCCTTTCAATACTCCTCCGGCAGCAGGATGCACGTGGATGAGCGATCTGCTTCGGTGATGATCCAAATGCGGGTCCCGTCCGAAAGCGTATAGGCTGAGAGCAGCCGCAATTCGCGAGTAAGGGAATACTCATTCTCGGCGATGTCCGCCGAGTCGAGATCGCCCCATTCGCCGGCCTGGTGCCGGACAAGGAACGTGAGCGGTTGGGCATTGGTGCGCTCCATGGCCGCGAGGGCGCCGGGAGTCGCAATCACGTGACCGAGGGGAAAATGGACCACGGGCATAACATTTCTCTCCTTCTCAAGGAACGGCGCTCCTGCCCGATTGGCAGGCGAGGGTTGGGAACTGTACTGAATTATAAGGCGGGACTGCGTGGGGTCAAGGTGTGTTATCTTGCGCCGAATGCTAATTTGGCTCGTACGAATCGTCAACGACTTTCCCGGCCAAGCCTGGAGCGTCAACTATTTTCGTGTGAATGCCTGCGCGTGGGCTCTCATTTGAAATCTTGTTTTTGTGACGCTTCTTTGTCCTGCACTTTATTTCCTTGGCTTCTTCTATTTTCTCCTCAAGGGATTGCCACATCCTTCCGGGCGCTGTTGTCGATTCGTATTTCGTTGTTTTGGTCATGTTACCTTTAGAGTATCTCTTTGTTTCTTCGAATTGACGTTGTGGTCGCCGGCATCAATCAGGCACGTTCACGTATATATTACCGCGCAGAAGAAAGCTGTCAACAAGTGGGCTTACGTCGAGATCGCCCATTCACCGGCCTGGTGCCCAGCAAGGAGCGTGAGCGGTTTGGCTTGGATACGCTCCAT
This sequence comes from Bryobacteraceae bacterium, assembly GCA_049514955.1. GTDB lineage: Bacteria > Acidobacteriota > Terriglobia > Bryobacterales > Bryobacteraceae > Bog-159. Next base: position 15,883 of record JBEKUO010000858.1, on the reverse strand, counting down.
GGCTGCGAGCGGGCCGGGAGGCGGGCATAGCATTTTTCTCCTTCTCAAGGAACGGCGCACCTGCCTGAACCGACAGATGCCGAGCTTGGAAGCTACTGTAGAATTATGAGGCGGGGCCACGTGGAATCAAGATGTGTTATCTTGCGCCGAATGCTAACCGTATCTCTTCATCGTGAGCGCTCCTTCCCGCGCCCAGCCGGGCAGGTCGCAGGTTGACCCCTCCCCCGAAATCCAGTAAGCTGTAATGGAAAGCCCGTTGGGACGTATTACTATCCATGACCGTCACCGTAAAAAACAAAACGCCGCTCGTGGTGCCGCCGGCCGTCCGCAGGCGGGCGGGTCTTAAGACCGGCGACCGGCTCGAATTCAAAGTGTCGGGTCAGGTGATCACGATCCTTCCGAAATCGCAGGCGGCTGACGACGAATACACGCCGGCGGAGCGCCGCGCTATCGATCGCGGTATCGCCCTGAGCGAGAAGCAATACGCCGCAGGCAAATCCTACGGGCCGTTCAAGACGGCTGAGGAGGCGATAGCGTCGCTCAACGCCAACCTACGCCGGAGGCGGGCAGCCAAGAAGAAGCTTACGTCGGCCAGTCGATGAAGATCGATTTTACCGACCGGGTGCTCGACGCCCTGGAAGATGCTCCTCCCGCGGTTCAAAAGGCCTTTCGGAAACAGCTTCGTTTCCTCGCCATTAATCTTCATCATCCATCGCTTCGGGCCAAGAAGTATGACGAAGCCCGTGATCTCTGGCAGGCCCGCGTAAACGACGACTGGCGATTCTACTTCAGAATCGTCGGCGATACCTACCGGCTGGAAGAGATCAAGAAGCACCCGAAATAACGCTAGGGTGGCTTGCGCAGCTCGCATCAGAAAGCCTTGTGAACCGCCTGCTCAAAATTCGTTAAACTCCCTCGGTGCGGTTCTCTGGAAAGCGCTTGGTTCCAAATTTCCAGGCTAGGGTAATCACATTGTTCTGGACCCGCTCATCAGCGGTTCTGGCAACCCGAAGCACATTCTTCCAGGACCTCAGTCAGTAGCCCGGCGTTCCCCTTTGGTTCGAAGTTTTCAAGCAAGGGTAGTTACAGTTTATTCTTGAAACCGCACTTCAGGCCGCCATTTTCTCCTCATCTTCGGGCCGGAAGATCGCGGCGAAGCTCTGAATTTCCGCGATAAGCCGGTTCCAAGTTTCGTCAGGGAAGGGCACCAAACTTGTTTTGCGTGCTCGTAAGTCGTCAAAAACACTGAAGAGAAGCGCCTTCTCGGCGGTTCCAACTTGTCCGTTTACAAATCCGGCCGGAAGTACAGCTCGTTGGAACCGGCGTTGGAGCGGAGGCCGCAGACGTTGCCACGTCTCGCGGATGTTGGAGAGCGGCGCCTTGATCTGCTCAAGGTCGCGGCGAATGGCCTTCGGATTGAATGGGTCGGCGTCGCGTTGGATCATGAACGATGTGCGCCGTTTTATGAGGGCTCGTTTTTGTACGGCGAATTCCTGGTCATCGATCAATCCTTCAGTTCTCATAGTGATTAACGCCTGAATCTGGCGAGTTACGCCCGTAAGCTCGCGCTCGGCACGGGCTTGCTTGTCGCTGGCCGCTACTCGGCGTTTCTCGGCGGATTGAATGATCGTATCCCCGAGCCGCTCAAGCAGCGGGGGCCGTGCTTTGAGCGTGGTAAGGAAGTTGAGGAATTCCTGGTGAATAGGTGCGGCGGGATAATTCGTGCTGTTGCCGCAGTTGGCATAGCAATGATAGTAGGAATACCGTCGCGAACGCCCGCGGGAGAGGCTGGCCGTCATATAGGCCCGGCATCCAGGACAACGAACGAGACCTCGCAACGGAAATTCAGGATGGGAGTGGTGATGCGGTACGGCCTGGTGACTCCGCCCGATAATGCGCTGCACCCGAGCGAAGTCTTCGGGACTCACCATCGGGACGTGTTTGCCCTGGTGCTCCTCGCCCGTCCAGGGATTTCTAAGGATGCCAGCATAGTAAGGATTTCGAAGAAGGTTGTCGAGTGACTGTGGGCTGAGGGGCTTCCCGCGAGGCGTCACGATTCCCCAATTCGTCATCAACCGCAGGATCTCGGCCTTCGTGTACCCGCCGGTCGCATATTCGTGCCACGCCCTTTGGAGGAGTCCGAACAGCGGCTCTGATGGCAGGTCGGGTTGCGTTCTCTTCTCCCCTCGAATCGTCGCCGTCTTGTATCCCAAAGGCGGTTTCCATGGGAAGATGCCCTCTTGAAGATTCTTTTTCATTCCCTGGACGGTACGTAATGCGCGGATGTCATTATCGAACTGCGCGAAACCGGCGAGGATCGTCTCCATGAGCTTTCCTTCGGGCTTCGTGTCGATTGGCTCGGTCACCGAAACGATCCGTACACCATACTTTGCCAAGAGCGCCTTCACGTTAAAGTGGTCGCCCACGTTGCGTGCGAAACGATCAACCTTCCACACAAGGAGAACCTGCACGGCGCCTTTATTCGCCTTGCAGTAGTCGATCAGGTCGAGGAGCTGCGTGCGGTCGGCGAATTTGGCGGACTCGCCGCGTTCGATGAACACTTTCACGACCGCGAGGTCGTGCTGGCGCGCGTATTCGCGGCATGCCGATTCCTGGGACTCGAGACTGGTCCCTTCGATCTGTTCCTTTGACGATACGCGGCAGTAAACGACGGCATTCATGGATCGTAAGTATTTTGTTTCTGCGGAAGGTTGGCCTCGGCGGAGCCTTGCTTGAATTCTAAGATCGAATCGGCAGCGTTGTCAAAGCCCGAGGGCACATCCCCCGCGGCGTTATCAGCATTCATGCGATACAGATAGATATCGAGCAGAAGGTCCGCCATGACGCGCATTTCAGCGCGCAGTTGCAGGAGTTGCGCGTCGGTATAATCGTTGGCAATCGGCCCCAGGAACTTCTTGAAGTCATCGAGTTCTTGCATGCCACCCAGTGTGGTGCGTCTTTTGTCTCGTGGAAAGGTCCACCACTGTGCGGCGGAGGTCAGTCCACGATGCAATAGTTCCGGGCGACGTGCGCACCCCGCAACCTACCGCGTCTTTCGCCGTAGCGTAGCGCCCGTCATCATCACTCGTGATGTCATTCTTAGAGCTGTTGGTCCAAACCATCGTCGACTGGGTACGCAGCACCGTCGTGGAACTGCTGAGCCGCGGCGCGGCCGAGTTTGTCGCAAAGCGGCGCAAGCGTAAGAAACAAAGCCGATCATCAGAAAAACGGAACCGCTAGTTGTGTCAGCGTGCCCTCGGAGGTATGCGCGCCGTGCATGATATGCGTTCTAGACTGGCGCGGTGCGCCTGATATCGTGAAAGGCAAAGGTCGATAGTGACATTACCTATACCCCATGGCTAAACGCATAGTGGGGAACTATTTGAGAACATATCGGAAACGATCTGCGTTGAGTCAGCAGCAGATTGCGCGGGTGCTTGGATACCGAGATCAATGGCAAGTGAGCCGCCACGAGCGCAGCCGAACGTCGCCGACGCTCTTCATCGCACTCGCGTACAAAAAGATCTTCCGAGTTTCGGTGAGCGCGTTGTTCAGCGAAATGGACGCCGCGGCAGACCACATGGTTGAAGAAAATCTTGCGACCCTCGAAAAAGAACTACGGTCTCGCAAGCCCGCAGCGCGTCTGACGAAAGCGCATAGGCAAAAAATAAAATGGTTAGACGAGAGAAAACAATCAAAGGAGCGAGCCGACCTATTGTAGCGTCATTGGAGCGAATCTTGGCGCTTGAGATCCGGCCAAAGCGGGTCGGTTTCATCGTGCTCAAAGGGAGGGATCAGGTTTTAGATTGGGGCGTGCGCACCTACGGCAAGCGCGAGACCGACGCGCCGTCCGCCTGCTGCGCGAAGGTTGGCACGCTCTTGGAGCTCTACGCGCCGGGAGTGATGGTTATCCGGCGGCGGAATAGAATTCCGAAACAAGGTCGCGGTACGATCCGCGCCATTGCAGCCAAGCTTGCCGCGGAGGCGCGCCGCCGCTCGATGGTATGCTGGTTTGTGACGGCGGAGGAAGTAAAGAACTTTTTCGCCCGCCATGAGTGCACTACGAAGGATGCCGTCGCAACTCGCGTCGCTGAGTGGCTTCCCGATCTCTGGAAGCTGCCCACGCCGCGCACCAAGCCGTGGCATCCCGAGCGCTTCAGCATGCCGGTTTTCGATGCCGCCGCCGCGGCCCTAGCGTTTCTCGGGGAAAGCAGGCCGTACCATAAGGTCCTTTCGACGGCCCCTCGAACCTCGGCGAAAAGATCCGGCGCGATCCGCCAGCTTCTTCGAGGGGCCTTCAAAGGGACCGACACCGCGGAATGAATCGAATCGCCATACATTCCTGCGAAGTGCCCCAATGAAAAACCATGCCAGCCGGCCTTCGCCAAAACTCTAGCAGGCCGCAATCGTTAGGGGACCGCGCTGAAATCTCTAGGGCGCAAAAAGATGCTTGCAGACAGCAGACGGCCACCATCACCGCAAGCAGTGTCCGCCGTGGGTGTGCGCATCGACTGAAGGGAGTGGTACAATTCGACAGGAGGCAGAATGCATGATTGATGACCGGGTTGCGTTGAATTGTGACCGCGGTGAAGGTGGCACCGGCGACGGATACGGCCCTTAACACGTAAGTGACCTATTCGCATTTGAGATCCACTCCGTAGTCCGCTCCTTCGTCTGGCACGATATCGGTCCATCCAATGCCCCTAAATCGGGGCGGTGGTGGGCCATGGCTGATCAACTCCAGGGGCGTCATGGGGCGTCCAGGTGTGCGTCCGACTTTTGGTAGCATCACAATTCTCCGAAAGGAGGCAGGCGCATACAAAATAATATCGAAATTGACCCTCCGCCCTGGTGCGCGCCGGAGATAGTGCGTTAGCTCATCCTTGCCGTTTTCCTTCAACGGTCTCAAGAACCCTGGAACCAGATATTGGACATCTATCCTGAATGGTCCACTGTTCGGGGGCAAAACCGGGTCGAAGAAAACCAGCCACTCCCTTCTGCTAGATGCATGCCGCGAACGAACTGGAATACTGGTAGTGCTAATCTCGGTGCCAGTATCCAAGTCAATTAGCGTACAATTCATAGTTTCTTTCGAGCCATTGGTGCGCGGGACTGAGACGCTAAGACAGCGACAGTAGATCGGATGTTCAAGTGTCTTGAATTTAGCCGAATAGTGGACGAGGTCCGGGAGGTCGCTTTCAGGCTCACCAGCATTTAGTAGGCACCTAGCCGTAACTGTCAGGCTGCCGTTTATATAATCGCTGTGCCGATCGATGTGCTGGGCCTCATATACCTTGCCAAGCTGGTCCATTATTGGCAATTCAGCGAACGCATCCTTCATAAGACCAGCAACATTCTCAATGCCAGAAACCAAGACTCTATTGTCGCTACCTCGTTCCGCCGTCACTTGGGCGAGGTTGCTGCCAATCGTGGGGCTGGCTACCAATCGCGTCTCTTTCACATCGCATACGAATCGGTATAGCTTCGGTGCAATTGATCGGATACATTGTTTCCCTGCGTCGCCGAGCAGGGATCGACAATCGTAGATCAACGTGCGACCTACTTCATCTGAATATGAACCAGGTTTGCTGGCCTCTCGAGCAAAACTCCAGAGTTCTTCGGCATCGACTACTCGATCCCTATTCTCAATCAAATAAATGAACGCTCTCAGTACCTGCAGGCGAGCCTGCAATCTAATCGGCTTTATACCATCGCCGACCGCGTACATCTCCAGCTTTAGTACATCGAGTGTGAAACCGCTGAATTCATACCGTTTTTCTGGCAACAAGTTGCTTGATTTCGGCACTTTACTAAATTCTCACACATTCCTGACAGATTAGCCATGGTGTCGCCCAAACCACTCCTCGGATACTTAAAGAAGGCTGCGATAGGACGCAGCCTTTAGGCCCTGAGAGGAGCATGTATGCCAGTACACGCGCCAACAGGTGGGGCGGAGCCCCTGCCTGATGGATATAACGACCATAACATCAACAAGTTACAGCAGGCATCCGCGATTCGTCGAGATGGACGCGGCTCATACAGCGGATTCGAAGTTCCTGAGCCAAACGGAGCTGCCTCGCGAACCAGGGAAGCTGCATCACGGAGGACGTGAGGATCTGGCGCCAGGAACAGAGCCACTTGGTGATCCGCCTGATCCGTGGGCTCGCCTCGCTCACTGGGGTTTGGCGTAAGGGAATATCGCGTTGCGCACCTCGCCCGATCACCATCTTATCGCGTCAACCGCGGACACGCTGGTGGAATCCCGCGCATTGAGCTCGGTGGAAACGAGTCCGGCGCTCGCTGCCGAATTACCCAATATCGAGATCACGACAAACACTCGCGACACCTCGCTGCCCGCATTCTGTACGCTGCTGTGTTTGATTCCGTTATGGCACAACCCGGCGCCTGACGGCAGCCGCGTCCGGGTCGAGAGCGATAAACTGCAACAAACCGAGCGTGAGATCCGCCAGATGTTCACCGGCTACTCGCGATCGGTTATTTTCGGCTGGTACCGTGACGAAGCGACCGGCGAGGAATTCACCGATGAACTCATTCGATACGAGATCGACGCGAGAATTACGGCAGAGCTTCTTACGGTTCTGAAATGCTGGAAGCGTGAACTCGAAGTCCGCTTCCAGCAGCGAGCAATTTATTTCCGGTTCACTAGGGTGGTGGCCTGTTGGTGAGGTGGCCGGCTCATGGCACGCATTTTGGTCATCGACGCCGATCAGGACCACGCGAACCGTCTTGTCAACGAGCTTCGTCGGTACGGCCACAGCGCTACCACCGCCATATCACCTAAGGAGATCCATCGTGACCCAGCAACCTCGTTATCAGGCATCGAAATCGTTCTGCTGAACATGACCGCGGATACGCAGCAGGATTGGGATCTCCTGGAGGATCTTTGCAAAAGCGCAGCCGGAATCGCTCTTGGTCTGCGGGTACTCGCGGTGTCCAAGGTTTACCGGGGAACCGGGCCGCGGCTGAAAGCGGAAAAGCTCGGAGCTTATTTCCTCTATGACTGAACCCCCGTCGCTCATTCGGGAAATCGATTATCTCCTGGCCGCGCGAAAGGAAATTGCCGCTGAAGGGCCATGTTTCAGGATCGTTCATGCCCGCCGCGTGGCCGGAAACGAGTCCTCTCCATGCTGCACGGGTTGCATACCGGGAGAAGAGATTCTCGGGGTCTGGCTCGTTCATCGTGGCCGCAGTTACCAATTGGCGTTTTCACGTGCGGAAGCGGGTCTCGTGGATTATTTGAGCCGGCGCAGGATGATGCAGACGGCGACCCAGATCGAACGCGGCATCCATACTGATCCGTTCCACCAATGGCAGTGCACTCGCAGAAGGAAATCCGGCGGGCGCGAAGCACGCTACCATCGAACCACCATCAGGATCTACGTGCGAAGAGTACGGCTGGCGTTAGCCGACGTCTTTCACGATTCCGGGTTATCCATAGATCCAGCAAGCGTGATGGTCATCCAGCCGACTTTCAGCAACGAGGTTATGTACCGTTTCACGGCGCGCACGGAATGCGTCCACATAAGCCGAGCTTAGCGGGCGAAAGCTTGCCGCTAAAACTACTGCCTTACGTCCGGGTCTATAATCGAGTCGTCAGTGACGTTGCGCCGTTTCAGTCTGATCCCTGGGGCATCACCCGCCGTGCTCTGGGAACTTGGCGCGCTGTAGATGATTTTGTGGCGGCGAGAGCATCCAAGCTCCACCAAGCTCTATCGCCTTCCACAAGCGGCGCGCAAGTACAAGATATTAAACGGCTTGGAACTGCATGAAATAAAGCGATTTCGTGCAAAGGCTTGAATCAGGTTCGGGATCAGGGAGTTCCCCAGGAGGTTACTAGCGGAACTCCTTTAGAATCAACAGTACTTTTGGACAGCGCTGTTGAACCCTGTGGGTCCGTTGCGCGCAGAATCATCTAAAGGGCATCGCCGGCAGCCGCGGAGCCCTCGCATACGCTTGAAAGCAGGGAAGTAATCGAGACCAAGTTACAGGTAGACCCTCTGGGTTTGTACCAAGACAGATAACATGAATACCACTCTACGGGGGCCAAGCCCCCCGGGTCGAACCGGGAGTAGATATCCAGCGAGAAATCGAGAGCGAGTTCGCGCCTTTTGCGCGCGCTGCTCAGCGACAGGGCTTATTCTTTTCTATGCTTACGTTTTCGTCCGGGCAATGCCCTGATCCGACGGCGTCGACTCCGCCGAAGACATCCTCTGGCCTCGGCACACCCACCGAAGGCCCGTCTCGCAGAAGCTCAACTCCACAGACTTGGCGCTGCTCAGGCGGCGCAAGCGTAGACAGCCCGACATCACGCCCTTCCCATCCAGACTTTCCGCCACTGAGAAGGACGGTCGATACGCCGGAAGGGGACGTCGAAATGCCCGTCTGCCGGTTAGCCTTTGAGTGGGTCACGGCGTGGGGCCCAAATACAACACCCTGCTTCGATTGGATCAAAGTTCTGGACTGACCTTGACGCCAGCTTAATCGCCTTCAAAATGTCAACGAAAAAACGGTACCGCCGTTTTGGTTTATGTAGTAGTAGCCCGAGGTAGTGCCGTAGATAACCTTCCTGGCCGGGTCAAGAGTTACCCCTGTCATTGGGGCTATCCCGGTGCGGGCTGTGAAGCTATAAAGTTCGTTGAATTTCCATTCACTCTGAGGCGAGACGGGCGGCGCCAGTTGGAAGACCGTGCCTAAGGACTGGTCTCCGTCGCCTCCGAAGCTAGTGGCGCCGTACAGGTTCCCGGCCTTGTCTAGGGCAAGCCCGCCATCGGGTAAATCGCCGGAGCGGTAAAGGAAGCTGAAGATCACGTTCTCGGTCCAGGCGCCGCCAGGGGCGGTCGGCGGCGCCAGCGAGAATACGGTGCCTTTCGCATACTGGCCGCCGTTTAATGTGGTGCCGAAGAGTCCGCCACGAGCACCAACGACTAAGCTGCCGTACTCGGGATTCGCCCCGTCGTTGCCGCCAGCGAAGCTATGGAGCACAGCTTCGGTCCAGGCCCCGCCAGGGGCGGTCGGCGGGACCAGCGAGAATACGGTGCCATAGTTTGAAGCTCCGCCAAGTGCCGTCGTGCCGTACAACTTTCCGGCGCTTCCGACTAGACCGCTTAAGGGATTAGAACCGTCGCCCTCGCCGCCAAAGCTCCACAGCACGGATTCGCTCCAGGAGTTCCCTCGGGCGGTCGGCGGGACCAGCGAGAATACGGTGCCTAACCCGTATGTTCCCCCTGACTGCGTCGTGCCGTATAGCGCACCGCTGTCAGCCATCACCAGCTTCCCGAAGAGCCCGGCCCCATCGCCCCCCGGCCCGACGGGCCCAACGAAGTTGTAGAGGATCTGCTCGACCCAAGGGGCACCGGACAGGACTGGAGGCTCCAAGGAAAAAACGGTACCAAGACCTGATACCCCGCCTACAGCAGTCGTCCCATAAAGCACCCCGCTTTGGTCCAAGATGAGAGCACCGGTAGGCCAGTACCCATCACTGCCGGCGGTAAAGGAGTGTAGTACGGTTTCATTCCAAGGCAAGCCGGAAGAGGCTGATGGAGTTAAGGAAAACACCGTGCCACAACCCTGGGGACACGTGGAGTTGACGACTCCCCCCAGCCGAGTTGTGCCGTAGATCATCCCACCTGGGCCGAGCGTCAAGGGAGCCAGCGGGTAGGAGCCGTCAGGTCCGCCGAGGTTACCGGTGAATTGATAGAGCGTGGTCAGGGTCGGAGACGAGGCTTGACCGCACACACTGAACGCGGCGAGGGCTGCCGTAGCGATTGCAAAATGCTGTCCAGATTCTCTCATAACTGCCTCAAGGAAAAGCCTAGTATAGATTCTTCAGCGTATTTTGTTCCATCCCCTTGGTGGTTGCCAATGTAATCTAGTGTTTCCAACACTAGCAGTCGCCCGCCAACTTGTCAAACAGTGCCGGTGCTGTTCCACCAGCAGGGGTGAAAGGCCTCGAAAAGAACTAGGAAAAACCGGAGATTTCCTGCGCGAACGGAGAATCTGTGGGCGAAGCCGGACTGGAATGAGAAATGTCGGTAAGCCACACGGCTTCAATAGATTCCAGGTTACTTTGTTGGAGCCCGGCGGAACCGGCCTGAGATTTCAAGGCCTGTACCGCTCCTCGTTCGAAGGCATTTTGCCGACCCAGGTTACTTTTGGTGACCAACTCGACCCCGCCAACGAAGCCGTGCCTGTTCAGTCTTCGTTCCATCCAGAAGGGTCCACTGGCACCGAGTCGCCCACAAATTCCCCCGACGAGCCAAAATTCCGAATTCACTTGCAGAAACCCTCACTTGAGCGTATGATCATCGATGTCCGCCGTAAGGTGAACAATAGGGAGTTTGGAGATGGGGAAACAAGAAAAGCACGACTCGGCATGGCCGAGCACCTTTTTGGGAGTTCCACAGTGTAGGTATCTGTTCGTTTTAGTGTTTGGCTTGGTCGTAATGCTTGCGCCGGCATGCTGGGCACAGAGTATTACAGCAGGCACTAACATCGTTACAACCGGCACATGCACTCCAACGCTAGGTGCGTGCGTTGTCAACGTCGCGACTAGCCCCCAGTTTCCCAGCCTTGGGCTCGGGATGACAGTAGGGGCTAGCGACATCCTCGACCTAGCTAACACATGGACGGGAGGGACAACCTTCTCGGGTATTACGGAAAACATAACCAACACCAACTCGTCAGGCGCGTCGCGCCTTCTCGACCTCCAGGCCGGTATAAGCGGAGGGGTAAGCGTAATGAGCGTGGATACGAACGGCATCACGACTGCCTCGCAATTGATCACGGGTTCGGGCGTCTCGAATCGCGCCGCAATATTTGTCAGGAGCCTCAGGATGCTCGAACGGCGTGGCAGTCGTAACCTTCACTAATGGTGGAGGGATTGGTGCTACAGCGAGTCTTACCGTCTCCAGCGGAGTACCGGGTTCGGTAACGATTTCGAGCCCCGGATACGGATATACCGGCGTACCCAGTGCGGGGACGATTTCTTTATGCGGTGGTAGCCCGGTTTTCAACACAAGCACGGGCAGCCTCACGGCCGGTCTCTGGGATGGCGTTGCGGGGACACAGCCGGGCAATCCGACCGGGGGCAAGCTCCGTCTGTTTCTCGGCACCGAGTTGCCGGGGTCGGTGGACTCGTCAGGCAACGCGGGGACGATGATCCTCACAGGCCGGACGGCCAGCGGCGCTGGTCAGAACAGCACTATTCCAGCACAGGGAGCGCAGGCTGGGGCCACCAACCAATCCGGCGGCAACCTGTACCTCGCCCCGGGCATAGGTACGGGTACCGGGAGTCAGTCCGTGATCGTCGAGGGCTATCCCGCAGGAACCAGCGGTAACGCGGACGAAACGCTTACACCACTTTGGGAGTTCACTCCAGGGGCGCTGATTCCGCTCTCATCCAACCAAACGGTCGGCAACGCCACTAACCCGCCCCAGAACATTTATCTGTCAGGGTCTGCGGGGTTCGGGAGCGGCAACTACTTTGTGATTGGGGGCTCCCCGAGCGCGGCTCGAACCATCACGCTGCCGGACGCGAACGGCACGATGATCGTGGGCGGAACCCTCACGACCGTGGGGGCGGTTCCGTTCGTTGGGCAAGCGTTGGTGCTGACTGAAGATGCCAACAATTTTCTTTGGAACGATTCAGGGGTGGCGATATTCAGCACGACACCAACTGCCGGGGGGACCGGTTATGTTTCGGGTGACGTTGGCAAGACGTTTACGGTCACGACCGGATCGGGAACCGCGACGGGCACCATCACGGCTGTCTCGGGCGGTCAGGTTACGGGCATCGGCGCCCAGCCTATAACGACCGGCACCGGCTACAGCGGAGGAACGGGACAGGCGACGACATGCGGATCGTGTTCCGGGTCCCTGCTTACCGTGAACGTCTTGGCTCTTACTCACTTTCTGGGGATACGGACGAGTACCCCGGTAACGTCATTGCAGGTGTCCACTGCCGTTGGTCCAGGCTTTGCGCCGCGCGGAATCATGAGTGCGCAGTTCACCAACGATGCCAACGGTGCGAGCTTCTACGCTCGCAAAGCGAGGGGCACCGAGGCGTCACCCTCCGCAATCACCGCCACGGACACCATTGGCAGTTGGCGGGGCTCAGCCTTTGATGGAAGCGCGTATCAGCAAACCGTTGGCATCGACTTCGAGGCGGACGGGACCATTGGCATCGGAGGCCAAGTGCCTACGCATATCAAGCTTTCCACGGGCACGACTGCTACTCCCAGCGTATACACGGAAGCCATGCGGATTGACTCCACGCAAAATATCCAGATTGGGAACGGGACAATGGATACCGGGATCTATCGTGATAGCGCGAATACCCTTCAGGTCAATAACGGCAAGCCAGTGGCCGATGGCGGTCTCTACGGCAACGTCAAGGCGGCCGTGTTTCTAGGTGGGAGCGCAACGCCGACGGCCACCTGCGGGACAGGCGCTGGTACGACGCCCACTTGTCCCGCCAATCCGAGTGGCACCGACTTGTCCGGGCTCATCTCCATCACTACAGGTACTTCCCCCTCAATGAACGCAACGCTGGTAACGATCACATTCGGGGCGACACATCCCGCCGCTCCCGGAGCCTGCATCATAGGACCGAACTATAATACCAACACGGGAACACCGGCCCAGTTGCCGTACGTCGCTTCCCTAAGCACGACCGGATTCGTGCTCAAGTCCAATATGACTCCACTGACGGGTGGGATACCTTATGCTTGGTGGTACGTATGCATGTAGTTCGCGTAGTCGTATCAGCATTATCGCTCACGCTGGTGCCGTTACTCGGGCAAATTACAGTCACAGCCAACATCCCGCCGCCAACCACCGCCACGGTGTACGTGCTGTACTCTGCGACGACAATTACGTTTACCGCTAGCGCTTGCGTGGGTACTTGCACCTGGAGCATTAGCGCGTCGGTCCCCCCGGGTGACCCTGCGTTTACTGTTAGCCCCGCAACCGGGACTTCGACGAACCTGAGTGCCGCGGTGCCCGATGGCTGCGCGAGTTTCGACAGCAACAGCAATTTTGCTCCCTGTCAGGTGGCGGCGGAGCCGATGGTGTTCAGCCCGATAGTGACCGTGACGGACGGCGGTGGCAACATGGGCACCTACTCTTGGACTATCGACGTATATTGGAACCCGACCCAGGCGCAGTTTATCTCAACGCAGAATCAGTACTTCGCGCAAATGTTGGGCCAGGTTGGCAGCAATCTCCAGCAGCCTCTTGCTACAGGGGGAAATTTGATCATCGCCAACCCGAAGTTTCGATCGAGCAATTATGACACTTACCCCCAATGGGCGCTTTGGATACGGGCGATGAAGGCATCCAACATGTCTGTGGTGTGGATCTATCCTGACGTGGAGTGTTTCGTGAACAATCGTTCGACCTGTATCTCGTTGTATAGCAATGCCATCGGCTACGCACACTCTCTGAAAATGTCGGTGCGCCTATCGCCCGGATTTTACAACACGGCGACCTGCGGCGACGCTGGATGCCCGGCCCGCGGCATCGGACCAGCCATCTTTACATGCGGCGGTAGTTGTGGCTCGAACGACTTAACGCCTGGAGGTTCGTACACGGGCGCCCCGAACGTGTATTGTGTTCAGATTTCGACTCCGTCAAGTACGTTCACATTTGGGGCGAACAGCACGGGCACCGACTGCTCGACCGGGGGCACAAAGCCCGTTAGCACCTCCGCGACTCTGCTCGTCAATGGGCTAACCGTCAAGTTTGGAAGTACGACTGGCCACAATACCGGTGACAAATGGACCATGACCGCCGCGCAAAACGGTCTAGTGAGCGCCTGCCCTGTTCCCTCACACTCGGGCGGCGGCGGCGCAGGGTTCAATCAGGGTACCGCAGGTGGATACCAAAGCGGCGTTGCAGATTGGTATTATTGCCTTACCACGTCGATAGCTGGCCTTGGCAACAGTGTAACAGGCGCCCTGCTCGGTCTTCTAATTTCAGGGGACTGGTTCGTGCCGATTCATGAGCCAACTACGCAAGCGGAGACATGGGGCGAGGGTATCCAGCCGAGCGCGTGTGCCACGGGAACTCAGAGCGCACCGTCGCCGCCCATCTTGTGCAACGGCAACACAGGCGGCACACCACCGGGTCCGCTTGGAAACACTTGTCCGCAAGATTGGGTGACCAATTTCTGGACGCCATTCAGCACCAACATCACGATACCCGCGGGTGTAACGGTTGGGGCAACCCTGGATTATTCTCCGGAGATGGACACTCCGCAGCAGACATCGGGAATAAATCAGACCTACGCAGCGTACTTCAGTTCAAATTTTCCCCATCACGTCTATATGGGCATGGACCTCTATAATTGGACGCCAAGCTACACTGCCGTCACGTCCTGCCCAGGAGCTTGCAGCCCCACCAACGGTACCTACCCATACACCATAAACCAGTTCAAAACTACGAGCTCGGACAACGGCGGCCACGATGGCGTCTTCGTGCAGGAGTTTGGGCCGATGAATTGGGTAATCACCAACAGTATAATGGGCCAATCTGCGCCTAACACACAAAGTTGCGCCATCATCGGCCTGCAGTCGTGCTCTTGGTCGGCGCTTGATCAGAATTTTTACGCTGGGATGCTGACCTATCTCGCGAGCTATGGCACCGAGTCAGCCGGCCAGTTCGGAAGCGACACCCTGGCGGCGTGCGCTGCCGTCTTCCCTGACAATGGGTTAAATTTCACCGTGATCGCCACCGCGACTGGGGCTATGGCGAACCAGCAGTATAGCTCGGACAGCCAACGGCTCGCCTCCATTGTGGCTGCCTGGGCCAGGAGCGCCATCTCCGGCGGTACCGTAAGCGGCTCCACAATTCACTGAGGAAAGGCAGAAAGATCCTCATTTGGAAGTGAATGTCATGAACGCGGATGACGCAACGGTCGCACAGCACAGTCGCGCGATGGCACGCACGTATGAAGAGCAGAGCCAAACCGTTGCGGAACGCGCTCGCCAGTTTATCTCTCGTGCCGGACAGCCGTAAGGCCTACTCCTATTGCCGAAATTGGGCGGATGACAGATAGGCCGAAAGATTTTCTTAGCTGAATCTCATGGTGGCCTACGGCGCCGGCCTGCGCGTCTGCGTCCGAATACTTTCAATTGATTTCCACAAACGATCATCTCTTTGAAAACACTAGCGTTGTGAGCGACTGCCCGTCGGCGGACCCACCTACCACAAGCGGAATTACCGCTACTTTGTAAACAGTTGTAACGATTCGCCCACTCCGATCACTATTTTAAAGAAAGGGAAACACCGATTGGATTTGGGCCATACCGGATGCTTTGGGAACACACGGACGGATCGAATCCAGACGAACGACGAACGGCGGGCGGTATCCCTTTTTGCCGAATTTCGCCGCCTTGGTAATTTGAGGTTACTAAAACTACGACGCGGAGGACTGCTTTGGGAAAGACTACTCGCTCTGTATTGTCTTCGGTGGTGTGTGTATGTTTTTTGGGAGATTATGTCGTCCCACCCGCATGCGCTCAGCCGACAGATTTGCTGACCACGGTAAAGCAAACCATTGGCTCTCTAAGTCCTGTAGCCGTAGGGCTTCAGAGCCTTGTTGATGATGCCATAGCTAAAGGGAACCAGGCTCTTGCAGACCGGCTTAGCCAACTGCAGGCCATTATCAACGGCGCGCTGTTCTCGCTCCAGACAATGATCAACTACGGTATCGATAAGCTCGATACCTCCATGCAATCGCAGCTGAGAGTATTGAATGCCAATGCTCAGCAACTGGTCGCGAAGTTTAGCGTTTTATCGCGTAGCACTCTGGAACAAGCGCAATCCTATTTGCAAGACGACTTAGACAAGCTTCAGAGCACCT
>JBEKUO010000857.1:0-9652 GCA_049514955.1 Bryobacteraceae bacterium | reverse complement strand
TGTCCATGGACCTCGGGGTAATTCAATGTTCCGTCCCGACCCCGCTCAAAACGGAGGAACCCCGGAATCTCGTTGGCTGGCAGCACCGCCGCAGCCGCCAGAAACGCCCGCAAGTTCCTCTCGCTCACCAGCGTGTCGTCCTCGGAATACAGAAAGAGGTCGTAATCATCTAACCGGTCTGCAAAGATTTGCCTGTGCGCGAAAGGTAAATCAGGGTACGGACAGTATCCGTATTCCTTCCGTAGCAGCCACAAGTTTCGTCTCACCTTGGAAGACCCACGGCCCATCCATCGATTCCAGTACCGTGGAAGCGTGATAACTTCGACGCCGGCAGCCACGCTTTTGCGAAGATTCGAAAGAACCACCAAGTGGATGTCAAGGGACATGGACTGGTATTCTTCGACAAGACGCTTAAGATATTCATCGTTAGCCGTGCCGTAGCTCGCTATAACAGCAAGTACCCTCATCTCAACAGTCACCGATCTAATCGACAGTCCGCCGGCATCACCCGGCGCAGTGGTCAAACGTCGATCTTTTGAAGGTAGATACGGCGCGGGGCCAACGCCTCCCGTGGACCCCAAACCGCGCTGAGCAGCCTCTCCCACTTTCTCCGGGTCAGGCTGATACAACCTCTCTTGCAGGCGAAGATGCAGAGGTGGGCGCATCCTCGCCAACACCCGCGGACACTTTGCCAAGACCAACGCTTCCGCAGCCCGCGATTACGCCGTTTCCAGCTAATCTCTAACGGCTATCGAGGGCCCTGCTTTATTGGCAGAAGCGATTCAAGCACTCTTCTAGAATGACGCCAATGCCGACTCGATCCTGTGCGCATGGTCGCGTAGGTAGCGAACGGTCTGTACTATCGATTCCCTGATAGTCAGCCGAGGCTGCCAACCCAACCCGCGGATCCGGGAGCAGTCAAGGAAAATAAACGGACTGTCGCCAATCCAGCCGCGTGAACCACCACTGTAGTGCACGTTTGGCGCGCAGCCGAGTTCCTCACAGATCCAGCCAATCGAGTCGTTGACTTGGCAGTATTCGTCTGTGCCTAGATTGAAGATGTTTACGCCTTGTCGATCTTGGTCCAGAGCTGCAAGGATCGCTGCGACGCAGTCGTGAACATACAAATACGATTTCCTCTGCGTTCCATCACCCAAGACGTTCAGTGACCCTGGATGTTCGGCCAGTTGGCGATAAAAGTCGATTACGTGGCCGTGAGTGTAACGTTCGCCTAAGATCGATACGAAGCGAAAAATATACGCACGAATTCCAAACCCCTCCGAGTACCCTTGGATCAGGCCCTCGGCCGCCAATTTTGACGCGCCGTAGAGTGACGTCTGAACCGGAAAGGGATGGTTTTCCGGAGTCGGTATCACCGATGCTTCTCCATAAACGGACCCGGTGGAGGCAAATGCAATGGTTGGAACTTTGCAGATCCGCATCGCCTCTAGCACGTTCAGAGTCCCCTGAGCGTTCTGTTGGAAGTCCTTCGTAGGGTGATCCAGGCCAAATCGTACGTCGGCGTTCGCCGCCATGTGCAAGACCAATTGCACGTCCCGCATGCATGATATCAGCAGTTCTTTATTCAGAATGTCGCCGCGTTCGAGACGAAAGTTGGGATGCGCGCGCGCTTGGTCAAGAAAGTAATGCTGCCCGGTCGAGAAATTGTCCACTCCTGTTACGTAATGACCCGCCGCGAGGAGGCGGTCAACAAGATTGCTGCCAATAAACCCGGCTGCGCCCGTCACAAGGGTGTTCATCGGAAATCCATGGAGAGGGTCTTGCTGGGTCTTTTCAAAACCGGGCCATCAGCCTTGCTTAGACCGCGCCCCCCGCATATTTGAAGCTGTGCTCCGCTGGAGTGATTTCGGCAGCGAACTCCTGGATCGTTTTGACGACGCGGACCTGCTGCGCATACTCCAACTGTGGGAACATAGGCAGGCTCAGGATCTCTGGCGCCAGTGATTCCGCCACCGGGTAGTCGCCGGCTTCGTGACCGAGGCATTCGTACGCTTTCTGTAAATGAAGGGGAACTGGATAGTGGATTCCCGTGCCGATGTTCGCGTCCGCCAGTTGCCGGATGAGAACGTCCCGGTAGGGCACGCGGATCACGAACAGGTGGTAAATACTTTTTGCCCAATCGGGTTCAAACGGTGGAAACTCGCTGGCCTGGGCCTCTGCAAACAGGTCTCGGTATCGGGCTGCGGCTCGGCGGCGGCCGGCGTTCCACTTCGTCAGGTGCCTGAGTTTCACGCGCAAAATTCCGGCCTGGATCGCATCCAAGCGCCCATTATAGCC
Organism: Bryobacteraceae bacterium; assembly: GCA_049514955.1. GTDB lineage: Bacteria > Acidobacteriota > Terriglobia > Bryobacterales > Bryobacteraceae > Bog-159. The sequence continues at coordinate 7,354 of JBEKUO010000857.1, read as the reverse complement.
TTCCGTGTCGTGATAGTACTTGCGAGCTTGACCGTGGTCGCGCAACATGCGGGCTCTCCGGGCGAGATCCCCATCGTTGGTCGTGATGGCCCCCGCTTCCCCGCATGCGCCCAGGTTCTTTCCCGGGTAGAAACTGAACGCGGCGGCGCGTCCCATTGATCCTGCCGTCCGCCAGCGGTTCTCCTTCGCGGAAAAGTATTCCGCCCCATGCGCCTGGCAGGCATCTTCGATCACCGCCAGGTTGAAAAGCTCGGCCACCTCCAGAATGGCATCCATGTCGCACATCTGCCCATACAGGTGTACAGGCACGACAGCCGTCACGCGGCTCCCAGTGGCCCTGTCGATCGGCCGCCCGCGATCGTCGATCGTGCACTCGGACTCCAGGTACTGCCGAAGTTTCTCCGGGTCCATGTTGTACGTGCGCGCGTCGACGTCCACAAAAGCCGGGCGTGCGCCCGCCTGGGATATTGTCTCCGTGGTTGCAATGAACGTGTTTGGTACCGTTATGACAATGTCGCCCTGCTCAATACCCGCCGCTACCAGAGCGAACCTCAGCGCATCCGTACCACTGCCAACGCCGACGCAGTGCTGCGTGCCACAGTATTTCGCGAAGTCGCGTTCAAACTCCTCCACCATCGGGCCGCCGACAAATGCCCCGGTTTCCAAAGCGGCGCCGAATACGCTGACGAGCTCTTCCCGCAGCTCCTCGTGGACGGTAACAAGATCTAAAAACGGAATTGCCGTTGTACGTGTCATTTTTCGCCTCCGATTGATTTGGCTTTAATGTCTTTTAGCTGGCGCGCCGGATTTCCCGCTACGATAACTTTCGCGGGAACATTCCTGGTAACGACACTGCCGGCGCCCACAATTGCATTTTCGCCAATGGTCACTTTCGATAAAATGGTGGACCCGGATCCGATCGATGCTCCCTTCTTGATCAGAGTGGTTTCCACCTGCCAGTCTGCTTCAGTCTGTAACTGTCCTTCCGCGGTCGCGGCCTTCGGGTAAGTGTCGTTGATGAAGGTCACGCCATGCCCGATAAAGACCTCGTCTTCAATCGTGACCCCTTCACAGATAAACGTGTGGCTGGAAATCTTGCACCGTTTTCCGATTCTTGCATTCTTTTGAATTTCTACGAACGCGCCGATCTTCGTGTCATCCCCGACCTCGCAGCCGTACAGATTAATGAATTTCGACAACTTTACGTTCTTTCCCAGCGTGACGTCGTCCGCGATGCACCGGTACTCGTTCATAGGTCAACCGGTCTGCCGCGGTCCTTCACGGACCGGTCGGCCGCTTCGAGCATCTTCACTACCCGCCAGCCCGCCAGCCCGTCGTTGAAGGGCCTTTCGTTCCTGGTGATGCATTCTGCAAAGTACCGGGCCTCTTCCGCCAGCGCCTCTGTCTGCTCGATTTTCGGCGCCCACATGTCTCCCGTACGGTAGCTCACCAGCACGTCATAGATGTTGTCGCCACTCGTGATGTTGACGCCTTTGTCGTACGTTTTGATCTTCTCATCCGCTTCCAGGTCGTTCCACACCACCATCTTCTTTTCCCCCCCGATCAGAGTCGTCCGAATCTTGACCGGGGAAAGCCAGTTCACGTTGATATGGGCGATCATACGATCGGCGAAGTGGATTGTAATATATGCCAGATCTTCCACGCCGTTCAGGTGCACCTGCCCCGTAGCCGTCAGAGCTTCCGGCTTCTTCTTAATCAGATAATCCATGATATACAGGTCGTGCGGCGCCAGGTCCCAAATGACATTGACGTCGTGCTGGAAAAGCCCCAGATTCACCCTGGTTGAGTCATAGTAATAGAGGTGGCCCAATGTCCCATCGTCGATCAGTTGCCGGATCATCTTTACCGCGCCCGTGAAGAGAAACGTGTGGTCGACCATGATGCGGAGATTTTTTCGATCCGCCAGCTCGATCAACTGCTCCGCCTCGGCGGTGGTCGCCGTAAAGGGTTTCTCGACGAAGACGTGTTTCCCATTTTCCAGCGCAGCCTTGGCGAGTTCGAAATGCGTCCAGACGGGTGTGACCACCGCCACCGCATCCAGATTCGGCGACAATATGGCCTCGCAAGGATCGGTGGTTACACATACATTGGGATGGCTTTTTCTTGCGCGCCGTAGGGCGTCCGGCCGCGTGTCGCAAATCATGCCGAGTTCACAACCGTCGACGTCGTGAAAGTTGCGGGCTATTCGCGGCCCCCAGTAACCGTAACCGATGACACCAATGCGAATCATAATGCGTTTACCGTTGTTGCCTGTAAAAGTCGCCCAGCCCGATCAGTAGGCGCCGTCTCCCGTCAGGACGGCGCGGGGTGTCTTGAAGAGGATCTTGAGATCCATAGACACGGACCAAGACATGGCGTATTTGAGGTCCAGGCGGACCATTTCATCAAAGCCGACCTTGCTGCGGCCTTCCACCTGCCACAGACCCGTGATGCCGGGCTTAACGGCTAGGAGGCGGCACCTGTGCCAGAGGTCGTAGGACTGGAATTCATACGGAATTGGCGGCCGGGGACCCACAAGCGACATGTCCCCTCGCAGCACGTTGAAGAACTGTGGCAGCTCGTCGAGGCTCGTCCGCCGCAGGAACTTTCCGACGGGCGTGATTCTCGGATCGTCGGTAATTTTGTAAACGCAGTTGCGCCCGTCTTGGTCCCGGGAACCGTTTCTTCCCGATATCAGCGCCTCGACGAACTCACGATGAAGTGCATGGTCGCTGGCTGCATGCATGGACCGGAATTTGAGGAACGTGAACTTCTTGCCGTACTGCCCCAGCCTGGTCTGCCGAAAAAGCACCGGACCATTCGAGGTGAACTTAATCACGGCGGCGATGACAGCGAACAAAGGCAAGCAGACAATCAGCGCCAGAAGGCTGCCGGCGATGTCTATGAATCTTTTCAAGAGATGGCGAGCGCTTTTCGCGTCAAGGTCGTGCATGAGATCCGGGTACAACCGCGCATCGGCCGCACCGCCCGAACCTCCATTCTCCCAATCGTCGGGAAAGATGTGGAAGGAAAGGCTGATCTCGCGGATGTGCTCGATACCCAGTGCGCCACCGAGCGCGGTGCTGATTTTGATTAACAGGGCATTTGCGATGTTTCCATCGGTCGTGCCGATCTCGGTAAAGATGACCCCAATGACAGATCCGGCGGTATACCATCCCTTGGTGTCCGTCTCCCTGGTGGCATCGGACAGCGCCGAGAGGATTCGCCCAAATATCTCTTCTTTTGGCCCACCTCTCAGGAGCTTGCCGATCTCCAGCAGCATTAGGACAAAACGTCTGCCGGAACGTTCCGTTCGTTTTCGCTCTAAATAGAGCATTCTCCTGAAGGCCTCTTGCGCAAGGATTCCACAGCCTGAAAACTCGTCGCAGGGAATACCGCCGTTTGAAGTGGCCAGGGAGTCGCCGGTCTGGCGAAAGATCCTCCGCACATTCTCACTTATCTTTTTTTGGTTGTTTGATTTGCCCACGGCATTCTCACTTGCGATTGCGCATCCATGCCTCTCCCCAGGCTGGTGGCTCGCTCTTGTCTAACCTTAAATGGCATGCTACGGGTGTAAACCGGGAGGCCACCGACAGTAATTCTGGGCTAACCGGTAACACGGAGCAAAAACCCGCCGCCGCCGGCAATCCGGCAGCGGATATTGGTTGGCGCGATTTCATCGTCATGGTCGTACGCCGGGGACGCTGGCCGAAAGGGAAGCTTCGATTGGCAATCGGAGTGGGGGCGCATGAGTCTTTGTCAGCGGTAACGACGTAGAAACTTAGGATTCATCGGCGCTTGTTGGCGCCGTCTCAAGAGCCTCCAGGACCAATCTCGCTGCTTCGCCTTCGCCGATAATCTTTTGCACATGAAACACGGCCAGACGCCACCGGTCTGCCTCGGGACGGCTCGACGACGGGAATCGGCAACTGGCGAAAGGGTCGCCGCGTTTATCGTGACTTCGCCGCCTCAGCGTCAGATGGCGAAGTCGTTGGACGCAGCGGCGAATTACCCAGGCGCCGCGCTACGCCTCATCTGGCAGTTCACGTGGTACCGTTTCGAGATCTGGTGAGCATTCCTCGGCGCCCGCACCATTCCGCTTCGTATCCGCCGGCGTCGAAGCCGAAACGGCGACCTTGCTCGGGCCGTTTTGGCTCACAATATCCGTCAACCAATCCACTTTCTGCTGCAGTGAGTCGATTTGCATTGCCATTGAGTGAGCTTCCGCTGCAAGGATCACGGATTTATGGTTCGTTATTACTCTTCGCACGAAATCCGACACACTCTGAGCGCCGTGCTCCCGGCTGATCCGCTGAAGCTCCTCATACTCTTCCTGGGAAACCCGCGTAGCGACGATACGATCGCGTTTGATGAAGTTCACTTTACTGATGGCCCGGTATTGCGGGCCCTCCAAGACATGTCTGCCTAGACGGCAGTTACATAGGCAACAGGACTGATCGGCCGCACCCAGAGGCGATCCACTTCGACTGCGACCGAGCGTCTCAGTAGATCGATCGAAATTACTAAACGGTTACTGCCCTTCTCGCAAAGGAAAATCCCCTCAAGGTCCCGCAGAGGGCCTAACTCCACTCGCACCAGGTCCCCTCGCTCCAGGTACGGCCACGGACTCACTGGCAAACCAGAAGAGCAGCTTGTTCGAATCCCGGCAATTTCTTCATCGGGAATCGGCTCCGGCACTCTTCCCCTGCTCACTACCGAGAACACGCCCGGTGTTATCAGAATCGGGAGCCTGTGGAATTGATTGAAGCGGCAAAACACGTAGCCCGGAAACAGGGGCAGCAGCACACTCTCTATGCGGGCGCTGGACCGATGCCAGCTCTGGTACAAGGGCAAGAACTGCTCGTAGCCTTTCCCCTTTAGCGAAGCCGACACAGCCTTCTCGTGTTTCGGTCGCGTCTGCACCGCGTACCAACGGGTGGCCTCGTCGAATTGAGCGGTCAAATGAGGCACAGGCGTTTTTCGATCAGGTTGCTTCGATGCCCGGAGAAACGGCGGCCGGAGGTTTATCCGATCGAGTTTCCGCAGACGCGATCGCACTTTTTGGCGACCTGTTTTCAAACACCGATTCCACTTGCGGTATTTCTATTTCTATTCGCTTGGCGTGGACTCGCAGGCGCCAAAACCGAACTGCCGAGAGTATTGAGACTCCCTGGTTTTTGCGTCGCAAGACCCAAAAGGGCAAGCTACCGCCCCATCACTCACATTTTCTAGGTGCCAAACTCAGGGACCTAGTGGCGCTCTACCATTGTTCCCGCACAAGTCGAGAACATCCTGGAGAAAATTGTTGCACATCCGTTATCTCTTGTCAACGGAGAAATGCTTGAATTGCAAGGCTTTCGTAAAGGAACCGAGTCCTAAACGTACTAACAAAAGATCTTAGTACTTTTAGTCTATCCGCAAAGAAGAACTTTGCATTCTTATCGCCGGCCGTGTTTTCGCAGGCTTGCGAGACCTCGGGATTGTTCAGGTCTGATCCCGCCTGCCATTTTGAATATATATGAATAGTCCCGCGCTCCCGCTTTGAAATCCGCCGTTAAGCGCTTTGTTAGCGAGCGCCTTGAGAGTTCACCCGACCGCAACCACCGGAACAGCCTGGACGCCCTCCTCAGTTGTATGCGAACATACGCTTGAGGCGCCTGCTGGCGGCTACTGCCGAACCACCTGCGCTGGCTTCTGGCCATTTGCGGCACTGGCGGCGAGTGAATTTCGGGCGCAGCCAAGGAAGTTGCATGCGGAGCAGCGAGGATCGCAAGCGTCCGTAGAGCTGCCGTGGCGTCTCGACAAAAGCCCACTCCCTCATTCTCGAATTGAACTGGGACTGTTACAGGCGAAGTGGCGGTTGGGCAGGCTACCGCCCTCTTGGGGTGCCGACACCCCTGAATAGATCTCTTTCTTCGAGAATCTGCTCAGCCTCTCCTTTCGGAATCGAAGGGTAATTTCTAGCAAAGCCCTAATTTTTGCTCGGTTCTTACGGGCACGCACAGCACCAACCCATTCTTGTGAGGGGAAACCCTTCGCTGCCGCTGGTTGATAAAGGTGTTGTAGCCCTTCATCAATACGCACAGATGGAACATAGGTGCAGAATCTGTCATTGCGAATGCAGAATTTGCTGCAGAGGCCAGTCGCAGAGCCGCCTTCTATCAACGAGCATTAGGGGACATTAGGCCCGATGGCCTGTGGCGTCTGGGATGGAAGGTGGTGCGCGTCGCCGTTTACCGTACGAAATAGCGCTGGTGCTCGCAGCCACCATTAGAGACCGCCACCCCTGTTTGTTAGGCAGCTTGAACGAGTGGCTTAATTCTTGCCTTGGTACCTCTAGAACTATATTACTGGTTGGTACTAAGCACACCATTTAAGGAAGTTTGCGGGGGGGCCGGTTTTAAATGGCGGCGGGGCGGAAAACAGGGCAATGCGTTAGGCGAAGAGCGAGTTTCCAGCCCGACTCGTTACCGTTCATTAAGGGCTTGAAAACGTGTAGTACCGGACATTTCCACGCTGCGGCTTAAGGCAGCAATTTACGGGTTCCCTATTGTAAACGATGTACCCTACCGACCCAACTGGCCTCCCAACTTGTTGATTCTGTGTAGCGAGGCACCAAAATTCTCGATCTTCAATTGCAGCGGACTTCTTCTGAGACAATGGAAATCGGCACACCCGCTCCCAGGTAGGCGTGACGCCAGGAAGACGCTAGAGGTAAGACGGGCAAACCCGAGTCCCCGCTACGGGGAGGGTACCGTCGCCTGGGCGGGTGGAGACGAGTCGGCGCTCTGATTGTTGCTGCTGTCCACAGCCGTGGCGACGTAATAGTAGGTTTGGCCGGCCAAAACAGTGCTGTCTGTGTAGCTCAATCCTGCAACCAGCGATGAATTCAGCGGCGTCGTGAACGGTCCGCTGGACGAAGTCGCGCGGAAAACATTGTACCCAACCACGTTCGGGGAAGTGCTGGCCTGCCAGGCCAGGGATACGTAATGCGTATTAACACCCGTCCCCGCAAGAGTTTCGGTAACCGGGGAGTTAATCGCGCCATTCGGAGGGTTGCTCACGAAGGTAATTGCGCCATTAGCGTTACCCGCAGTGAGGGGAGCAAATGTCACGCTGAAGTTAGCACTCTGTCCAACGGTGAGGGTCAGCGGCAGCGAAGGCCCACTCAGGCTGAAGCCTGTTCCGCTCACCGTCGCTTGAGAGATTGTCGTGCTTCCGGTGCCCGCTCCTGAAAGGGTCACGGTTTGGGTGCTGGGGTTGCCTACTATGACGTTGCCGAAACTGACCGTGGGCGGAGCGCTCAGCAACGGAAGGAAGCATGCTCCTCCCGGCAACGCGGCATTAACCACCG
>JBEKUO010000856.1:0-11549 GCA_049514955.1 Bryobacteraceae bacterium | reverse complement strand
CCCCACCCCGGCATTTTGGCCACCCGCAGCACGACCGCCTGATGCACCCGCAGTGCTTCGGCCGCCATCCGGCTCAGTTTCTCGATCTGCTCATCCAGCAACTGCAGACGCTGCAGATCTAGTTTCAGCAACTCAATGTGGCAGGGATCGGGCGCACCGGTCAAGGCATCCGTCAACTCCTGTTTCGTGCACTTCAGGCTGCGGTCCCCCAACTCCGCCAATTGAGCAGGGCTGCGGGTACCTTCCGCCAGGGCTTCCAGGATCCGCCGTCCACTTACCCCCAGCAGGTCGCTGATCACGCTGGAGAGCTTAATCCTGGCTTCTTCCAGCAGGCCTTCCATCTGATTCTGCAGGCGCACCCGGTCGCGCACCAATTGCAGCCGGCCGCGCGTCATCAGCCGCCACCGCCGCTGCTCCGGCTCCGGTACATAGCTCAGCATCAGTTCGCTCGCCAGCAGCCGCCGACCCAGTCGTTTGGCGTCCCGAAAATCGGTCTTTCGTCCTCTAGGCGCCCGGTTCGATTGCGCTTGTGCCAGATGCAGTTTCCCAAAGTGCGGCTCCAATTCCAACCAGATCGATTTCCAATATTGGGCCGTCGATTCCATCACTACTTCTTGCACCTGACGTTCCCGTAGCCAAGCCACCAAGTGCTCCCGCTCGCTGGCCCCAGCTCCAAATTTCCGGCACTCGAATTCCACTGCCGCCGCAGCCGTATCTTCGACTTCTTCCGCCATGCTCGCCACTACCACCATGTGCACCTTCTTGTGGATGTCGATTGCTGCTACTCTGTAAGGCATCTCTTTTCCTTTCTCGCGGGGAATGGCAGATCGCGCGTAAAAGTAGATACGCACCATTACGAGCTCTCGCCCTTCCTCGCGGAAAGGCGGTCTCAATCGATTGGTCCAAAGCGCGATCCGGATCAGACTCCCTTACGGCCTCAACACATCCAGAGCGGGTACGATCTCCGGCCACACCCCGTTGGAGGCATCCTATCGCAACTCGCGCCCGTTTTCATTCACATTGGTGGCCCGCAGGGCCATAGGACACTCCCTGACGGTCGCGGCTCTGATCCAAACGCTTCGGAGCCGCGCGCATACCACACTACATATACATCCCGCCGTTGACATTGAGCACATGCCCGGTGATATATCCCGCTTCATCGCTGGCCAGGAACCGCACGGCGGCGGCGATCTCCTCGGGCCTGCCTAGCCGCCGCAAAGGCACCTGCGCGAGCAACTTCTCCTTCAACTCGCCGGTGAGCACCGCGGTCATGTCGGTATCGATAAAGCCGGGGGCCACCGCGTTGACCGTAATCTCACGGGGCGCCATCTCCTGCGCCAGCGCCTTGGTCAGGCCGATCAGGCCCGCCTTGGAGGTGACGTAGTTCGCCTGGCCGGCATTGCCGCTTTCGCCCACCACCGAAGCGATATTAACGATTCGGCCATAGCGCTGCTTCATCATGGCCGGCAGCACCTGCTGTATGGCGAAGAACGCGCCGTGCAAATTGATTTGCAGCACGCGTTCCCAATCCTCGCGCTTCATGCGCACCGCCAGGCCGTCGCGCGTGACGCCGGCGTTGTTGACCAGCACGTCGATGCGCCCGAACTGCTGCAACGCCTTCGCGAAGCTCTCCCGGATGGAATCGTACGATAGCAGGTCCAGATTCACGGTCAGGGCCTGGCCACTGCAAGCCCGGATTTTCTCGGCGACTTCTTCATTTTTTTCGATCTCGGGCGAGGCCACCACGATATCGAAACCGGCGCGGCACAACGTCAAGGCGATCTCGCGGCCGATGCCCCGGCTGGCGCCCGTGACGAATGCCACTCGATTAAACATGCTTGCTCCTTGATGATTTGTTTGTGAACTTCAATCATAGTAGAAAGTGAGACACCCCCGTTATGGCCTATGCCGATCTGCGTGAGTTCATCAGCGCGCTGGAGAAGAACCACGAGCTCAAGCGCATTCCCTTCGAAGTGGACCCCATCCTGGAGATCGCCGACTTTGCCGATCGCGCCGTAAAAGGCGGGGGCCCGGCGCTGCTGTTCGAGAAGCCGAAAGGCTACGCGATTCCGGTGCTGATCAACAGCTATGCCGGCATGCGCAAGATGGAGATCGCACTCGAAGTGGAATCGGTCGAAGCGGTGGCCGGGCGCATCGCCGAGTACCTGGAAATGCGCATGCCGGAGGGGCTCATCGGCAAGCTCAAGATGCTGCCAAAGCTGGCGGAGATGGGATCGTTCTTTCCCAAGATCGTGTCGAAGGGGCCGTGCCAGGATGTGATTCGCAGCGACGGGTTTTCGCTGCTGGATTATCCGGTGCTGCAATGCTGGCCGGAAGATGCCGGCCGGTTCATCACGCTGCCGCTGGTTTTCTCGCGCAATCCCGATACCGGCAAGCGCAATTGCGGCATGTACCGCATGCAGGTGTACGACCAGCGCACGGCAGGCATGCACTGGCAGACGCACAAGCAGGGCGCCGAGCACTACCGCCGCATGCAGCACTTCGGCAAGCCGCGCATGGATGTGGCCGTGGCCATTGGGGCGGATCCGGCCACCATGTTTTCGGCCATCCTGCCGCTGCCGCCGGACCTGGACGAGATGCTGCTGGCCGGCTTCCTGCGCGGCAGCCCGGTGGAGATGGTGAAGTGCCAGACCTGCGACCTGGAAGTGCCCGCGCAGGCGGAGATCGTGCTTGAAGGATACGTGGAGCTGGGCGAGTTGCGCACGGAAGGGCCGTTCGGCGACCACACCGGCTTCTATTCGCTGGCCGACGAATATCCAGTGTTTCACGTCACCTGCATCACGCAGCGGAAGGATCCGATTTACGCAACGACTATTGTGGGACCGCCGCCCATGGAGGACTTCTACATGGGCAAAGCCATCGAGCGGATCTTCCTGCCGCTGATGCGGCTGCAACTGCCGGAGGTGCGCGACATCTGCATGCCGGCCGAGGGGATTTTTCACAACCTGATCCTGGTGGCGATCCGGAAGTCTTATCCGGGGCACGCGCGCAAAGTGATGCACGCCATATGGGGACTGGGACAGGCCATGTTCAGCAAGTGCATCGTGGTGGTGGATGAAGACGTCAACGTGCAGGACGTGCGCGAGGTGACGTGGAAGGCGCTTAATAACATCGACCCGGAGCGCGACATACAGTTCGTGCTGGGGCCGGTGGATTCGCTGGACCATTCCAGCCGGCTGGCAAATTACGGATCGAAGATGGGGGTGGACGCTACTCGCAAGTGGCCGGAGGAGGGATTTACGAGGCCGTGGCCGGGGGTGATCCGGATGTCGGAAGAGGTGAAGCGGCGGGTGGATGAGTTGTGGCGGCGGGCGGGGTTGTAGGGGTGGGCAGGCCCCCGGCATGCGGCGACCTCTCAGGCCACCCGACTACGAATCCGGATGGTAGGTTCTAGGATCGGCCGTGATGGAACCTTCCTGTGGCCATACCCAGCCCTTCATCCGATCCCAACTGCACTCGCCATAAGCGGACGACCAATACCGTCGTGAGCGCACGGCCTCTTTAGCTTCGTCGTAATTGGGCAGGGCGCTAGCTCCCAAATGGCTCAAGACAACCTCCTCAGCTTCAAATCCAATGATTCGATAGCATCGAGGGGCAATTGGGATTCGCTCAAGTAACCAGTCCGCCAGCTCTGGCGAGAACTTTCCGTGTGCCTCAACGTATTCGGTAATGTGGAATCGTACGAAACCGGCGCTCGGGTCGTCGGACCACCGAACGAGATCGTCACGCTTGGCCTTGAGGTAGTCGCGATCGTCACCAGATACTGGGAACTCGTACCAAGTGAGATCCAGACGGGACCTCGCGGCCTCGGACTTAAGGTCGGGCAGTTCAGCGGTCGTGATGACACCGAAGGCCGCCTGGCGGCGCGGTCGTTCAGCCCATTGATGGTCTGTGAGATCTACAACGCCGCGAGTTTTGGAGAGCGCACGTAGCGGCATGACGGCTACCCGTCCAACGGTGGCGCTCCCTGCCGCAGCAAAAGCGAACGCGTAGCCCAGTCGCGCGGTGAAATCGACCATCCAGGTAGGCAAGCCGTAATGCTGCAGCAGCCCGATGGCACTATGCTCGTCGAGGGAATAGTCGTCCTCGGTGAACCTGCATGCCAGGTCGGGAATAAGACCTTCAAGCACCTTCAAATCCCGATCCGAAAGCAGCCGACCGTCCTTGAGCTTGTACGCGTCTGGGCGGTGGATGCCAGCCTTGGTCGTTTCGAACTCGCCGCACTCACCCCTAAAGAGGTATCGCGGTGCCTGATGCGGGAGCGCTAGGCCAGACTCGGTTTCAAGCCACACTTGTTGCCGGGGTTCCATGGCATATCGATTAAGGAAATCGAACGCCTCGGCAAGGCTTACGAAACGTTTGTCCGGTACAAAAGTCATTTCGCGCTCAACGCTAGCCTTTCGCCGCGTCGATCCGAAACGGCACTGCAACGAGCGCCCGCATCACTTTAATCTAGTCGCCATAAAGCTGGTTAACGAACCAGACACTCAACTCGTATAACTCAATGGCATCCGTTTCCGAGAGTTCAGAGCCGGGATGGCTGGACGAGCAACGCAGTTCATTGAGCCTCCAGGCACGTTTTGAATCCCAGTTTGAGAGACGGCGAGCCTTGCGCTTCAGCCATGCCTTCAGGTCTGGGTATTGAGGCTCCGGCAGTCGGCGGGTACCATCGATCTCAGAGATCATGTCGCCGAGGCTTAGATTCGATCCCTCCAAATATTTCTGAAACTTGTCCTTCTTCAGGCCGGGCGGGATTTTCCGTAGGACCAGGTCGCCTTGTTCTTGCCGAAAACGATCAAAAAACCGCCTTAGCTGGGCTTCCGCAATCTCGGCGAAGTAACCAGCGACTCTCCGCCCCAAGAGAGCCCGTTGCCCCGGAGGTGTGCTCCCACTCCACAGCCAGTGCGTCGCACCAACCCACAGCTTTCGGCTCTCTTCGTCCAGGAACTGGAATGACTGCCAATGCCTTGAGAGAACAGATGTCATGAACCGCAGCTCCTCGGGGCTTGCTTCCACCACCTTCCGCGACGTAGACGGAAGGTGGCTCCCGGCGACCTCCCCAAGCATCAGGGCAATGGAGCCCCGCGGGTCCTCCCCGAAAGATGGATCGACCTTTTCTTCCTCGCGAAGGCAGTTCAGAACCGTTTCCGGGGTAACCTTTAAGGGCGAGGAGAGGTACAGTTTGGCCAATTGCAGCCAAATTCCCTGCGTGCGCGGAAATTCTTGGGTACAGCTTTCCAGCAGGTGGGCAGCGGCCTCAACCTGTTCGCCTTTCGCGCAGCACTCGGCGGCGTTCTGATACAACTGAGAGCGCATTCGCGCCTCTGCCTCGTTTGGTAGCCCAGGTAAACCAAAGCCGAGCACAAGGAGGCGCTTGAACTGTTCCGACGCTTTAAGGTAATCTCCAGAGATAAAGTAGCACTTGCCCCAAGCGGCCCAGTAAGAACTGAGCAGGTCCGAGTCCGTCTGGAAGGCGATCTCCCGCTCGTGGGCGGCATCGGAGAGGCGCGCGCGCTCTTCCGGGGAGTATTCCACCCAGTCTACCAGATTCATGCCCCACCCCAACAGTCCAATAGGACGGATGCCGCGGAAAATATTGTCGACGGAAAAGAAGGCATTGTCCAACTGTGGAAGCCACCACCACGTCAGGTGTCCCTGCGATGCGCCCGACTCGTCCTCGGCTCTCGGAGCGACTACCGAGCAAACATACATCTGGCCCTTGAGTGCCCGGCACTGCGGTGCTGTGATCGCCCCCAGTGATTTCAGACGGTCAAAAAGCGCCGCTGCCAGATCCCACTTGTATGCTACGCAGGCATTTGTTATTTCCCACCGGATGGCCCGCGGATCTTGGAGCGCACCGGGTTCCTGGACGGCAAGGCCCACGAATCTTTCAAAGTGCGGCCAGACTACGCTATGAAGCAGCGGTCCTGACTCCTCCAGCTCAAAACCCTCGAAGTTAGCGAGGCGGTACAGGAAGTTCAAAATGACAAGACGGACTGCGCGTGCAAAATCGGAACGTATCAGCTTGAGTTCAAGGAGCTCGACCGTACGCTCGACTTTTCCGGTACTATAAACGCCCTCCCCGTCGTCCTCTAGAATCGTACGGCCCGCAATCCGTCGGAGCTCGACTGCCATGTCGATCTCGGAGCTGTCAATCAGCGGATAGTCATCGCAAACGAGAATCTTCTCTGCGGCTTCGCGTACCCAGTCGTCGAAACTCTCGAGCATACACGGATTCTAGCAGGCAGTTTCAGTGGCCGGCGCGAGTGGCCGCCTGGTAGCGGTACACTGAAGGCATGGAAAACGCGGAGATCCAGATCGTCTCCAATGAGGCTGGCGAACCGACTGCCGTCATTGTCCCGATTGAACTCTGGCGCGAAATCGAATCGGAGCGGGAAACAGCATACCTGCTCAAGTCCGAGACGATGAAGCAGCGTCTACTGGCCGCGAAACAACGCCAGGAGGGACTCTCACTCGAGGCTGTAGTTGAGAAGCTTAGAATTTGACCCGTCGGCCTTCGAGGATCTCGCTTGGTGGGTCGAAAAAGACCGGGCGCAGGCGCTTCGAATCATGAGACTGGTTCGCGAAATTCAGCGCGACCCGTTCTCCGGTCTGGGCAAGCCCGAGCGCTTGAAGCACGAATTGTCCGGTTGCTGGTCGAGACGCATCGATCAAGCACATCGACTCGTTTATCAAGTGTGGGATGACAAGATCCGGATTCTCGCCTGCCGGTTCCACTATTGACGAGCGTTGCTCACGATCTATTCTAACGTGCGATTTTCGGCGCACCACGGTGCCTGCCTGTTGCCCCGTCGAAAGCGGTGAAGCGGCGGGCGGGTCTGTACGATGTGCTGTGGCGCACGCACCTGAAAACGCGGCCCCAGCAAGCTTCAGTAGAATCTATCTATGCACAACCAACGCTTTCTTACGATCTACTCCGGCGTTCTGACGGCGGTGTTTGCCGTTACGCTTCTGTCCGGTTTTGCGTTTCGTTCCAAGCAGACGAAGTTTGATGAGATCTCCGTGCGGCGCATCAACATCGTCGAGCCGGACGGGACCCTTCGCATGGTTCTGTCCGGCAAAGCCGACGCTCCCGGCCTGATCATCAAGGGCAAGGAATATCCCCGCGGAGATCGCAAAACCGCTGGCATGATCTTCTTTGACGATGAAGGCACGGAAAACGGGGGCCTGATCTTCGGAGGGATGAAAGACAGAGACGGCAAGGTGGAAACCTTTGGGCACCTCAGTTTCGATCAGTATCAGCAAGACCAGGTGTTCACGATCGATGCGGTAGAGAACGGCGGCAGTCGCAGGTCGGGCGTCGGCATCTGGGATCGCGGAGACTATCCGATCATGGAGGCGTTCGAAGCCTCCAAACGCATCCAGCAGCTTCCAGCGGAGGAACAGGAAGCGGCGCTCAAGGAGTTTCGCGCATCGCATCCGCAGGACTCGCAACGAGCCTACTTCGGCCGCGACAGGGACCGTTCCGTTGGGCTGAAGCTCATGGACCCGCAAGGTCACGAGCGCATCCTGCTGCGCGTCAACGCGGATGGAACGCCGGTCCTACAGTTGCTGGACGCAAAGGGAAGCGTGGTCGCACAGCTACCGCCCGCGACAGCTAGTCATTGAACGCGGCTCGGCAAAGAAGCCGGACTAGGTAACTAGCGTGGTCCGGCGCCCGCGAGTGACGCGCGTCGGGTTAGTGCGTCGGGAAATAGAACAAGTCGCACAGGTCGACTATGGCCGCGATGTAGCCGCCGGCCTTTTTCCGATCGCTACATACTTACTCTTGGCCTCAGGGCGAACGTCGCTTCAATTCGGATATCTGTCTGCCGGGGGTAGGCAGGCCAATGGTGGGTCGGTGGCTGGTTCAGATTTTTCGGGCTCGATATAATGGCTTCATCATCTTGCAACAGCCATTCGCATATATTTGGCTTTCCAAGGAGGCCGATACGCCTTTTTTGCTTCCCGATGATTGTGCTGCCGCCTGCCGCCGGCTTGGCTCAGCTCGACCGGTCGCCGCTAAACGGGGCCTTGACGGATCTCAACGGCGCCGGCCGTGGCTGTTAGTTCTATTCCTTTTTCTCCAGCCTCTAGGTCCGCTTGCCTTGCGAGCGCAGGTGGAACGCACGGCCATCACGGGAACCGTCACCGACCAGCAGGGCAATCGGGTCCCCCAATCCAGGGTGCGCGCCACCGAGACTGCCACAGGCTTTCGGCGCGAGACCTTGACAACGTCGGAGGGCACCTATGAACTGCCGGGCCTCCCGGCTGGCGTTTACTCGGTCCAGTTTCTCAAAGCCGGTTTCTCGGCCTATGTCGCAAACGGCGTGGCGCAGTTGGTCGGGCAAACCAGGACGCTGAACGTCCGGCTGGAACTGGCGCAGGGAAAGCAGCAGACCACCGTGACCGAACCGCTGGTGCAACTCGACAAGGTGGACGCCACGATGGGCGCCGCCATCGAGCACGGGCAGGTAGATGAATTGCCGATCAACGGCAGGAATTGGGCGACGTTGACCACGCTTGCGCCTGGCGCTATCAACAACGGCGCCGGCGACCAAAGAACCATTCGCTTCGCGGGACACGGATTGGACGATAACAATCTGACGCTGGACGGAATCGATGCCACCGCCGTCTACAATCAGGAGCAGCGGGAGTACATGCGCCTGAACATTCCTCTGGGTTCCATCGACGAATTCCAGGTGCAGTCGCAGAATTTCGGCGCGGACACCCAGAACGGTACAGCGGGCGGCCAGGTGTCCGTAGTTTCACCCTCCGGCACGAACGCCTTTCATGGCGAGGCTTTCGACTATTTCCGTAATGATGCCCTCGACGCCCGCTCTCCGTTCGATTTAGCTTCTCCCGACCCGTTTCTGTTGAATCAATTCGGCGCGGCACTGGGAGGGCCCATCGTACACGACAAGACTTTTTTCTACGCCGACTATGAGGGTCTGCGGCAGAGACTGGATGGAACGCAGATTGGGCTGGTGCCGAGCCCAGCCTTCGCGGCGCAAGTGGCCCAGACTTCGCCTGCATTGATTCCCATCCTGCAGGCTTATCCCGCGGGCACGTCGGTGACTTCCAATCCCAGCGTATGGAACTATGATGCACCCGGCAGGCAGATTAACAACGAAGATTCCGGGATGATCCGGTTCGATCATTATTTTTCCCAAAGCACAACGGCATTTGTTCGCTTTAATGCGGATGAAGCAGTCCAGACCGTTCCCACCGGGCAGATTACAGCCAAGGCGCTGACCGATACCAAATTCAACAACGGAGTGGTGGAACTCTCGCATGTATTTAGCCCGACGTCGATCGACGAAGTAAAATTCGGCGTAAACCAAACGATCTATCACACAGCGAATCTTTCGCCGCTTCCGCTCGGAGTCGCCGTGTCCGGTTTCAGCTCCCCGACTGCATCTTCGACAACCGACTATCCGTCGAAAACTTTCGACTTCATAGACGATCTGTCCTGGTCGAAAGGCAAACACCTTCTCAAGTTCGGCTTTGAGGTACGCCGGATTTTCCTCAACCAGGGCACCTCTCAAAGTGGAACGTTGACCTATACCTCGACGGCCAATTTCCTGGACAACAGCATGGGCTCCGCCTCCTATACCGCGATTCTTCCTCTGGTGCGGCAGCGCAAGAATCAGTACTTCGGTTATGCGCAGGACGAATGGAAAGCGGCTCCCAACCTGACCATCACAGCCGGAGTCCGCTACAATTTTTTCAACGCTCTGCATGCCATAAACAACGATGATGTTCCGTTCGATTTCGCCACTTGCGGCGGGTACTGCCCCAATACCTATGCGTTCTTTCATCCCCGATACAACGATATCGACCCTCGTCTGGGCATCGCGTGGACACATGGCAACACCGTTCTGCGCGCGGGAGGCGGCATTTACCATACGGATGGCCAGGAAGACGACCAGAACCTTCCGATCTCGAATACGGTCGACCGCTACTCCTTCAGCAACACACAATTTCCTACTCTTTCCTATCCTTTGACCCCATTCCTGCTGTACGCGGAAGCCGGAGGGCTGGGCGTCGTTTCTCCGCGCGATCTGGATCGCAACCGGAAAGACGACTATGTGGCGTCGTGGACCGCGTCAGTGCAGCAAAAACTGCCTTTTAGTATCCTGGGTACCGCCAGCTACGTCGGCAACAAAGGAACGGATGTTCTAACCACGACCTACACGAACCTGATCGATCCGGCGACAGGTGTGGCGCCGTACCCGGCATTCGGTCCTGTTTCGTGGCGCGGCGACGTTGGAAACAGCACCTTCCATGCGTTCGAAATCAACGTCCGCAGAGCCTTTCAGAAGGGCTTCCTGCTCTCGGCGAATTACATGTGGTCGCACTCGATCAACGACGGCAGCATCGGCGGCGGGGATTCCGACACACCCCAGGATTCCTTCTGCCGGGCGTGCGATAAGGCGTCAAGCGACTATGACGTTCGCCAGATGTTCAATCTCTCCGCCGTTTACCAGTTGCCCTTCGGCGCGGGCAAGCATTATCTCGGCACTCCGGGCATTGCGCGGACGATATTCGGCGGCTGGACGCTGAGCACAATCGCATCGACGCAAACCGGGCTGCCTTTTAATGTCACCATTAATCGTTCGAACGGGTCTGTGCCGGGCGACTTCGCGGTCAGCGGGGAAGAACGGCCCGATTATGTGCCCGGCGTCTCGCTCACCCCGCGAGGCGGATCCACTCCCAACGATTGGGTAAACGCGGCCGCGTTTTCCACGCCGGCTTCCGGGGCCTTTGGCGATCTGGGCCGCAACATCTTTCGCGCTCCGGCCATTTCGGACGTGGATTTCGCATTGGCGAAGGATGTCTCCGTCACGGAGCGCATGAAGGTGCGCTTGCGGGCCGATGTTTTCAACGTTCTAAATCACGCTCAGTATGGCGCTCCTAATGCGGTCTTAGGCCAGACTAACTTCGGCGTCATTACCACCACGATCAGCAGCTATGCGACGGGTCGAGGCACACCTCGGGAGTTTCAGCTTTCGGGCAAGGTGTCGTTTTAGGCCGGCGGCTTGAGGTCGCGTTCGATGAGCGGGCTGATTCAAACGGCCGGCGGCTACTATCGGATTACGCCCAGGATGGCGATGGCCGGGCGGCGGTAACGAGCGGACACCTCCTGCTATTTGCGGAATTCCCCCGAGCCGGAATTCGGGGCGGCGATGCGAAGCTCGACCTCGCCGTCCGTGCCAGTGTAGAGGCTGAGGTCGAGGTGCTCATCGAATTGTTTGACGGCGGCTTCAATCCGCGCGAAGGAGTCCTCGGAGAGCGTGTCGCCCACGTGTACCGGCAACTGCGACAGGAGTTCGCTGCGCAACTGCTCGGTTAAACCCAGGATGGCGATGCTTTTCAGCTTGCGGCCAGCCATGAACCCAGAGAGCGCGTCGCCCTCCCCGGCGCGCCCCAGCACGCTGCGCGCATCTGCCAGGTTCTTCTTCAGCGCTACGATTTGGGAGTTCATGGCTTCCGCTTGGGCAGTGTCCGTCAGCGCTCGCTTGGCT
>JBEKUO010000855.1:0-2908 GCA_049514955.1 Bryobacteraceae bacterium | reverse complement strand
ACGTGTGGCCAAATGACGTGGCGCCTGCGCCCCTGCGTGCCGTGAGGAGACTCTTCCCGGCACCCCCGCAAGCGTGTGGACAGGCCGTCGAGGGAGGGCGCCGGCAGGAGTGCCGACGCGGCGCGCAAGAGTGCGTGCGCCACGCCCTGACCACGGAAGTCTGTGAGAAATGCGGGTTAAGGAAGCTCTCAACTCGGCCCTGCGGGCGGGCCTTACCCATGCCAAGCCGGGAAAGCGCCACTTCGTGCAAAAGACGTTTGCCCTTGGATCCGAACAGAACTTCCGCTGGGATAAAGCTTTGGAGGCAGCGGACGGCATCGAGGATGAAGAGTTGAGCCGGAAACTCGCGCTGCGAAAATGATCCTGATTGACGTAACTCTCCTTATCTACGCCGTCAACGAAGACGCTCCGCTCTCGTAAGGCGAAGTCGTGGCTGGAAAGGACACTCAACGGTACGGCAACCGTCGGCCTATCCTGGAGCGTTGTTCTGGCGTTTCTCCGGCTCACCACGCGGGACGGGATCTTTCGAATGCCGCTCACCATCGAATCCGCGTTCGACGTTGTGGGTGCGTGGCTGAGCCAGCCCGCGGTTGTGGCGGTCGAACCCACCGCTCAGCATCTTCGCTTTCTACGGGATCTGCTGTTGCCTTTTGGCACGGAAATCTAACGTCCGACGCGCATCTTGCCGCCCTGGCCATCGCACGGGGCGGAGCTCCATTCCTGCGACAGCGATTTTGCCCGCTTTCCACGGCTCCGCTGGCGTAATCCCTTGGATTAATGGTTCGGTCCTGTCCCCGTACCTGAAGTACTGGGCCGAGGCGTACTGAAAAGAAATCCCTCCCCCCTGTCCCTCCAGTTGGAAACGGAAGTACAATAAAGAACACTAACTATAGAGAGGTCGATGGGCGTGCCATCCGTACCGCAACAATCGCGCTACGTCATAAAGGAGGTCCTGGGCAAGGGCGGAATGGGCGTGGTGTATCGCGCCTATGATAATGAAACCAAACGCGATGTCACGTTGAAGACCTTGATCGACGTCCACGACCCCGCGATCCTGGCGCTGTTCCGCAAGGAGTGCCAGGTTCTGTCTTCCATGAACCACCCCAACATCGTGGATGTCTACGACATCGGCGAATTGGAGGACGAAGAGGGCAAGAAACCGTATTTCGTCATGCCGCTCCTTCCCGGAGCGACGCTGAATAAGCTGATCGCCTCCGCCAGCCACCGTCTGAGCGTCGAGCGCGTGGTCGATATCGTGACCCAGGCGTGCCGCGGCCTGCAAGCCGCCCATGAACGCGGGCTGGTCCACCGGGATATCAAACCCAGCAATATCTTCGTCCTGGAAGACGACTCCGTCAAAATCATCGATTTCGGTGTGGCGCACCTAGTGGAGACCCGCACCAACACCACCCTCAAGGGTACTTTGCACTACATGGCTCCCGAGCAGATCCAGATGCAGAAGCCCACGCCGCTATCGGACCTGTTCTCGCTGGCCGTGGTGTGCTACGAGGCCCTGGCGCGCCGCCGGCCCTTCGAAGGCACTACCGTCGACGAAACCGTGCACGCCATTCTGCACAACATTCCGCCGCCTGTCTCCGATTTCAATCCCGCCGCCAACCGGGTTGTCAGCCAGGTCATCCACAAGGCCATGGCTCAGCAGCCGTTTCACCGCTTTTCCAGCGTGCGGGAGTTCGCCGACGACCTGCAAAAGGCGCTTCGCGGTGAACCCATCGAAGTCTTCGACGAGTCTCGCATCGCTTCCCGCATCCAGCGCGCCCAAAAGGCTTTCGCCAACGGGGAATACGATTTCGCGAGCGAAGTCCTCAGTGGCCTGGAGGCCGAGGGTTACCTGCATCCGGACATGGAGCCGCTGCGGCGCCAGATCAACCAGTCGGTCCGCTCCAAAACCATTCACCAGTTACTCGAAAGCGCCCGCCGGGGCTTCGAGGAAGAGGAATACCAACTCGCCCTCCAGAAGCTGCAGGAAGTCTTCCAGATCGAACCCAATCACTCCGACGCCTTGGCGCTCAAGGCGGATATCGAGAACAAGCGGAGCACTGAGCAGATCACCCAGTGGATCAAGCTGGCGCAGCAACACCTCCAGAACCACTCCTACAGTCACGCCCGGCAGGCCCTGGAAAAGGCTCTTGCGTTGAAGCCCAGCGACACTCAGGCGCGCAAGCTGCTGGCCGAAGTGAATCGGCAGCAACAGGAGTACGTGCGGCTGCACAAAGAGAAGGAGGAGCTGTACTACGCAGCCGTGGAGGCGTGGCGCAAGGGCGAGGTCAGCTCCGCGCTCTCCGAACTGGAGCGCGTGCTGGAACTCGACCGCCGCGCACCCGATACCTCCACCCCGGATCGCGCCGTGTCCTATCAGACCCTGTACAACCAGGTCCGCTCGGATCACGACACGATTAAGAACGCCTACGAAGACGCGCGCAAGCAACTAAACGAGCGTAATTTCAAGCCCGCCCTGGCCCTTTGCGAAGAATATCTGGCCAAGTATCCGGGCCACGCCCTCTTCCAGGCCCTGAAGGTGGACGTCGAAGAATCGCAGCGGCAGGAGCTGTCGGCATATATCGCGCGCATCGACCGGGAGGTGGAGTCGGAGCCGGATCTCGACCGCCGCGTGAGCATCCTCCGGGAGGCGCTCGAGGTACATCCCAAGGAAGCTCATTTCGAGCGCTCCCTGCAATTGACCACCGCCAAACGCGACCTGGTCAACGCCATCGTGGCCAAGGCCCGCAACTACGAAGAGCGCTCCCTGTTCAACGAGGCGCTGGGCCAGTGGGAGATGCTGCGGACCATTTACGCCCTCTACCCGGGCTTGAATTTCGAGATTGAGCGGGTGACCAGGCGCCGCGAACAGCAGGCGCGATCGGCAGCCAAGGCCCACTGGGTCGAGCAG
>JBEKUO010000854.1:0-2502 GCA_049514955.1 Bryobacteraceae bacterium | reverse complement strand
CTGGGTGCTCCTCTCCGCGCCGATGTCCGCCGTGTGCCAGAAGTGCCAGCAAGGCGTTGAGCGTTAGGCGTCCCGTCATACCGGCACACTGGAGAGATTACCGCTTAACGAAAAATAGCGGTATCGGCGGTCGACGCGTCGGCCCATGTTCGCTTAGGCGGCAAGTTCTGTCACGACCTCGGCGCGGCGGCTCCATGGCACGGGATGTATTTGATAATTTCGAAATGCGTCAAGCACGCCCCCTGAGACCGGCTGCTCGAAGTCATTGAGAACGGCGTAAGCCTTCGATTCAGCGGGCCGGACCTCGCGCGTGTCGCTCCATTTGTAGATGAACGCCTCTGCGGTCTCGCGCGTCGGGCGATTGATCGCCTGTACGATACGTTCCGGCTGCCTGCTGGCGGATTTTGGAATAACAAAATCGAATAGATGGTCGAACCCGCTGATGCCGGTGAACTTCACCCTTGGCGTGTAGCGGATATCGCTGGCGTCGAGCCATGCAATCACGTCTTCAAAGAATAGACTCTCAACAACTGGCTGTGCAAGATAGAACAGGTCATTCACCGCGAGAATAGCCTGAATGAGATTGTGCTTCCGCGCCGGAAAGTTTTCGGGCGATGCGTGAACCTCAAGGGCTTCGTTGTTCATCCGGACGCCGAAGCCGTTGAGCGTCATCGTCAAAAGGTCTTGGCGCTTTTCCGTGTGGAGATTGCAGCCGGACGCTTCGAGGTCGTGAATGGTATAGCTATCGTCGGTCAGAACGTAGCCGCTATTTTCCGCGCGGGCGTAGATTTGTAGGGCATCGTTGTGCCGGTCAAGGTAGGGCGTGGTGATTTCAATCCAAGAATCACTAACTTCGCGCAGCGTCGTTTTGTCTTTCAGCCACGCGCGGTAATCGTTCAGAAGTTTCTCGATCTCCTGCGCGGTCGTCATGAGAACAGCCCTTTCCGAATCTTGGGCGGGTCGATGATGTTGCACTGCTGCATAAACGCTTCGCATGTTGAAAACAGGTCCAGCGTATCGGTATATCTGGAAACGGGGGCCGGGATTGCCCACTTGTCGCCGTAGCCTTCGCGGTAGATGTGCAGGTGCGGGCAGGGGATCTCCTCGTCGTCGGGGTTCCGGTGTGGCGGACCATCCAGGTCCAGCCGCATGAGAATAATCACTACCCTCGCTCGGTTCTGGAAGGTGGCTTTCGTGAGTTTGATTTGGGCGCGGGTCACATCGAGCACGAAGCTTTCGCGCTTGTCGAGTGAGGTCAAGGGAATTGCAACCCGGTCGCCCGGGGCCGGAAATAGCCACTCCTTCTCATCAACGGCGCGTTTTTCCATTGTCATCAGCTTGTCCGCTTCGTCCTGCGTGAGATTGATATCAGCCATTTACAACTTCAAATTCGGCCCGGATTCCGCTTTGACGCTGCGGGAGGTCCGTCTCAAGCGGGTATGCGTGCATTCACGCAAGAAACGTCCATTTATCAGGCTCTTGGCCGTTGTAGCACAATCCGGTGGCTTTTTGTTTAGGGCGACACGGGCAGATTCCCGGTTTCCCCTCCATGTAATGCTTGGTCGCTGAGGGAATGCTCGGCGGCGTCCTTGGTGGCAGCGTGTCTTTCCGCTCAGCGGCAGCCTCAATCTGCTAAGGCGTCGGCGGCGCGCTCACAGCCAGGAAAAAGAACGTGCCGAAAAGGCGCGCCCTCTCGTTCATGGCACGCTTTGGAGTTGGTGTTGGGCTGGAGGGAATCTTCGCCACCTTCCGCAAAGCGCGACCCAAAAACACCGAAGCGTCGGAGCGCTCCAGATTTGGCGTGTAACCCGCTTACGGGCTCCCTTTCGCGCGGATCAAGCCAACCCCAAGCCTGTCAGCCGATCACCGCCGCGCGGTAGCGGCTGCGCCGGTGCGCGGCTGTGCTTCAGTCCTGGCCGGCTCCGGCGCCGGGACAGCCTTCGCGTCCGCCTCGGGTTTCAGCAGGCCCAGTTGCCGGCGCAGCTCTGTGTCGATGGTCTGGCGGATATCGGCGTTGTCCTTTAAGAACTGGCGGGCGTTTTCGCGGCCTTGCCCGATGCGGTCGCCCTTATAGCTGAACCAGGAGCCGCTCTTCTCGATGACATTCTGCGCCACGCCCAAGTCGATCAGGTCGCCCTCTTTCGATATGCCCTCGCCGTAGATGATGTCGAATTCCGCCTCGCGGAACGGCGATGCCACCTTGTTCTTGACCACCTTGACCTTGGTGCGGTTGCCAACCACCGCCTCGCCGTCCTTGATCGCGGCGATGCGCCGTATATCCACACGAATGGTCGCGTAGAACTTCAGAGCGCGGCCGCCGGTGGTGGTTTCCGGGTTGCCGAACATGACGCCGATCTTTTCGCGAATCTGGTTGATGAAAATCAGGCACGTCTTGGATTTAGAGACCACCCCGGTGAGCTTGCGCAACGCTTGCGACATGAGCCGCGCCTGCAAGCCCATGTGGCTGTCGCCCATTTCGCCATCCAACTCGGCTTTGGGGAC
>JBEKUO010000853.1:0-3441 GCA_049514955.1 Bryobacteraceae bacterium | reverse complement strand
GGACCAGCGGAATGCCCGTCGTACGGAAGTACGCCTCGCCGGCCAGGCAATACGAGGCGTGACCCGCTTGGGCGGGATTTTGAGCCATGCGTTCAAACTCCTCGTCTGTGGCGGGCGGCTTTTGGCCGCTGAGTATCAGGAAGGTTCCGTCAGCGAGATCGTCGCCGGCGGCGACGGGTAAGGCGCCCGCGAAGCCCACTGCCCCGGCGCCTGGAATGGCGCGAAGCCGGGTCAAGATATCGTCCACCAGATGAATCTGGCGCATGAGGACCGGCTCTTCGATATGCCACTGCGGAGCCGGAAGCGAAAACTCCATGGTGATCAGATTTTGCGGGTTAAATCCAGGACTCGTGGAAATGAGCCGCAAGAAGCTGCGGCCGAGAAGACCGGCTCCGGCCAGAATCACCAGCGTCGTAGCAATTTCGCCGATCGTCAGAAAGCCGCGAAGCCGCTGGCTGGCGCTCGTGCCACTGTAACTGCGGGAGCCGGCCATCAGGGCTTCCTGGAGATCTCCCGTAGCGGCGCGCCAGGCGGCAAAGAGCCCCAGCGAAACGGCCACAGCTACAATTGCCGCCAAAGCGAACAGCAGAACCGGTGCGTTGACGGCCACGCCTTCCTGCCGCGGCAAATTCGCCGGTAGAATTGCCGGCAGTATCCGGACCGCCCAGGCCGCGATCAAGATGCCCAATGTACCTCCAGCGAAGGAGAGCCAAAAGGACTCTGCCAGGAACTGCTGAATCAGGCGGCCGCGCCCCGCCCCCAGCGCCGCGCGCACCGCCAGTTCTTTGCGGCGGGCGGACGTACGCGCCAAAAGTAAGCCGGCCACATTGGCGCACGCGACCAGCAGCAATAGGCCCACGGCTCCCAAAAGAGTCAGCAGAGCGGTCCGCACGTCTCCCACCAATGCGTCGGCGAGAGGCACGACCGCGGCGTCGCTCAGATCGACTTTCTTCCCATACTGATTCCTGATGCGGCGGGCAATCGCGCTGAGATTCGCGCGCGCCTGGGCGACCGTAACCCCATCGCGGACGCGGCCGAGACACCGCCAATTATGCGCGGTGCGGCTGAGAATGGGATCGAACTCGCGCGGAATCCGGCGCCACCGAGGTAACGCTGCCAATAGCCGTAGCTGACGATGGCTGCCGGCGCACCGTGCAGGCGCTGCTCTTCGGCCGCAAAACCGCGGCCCCGGGAAGGCGCGACGCCGAGGGCTTCAAAGAAGCCGCTGGAGACTTCTGCGATGTTGACCCGTACAGGCTCGCTGCCGCCAGAAACAGATGACAGCCAATCGGCATATATCGCCAGATCCGTGAATGTGTCGCTCTGTGTTCGAAAATCTTCGAAATTGGGGTCCGCCAGATTCATGCGGTGACCGTCGGGAGCCTGTTCCCACACGCGCACGATTTTTTCCGGATTCGGATAAGGCAGCGTGCGCAACAGAACGGCGTCCACCACGGAAAAAATTGCGGTGGATGCGCCGATGCCCAGGGCCAGAGTGAGTACACTGACCGCTGTGAAGCCCGTATTTCCGGCCAGGCTGCGCGCCGCGTAGCGCAAATCGGCAAGTAAGATGTCTACCCGGTTCTCCCACCCGTACCCGCGCACTTGTTCGCGAACTGCCGTCGTGCCTCCCAACTCGAGGCGTGCGGCCCGGCCCGCCTCATCGGGAGCGAGTCCTCTGGCGATAAAGGCAGCCGTGGCTTCTTCCAGGTAGTGACTTACCTCGTCAGCGGTTTCCTGATCCGCGGCTTTCCGGTTTCCGAGCACGCGCAACCCGCGGGTGAACTGACGCCAGAGGGACACCGTTTATCCCTCGGCCTTCAGGAGACGCGCGATCGCGGACGCCCGGCGGTTCCAGTTCGTCGTCTCAACCTCAAGCTGCTTCCGCCCCGAACGAGTGAGCGAATAGAATTTCGCCCGGCGCGATTTATCTGTTTGGCGCCACTCGGAATTCAGCCAACCCACGCGCTCCAGCCGCTGGAATGCGGTGAGCAGCGACCCGGGATTCACTTTGAAGACCCCGCGCGATACCTGCTCGATCCGGCGAGCAATGCCGAAGCCGTGCATGGGTTCAAGGCTGAGCGCCTTGAGAATGAGCATGTCCAGCGTGCCCTGGATCAGGTCTGTATTCGGTTCGTCCATGAAGACTCCGGCAACCACGTCTGTCTCAGAATAAACTGCCGTCATCTTGATTGTCAAGATGTGATGTCCAAGGAAGTCCAGCCTATCACGCGAGCTATCGAAACGCTGGCGGCCTTGCAGCGGCTGGAATGGCGCTTGAACCCGGCTGATGCCGCGGAATTGAAATCCACGTCCGAAGGATGTGCCGGGAAAGGAAGGCTCATCTCTGAAGCCTTGACGCGGCCGTGCGCATCCACCATGCCTGCGGAACCGTTAAACGCTGCGACTTTCGGCCACTTTGCGAACTCCGTCAGCACCCGCGCGGGTGGCCATTCCTACGCCGAGACAGCTACCATTGCAGTTGAGCCGCTCTATGCGCCACTTAATGCCCATCGTGACGCCGCGTCTGGTCTTGCGTCCGCCAGTTCTTGACGATCTGGATGCTATCCAGGCCGCCAAGGAAGATGCCTGGAACGATTTGCAGCTTTGGATGGCTTGGGCGTTCGACAACCAACGACCGCGGGAAGCGCTGGAACAGTCCATTCGACGGACGATGGACTTCCAGAGCCAAGCAGGTATCGCATTGGCCGGATTCCATAGGATCAACGGAGATTTCGCCGTCCGAACTGCATTGGATCTCACCGGCGAGGCAGACGTCTATGAGACCGGTTATTGGGTGGCACGGAAATACGCCGGGCAGGGCATGGCGACGGAGGCTGCCAACGCCGCAATTCGTTACGCGTTCGGCCGCCTTGGCGCGAAGGCGATCAGCATCGGGTACTTCGACGGCAACGACGCTAGCCGCCGCGTCGTGGAGAAACTGGGATTCCAGAAGCTTCGCGTCGCCCGTCAAGCCGCTACACGGCGCCTCGACGGCACTAAGCTTGACCGTCATGAATACATCTTGACCAGCCCCGATGTACTTCCCAAACTCGACGTTTCTTGGGGTTGAAGCATCACGGGCCGCGCAGTCGGCACGAACTCCCCACTTTTATACGAGCCTTCGTCCGCCGAGGCGTTTCCGATTAAGGCTAGCGGCAATGCGCCCTTTCAAACCCGCTATAATTGCAGCGGAGGCTGTAGTATGTACGCCCGAATCGCCGGACTCGCCATGGTGCTGGCTGCAACCCTGGCGGGCGGCAAGAACGATCCCGCGAAACCGGCTGAAACCCGCGGCGAGAACGAATCCGTGGTCATCACCGCCAAGGTGTATGCTCACCCGGAAGGCGTGAAAGAAGTGCTCGGCTCGGACCTGGAGGGACATTACATCGTGGTCGCGGTGGAAGTCACTCCGCGCTTCGGTAAAGTGGTGGAGATCAA
>JBEKUO010000852.1:0-4225 GCA_049514955.1 Bryobacteraceae bacterium | reverse complement strand
AACGGTATAGCGTTGTGAGCGCGCCGCTCGGGCTGATTTTGAAGACCGTGCCGTTGTTGTTGGTGCCGCCACCCCCCGTTATCCCGTACAAGTTCCCGTCGGGGGCCTGGACCAGCGCTCCGAGGGGGAAGCCGCCGTCCGTGCCGGTGAAGGTGTGCAGCGTGGTGAAGGTCTGCGCAGATAGGCCACCGCCGTCGCCGCCCACATCACAAAAACGGCGTGCGCCTGCTCTCTCCAGCGGAGTTCGCTAAGTCCCCCAACGATCCGCTTCATCGATTCCCTCCTTTTCTCACACGGGCATCGACTTATCATGTCCTCGCGGCCAAGTATAGCACCCATCGAAAAGATCGCGCTCGCCACTGCTACCACGCGCGAACGACCACTCTGCGCCAGACATTCCTGTAGCAGCCTAAAGAGGTGCCAGCCTCCAGGGACGTCCAAAAGCCGCAGCAATTCGTCAGGAAGAATACGTCAAATAGCGTGCAAACTTATACGCTGGATAATTCCGAAGGCGACACGCCAAGTCTGGTGCCCGGCGCGCTGCCGGCCGGCGAATTACTCGCGTGCCGTTGCTATGGACGACTCAACCGGCGTGCCGTTTGGAACGGAACACCCGCTCTCGGCCATTCTGCTATGAATCGCGGTGAGCAGCGCTCGCTTATACGGCGAGTCCGGCATCAGGTCAACCACGGCCTTTCTGTACCGCAAGAAGGCTTCTTCGGTCATATCCCCTCCACGCTTTCGCCAGGAGGGCACCCCATAACCCTCCTGTAAGCGGCCCCTTCCTCCGCGACAAAACGCCCTAAAAAGCGTGTCAGCCTAGGGCCGCAGTTCTGAATTTTAGAGATATGCAGGCGCTCCCACAAGTACTTTACGTACTGTTGCGGTACCGGGCGGTCTATGGGGCGCGTCGCGGCGCATCCTGCTTCTGGATACTGAATGGTCCTCACGGTTGTCCTGAGCGAGCTTGCGGCTTTTAAAATCCACCGGCGTAGATGCAGAAGCGCCGGAACGCATCGCACTGGATTCATCATGGGAGCGACTTCCAAGGACTGCCTTTACTGCGGCGCCTGACTGAGCGCGGCTTTCGCGGCAGGCGGCAACTTATCCGCATTCGCCAGCATCACGCTGACCTGCCAAAGCTGTGTATCCGTCAAGGAGCCCTTGAAACCCGGCATGCCGGTAAGCCGGATTCCATTCGCCGCTTTCCAGTAGGTTTCCCCCGGCGGATCGTCGGTCACGCCATGGCTCTTGAAAAGCTGCGGCGGATCCGGGAACATGCCTTTGGCGATGGCTGTTTCCGGCTGATCGCTCGTGCCGTGGCAGACCGCGCACTGCTCGCGATAGATCTTCGCGCCTGCCAGAAGGTTGTCCTCGCTTGGCTGGATCGGTACCTGCGACGGCATCTCCTTGGCAATTCGTGCATCCAGCGCCATTTTCGCCAAAAACTCTTCGAACGGCATGGGAGCGGCGGCGGTCGCTACGGGCGCCATTCCTAACTTGAAGTAGAGGCCCACGGCTAACAGTACGGCAATCAAACCGAGTACGAAGCCCAGCAATAGTTTTAGCATCAGGCGATCCCCATCTTCTTCTGCATCTCCTCCAAGGTCACTCCCTTGGTCTCGGGGAAAGTGAACAGCACGACGAAGAATTGCACCACCATCATCGCGGAAAAGAACACAAACGGCGCCGAACCCGAAGCCTTAGCCATCGACGGGAAGGTGCCGGAAATCAGCGCATTCATGACCCAATGCGTGAGGCTGCCCAGGCTCTGGCCCTTGGCGCGCACGCGGGTTGGAAAGACCTCGCTGAGATAGACCCAAATCACGGCCCCTTGTGAGAAGGCGAAAGACGCAATGAAGCCGACCAGCAGCCAGACCAGCAGCTCTTCGTGCCGGTGAATGGCGAAGATGGTGGCGACTCCGGCCAGCGAGACGGCCAGACCCACCGACCCAACCAAAAGCAGCGTTCTGCGGCCGATCCGGTCGATCAGCGACATGGCCAATATCGTAAAGAGAAGATTGGTCGCGCCGATGGCCACCGCCTGCAGGTCGCCGGAAGTCTTGCTGAAGCCGGCCCGCATGAAAATGTCGTTCAGATAATAAAGAATCGCGTTGATGCCGGAGAGTTGGTTGAACATGCCGATGGAAATCGCCAGAAAGATCGGCACACGATACTTGCGGATGAATAGCGGCTCGTCGCCATGACCGTGCTCGGCGTCGATGGAGGTGACGATGTCCTGCAGCTCCGCTTCGTAATTCTCCTCGCCGGTGAGGATTCCGCGAGCCCGATCATGTAATTGGAGAAATAGGCCAGCAAAATCCCGAAGACCACGTTGAACTGGAACAAGCCCACCAGGCGGCCGCGCCATTTCGCCGGAGCGATCTCGGCAATGTACATCGGGCCGAGCACGGAAGAGCCGCCGACGCCGATGCCGCCGATGAACCGGAAGAAGACCAGCGAATACCAGTCCCAGGCGAATGCGCATCCGAGAGCCGAGATCATGTACAGAATGGCCATGACGCGCAGGCTGTCGCGCCGGCCGTAACGGTCGCCCGGAATGCCGGCGAACATGGCGCCCAGAATCGTCCCCCAGAGCGCGGCGGAGACAGTCAGCCCCAGCGTGCCGGTCGTGAGGTGGTAGGTTACCGTCAGCGCATGCGTGGTGCCGGCGATGACCGCTGTATCGAATCCAAAAAGCAGGCCGCCCAGCGCAGCCACAATGGTGCTCTTGACGAGATAACCGTTCAGCGTCATAGCAAGGGCCGACTTTATCACAGATTTGTGCGGCTCAGTTTGCCGGTTTGATCGCGGCGAGTTTCTTCCCGTGCGTTCGTTCCAACCTCGAATTCGAACGGTACGTCTCGGGGATGGACGCTGAAGCCGGCGCGGCTGCGTTAACATGAATCGTGGCAGCCACCGATAATAACTACGTCCTGGTAGTCTTCGATAGCTGCCGGTACGATTCCTTCCTGAAGGCCAGGCCGCGGGTCATGCGCAAGCTGGGCCGCGTGGAGCGGCGATGGTCGTACGCTTCCTGGACCGCGCCCTCGCATTTCAACCTGCTGATGGGACTCATGCCGCACCTGAGTCCTAAGCATGTTTTCGCGTCCGAGTATTACAAAAAAGATTTTGTGCGCTTCAACGAGCGGCTTGGCCGTTCCGACCTGTCGTTCAAATCTCTGGTGCCGCAGCTTTATCTGCCGCCGTTTCTGAAAGGCCTCGGTTATGCCACGCATGCCAGGGTCTCGCTGCCGGTGCTGAACCCGAAAACACCCGTCAACCAGGGCTTCGACAGCTTCCGGCTGATGGAGAAGCACAACGACATGCGGGCGATGGTGCGCGAGATGCGGTTCTCCGGGAAGCGGCCTTCGTTCTGGCTGCTGAATGTCGGAGAAACGCATTATCCCTATGCGCTTCCCGATGAGCCTGAAGCCAAGTGGCCGCTGGTGCATGGTGTTCACGGCGTTTTCAAACACCTCGACGATCAGATCGTGGGAGGCAAGCTGGTCGCGCGGAGGCAGCGTTTCTTCAATCAATCGAAGCTGGATGAGCTGCGCGCGCGCCAGGTGCGTGCGGTGAAGTATCTCGACACGGTGGTCGAGGAGCTTTTCGATATCGTTCCGAAGAACACCTACATTACGATTACTTCCGATCACGGCGAATTATTTGGTGAAGAGGGGTACTTCGGGCATGGACCTATCCTGCATGAGAAGGTCTTCGAGGTGCCGTTTGTGGAAGGTAAGCTGCGGTGAAGGGGCGTGGCTCCTTGACAGACGAAAGCGTCTGTCCCACCTCGCTCCTGAAGGCTTTGCAGGCACGTGGGGCAGGCGCTTTCGCCTGCCAACCGACTTTCTCACAGTTTGCGCTGGCCATCGCGGCGGTGGCACTGGCCTACTCTCAACCGCATGCCGGGCCGCATGCCGTGCAACTGGCCTACATCGGCCCTGGGGCGGGATTTGCGTTCCTCGGCTCATTTCTGACGCTGCTGGCTGGATTCCTTCTCAGCATCTTCTCGTTCCTGCTCTGGCCGTTTCGCATGGCTTGGCGCGCCGTGCGCCGCCGCAAAGGCTTCCGGCACGCGCGAGTGAAGAAGATTATCTTTCTGGGGCTAGACGGCCTCGATCCGCGCGTGACCGAGCGCTTGATGGCGGAAGGCAAGCTGCCGAATCTGGCCCGATTGGCGGCGGAGGGCAGCTATACGCGGCTGCGCACCACCTTTCCT
>JBEKUO010000851.1:0-3244 GCA_049514955.1 Bryobacteraceae bacterium | reverse complement strand
TCCGCATGTGGTCATCTACGCGGGCGCCCGAATCGGCGACGATTTCCTGGCCCATTCGCACGCCGTCGTGCGCGAGTTCTGCCAAGTCGGAAACCGCGTCATCTTGCAGAACGGCGTGGTCGTGGGCGGCGACGGCTTCGGCTTCGCCAAGCGCGCCGACGGCACGCATTACAAGATCGTGCAGTCGGGCCTAACCGTGATTGAAGACGATGTCGAGGTGCAAAGCCTTACCTCGGTGGATCGCGCCACGGTCGGCGAGACACGCGTCAAACGCGGCGCCAAGATCGACAGCCTGGTGCAGATCGGGCACGCTTGCGTGGTGGGCGAGGATAACATCATTTGCGCGCAGACCGGCCTCGCCGGCAGTTCCATCCTCGAGAAAAACGTCCTGCTGGCCGGGCAGGTGGGCGTCTCCGGCCATCTCACGGTACACCAGGACGCCATCGTTTACGCCCAGAGCGGCATCGGAGGAGACGTGCCCGCCGGAGCGCGCATCTCCGGATCTCCGGCGTTCGCGGCAAACGAATGGCTGCGCGCTATCACTGCGTTCCCCAAACTGCCGGAGCTGCTGAAGACCGTTCGCGAATTGAAAAAACGAATCGAGCAACTGCAAAATGGAACATCAAAGAGCGCCTAAAGGCCGCAAGCCGGTGGCCTACATGAACGACGATTTTCTGAACAGTCCGGATGCCCGCGCGATCCGCTTGCTGGCCGAATATCTGGAGCCGCTCAGCGTCTTCCGCCACCAGAAGATCCGCGACACAGTGGTGTTCTTTGGCTCCGCCCGCCTGCGCGACGACGGTCCCCTGGGCCAGTATTACAACGATGCGCGCACGCTGCATGGAGGCTGCCAATCGCGGCGCGGCCGAAGCCGGAGGCAAGACCGTCGGCTTGAACATCGGCCTGCCGTTCGAACAGTTGCCCAATCCTTACATCAGCCCGGAGCTGAGCTTCGAGTTTCATTACTTCTTCATGCGCAAGCTGTGGTTCGCCTACCTATCGAAGGCGCTGGTGGTGTTTCCGGGCGGCTTCGGCACGATGGATGAGATGATGGAAGTCCTCACGCTCTCCCAAACTCAGAAGCTGGCCAAGAAGATCGGTATTGTGCTCTACGGGTCGAGTTATTGGAAGGAGATCATTAATTTCGATGCGCTGGTCCGGCATGGCGTGATCAGCGCCGCGGACCTCGACCTTTTCAAATATGCGGACGATCCCGACACCGCGTTCAAACTGCTGACGGAACATCTGATGACGTATCTGCAGCCCGAGACGCCGGAGACGCCCGCCATTTCGAGGTCGCGCAATCCGCAAAAGCCGGCCGGCGCGTAGGGCGGCCTCCCGTAACATTCCGGCGCAAGGGTCGATACGCCGTGATGCCGAACCAGATTGACGCTGCTATCCTGGTGAAGCCCCAGGCAAACCCTGGCGCACGACAGCGTCGAGCTGAGTGCGCAAGCTGAGGCATCGCCACCCCGCCTGTATTGCGCTGTCCCGACAAAGACTGCACGCCGGACAGGGTCATCAACCCCGGACCCGTGGTCGAGATGAAGACCCGCCGCGCCTACTTCCTCGATTATCCGTGCGATCTTAAGCCGGGCGAGAAAGTCACCTTCATCCTCAGCCTGCATGGCGCCGGCTCATACGGGAATGGCAGCGCCACTATTTTCCGATCGTGGACTACGCGGACAAATACCGCCTGGTTATCGCGACTCCGAACTCCCCGACGAAAATCTGGTCGGCGGCCGACGACGAGTACCTGCAGAATATCGTCAACTTCGTCGTGGACCAAATCGGCAAAGAGAACATCCGGGCCTTCTGGCTGGTAGGGCACTCCCAGGGCGGCATGACCTCAAATCGGCTGGTGCGCACGGATTTCTTTAAGGCCAGGGGCGACGGTTGGCTCAGCCTATCCGGCGGCCGCTTGGGCGGGAGCCCTGGCCGCGCTTCCAATTTCGGCCCCCCTCGCGCGGCAGCCTCGGGTGCTGCCAGCGCGCCCGCCGGTCCGCCGCCCGGTTTTGCGGCGACCATGGCGGCCTTGCGCGAGCTTCCCGATTTCTCGTTCATCTTCGAGACGGGCGAGCGCGAAATGGATGACAAGGGCATACCCGAGACGTCGGCCTATGCCGCGAAATACAATTGTGGCCCGCGGCGCAAGGGCGAGGAGATCGTCGACACCAAGAGCGGCTATGTCTACGACAGTACCCGCCAGAATCCGCCCAATCCGTCCTGGGGGCTCCTGCCGGCCCCCGGCAAGGCCGAGGTCTACACCTATCCGGATCTGCAGGGACGGCCTGTTCGTTGCCGACGTCGTCCGTCTTGGCAAGGGACACACCGAAGGACCCGAGCCGAAGGTCACAGAGGTACTGGTCAAGCTGATGGTCGTCGCGCCGCGGCGATTTCCAGGAGCAAGGCGCGGACAGTGCCCAGCGCAAGTACCGGCCTCTACACCCAAATGGGTCCTACCTAATTCCTCTCGCATGGAACGCATTCAGACGAAGCTGCTCGATGTATGCGGATATGAATCTGGGGTACCAAATGGAAAGATAGCAGTTTAGTACCAGCCGCTCGAGGGTGGCGGAAAAAAACTGGCAACGAAGAGGCAAGCCCGTGTACAATGGTTGGAAATCTGGGGCCAAGTGGAGAACCCGGGTGAGATCATATTTCTTCCGGCTCATGCCGGCAAATCGGGGAAAGACTCGGGATGAAGCGAAGCCTTGCCTGCTGTGGTGTTGTATTTGTTCTATCGTCGATTTTGCCTTTCGCGGTGCGTGCCCAGAGCTCCGTTGCGGTGTTGACAGGGCAGTATAACAACTCCCGAACCGGCGCCAATCTTAACGAGACTACGCTGGCGCCCTCCAACGTTTCGGCGGGCACGTTTGGGTTACTGTTCACTCAACCCGTGGATGGCAACATCTACGCGCAGCCACTTTACGTTCCCGGCCTGACCATCAACGGGACCGCCCACAACGTGGTATTTGTCGCCACGTTAAACAACTCGGTATTCGCCTTCGATGCGGACACAGCCCAGCCCTCGTTGTGGCACGTTTCGCTGGGCCCTACGGCCACGGTGCCGGTGCCTGCTGCGGTGAAAATCGGGATCTTGAGCACACCGGTAATCGATCTCAACTCGGGAACCCTTTTCGTGGTGACCCTCACCGGCGAAGGCGGAGCATTGGTGTACCGGCTGCACGCTCTAAATTTCCTGACCGGAGTCGAGGTCACGAATATCGTGGTGCAGGGTGCG
>JBEKUO010000850.1:0-4799 GCA_049514955.1 Bryobacteraceae bacterium | reverse complement strand
CCCTGGAACTGCAGGCATCCCCGGAAGATCAAGCCATGGCGGTGGACGCGAGTGAGGTGTTGGACGAATTGCGGGTGCTGATCGAGCCGTCGTTTCGCGATTCGGGAGTGGTGGTGAAGTGGCAAATCGCGGAGGGACTCCCATTGGTTTGGGCGGATTCCTACGGCCTGCTGCAAGCCTTCCTGAATCTGGCGCGAAACAGCCAGCGCGCCATGCAGGATTGCGAGCGCAAGGAGTTGTCCATTTCGGCAGGCTCGGAAGAAGCCTCGGTGGTGATCCGTTTTGAAGATACGGGCGTGGGAATCCGTTCTCCGCAACAATTGTTCCGCCCGTTTCAACCTGCCGCCGACGGCACGGGCCTGGGCCTCTATGTGTCGCGCGCGATCGTGCGCAGCTTCCGCGGCGAGCTGCGGTACGAAGCACGCCCGGCGGGCTGCTGCTTCGCGGTGGTGCTGGCTCCGCTGGCGGAGGCGTGAAGCGATGGAAACGGACAGCCGGATTCGCATCCTGGTAGTCGACGACCACACCCTGTTTCGCGAGAGCGTCGCCCGGCTGCTGGCGGCCGAGCCGGACTTCGAAATTGCGGGCCATTGCGCATCGGCGGACGAAGCCCTACGGCTTATTGCGGAGGCGCGGGTGGACGTGGTGCTGCTCGACTACGATTTGGGCGACGGAAAGGGCACGGACTTCCTGGCCAAGGCGAGAACTCTGGGATTCACGGGCAGGGTACTGGTAGTCACCGCCGGCGTCACCGAGTTGGAGGCTGCGGAAATGATCCGCCAGGGGATCGCCGGCATCCTGCGGAAACATTGTTCGCCTGCCGCGCTGGCCCAATCCATACGCGACGTGAGCGACGGCAAAGACTATTTCGAGCCGGGATACCTGCGGTCGGTGCTGGTGGGGGCAACGGCGCCGCAGCCGGAGTATCAGCGCAAGAAGCTGACGGAGCGGGAGCGGCAGGTGTTGCAGTACGTGTTCGAGGGGCTGGCGAACAAGGAGATCGCCGACCGGCTGCAGGTATCGGAAAGCTCGGTCAAGGCAACGCTGCAACAGCTATTCACGAAGACAGGGGTCCGTACGCGCAGCCAACTCGTACGCATGGTGCTGGAGACCTACAAAGACCAGTTCTGACCGGCGGCTAACGCGGCGTATGCTCGCGGTGCCTCCAATTGTAGATCGCCCACGCCAGGGTCGCGATCAGACCCAGCGCGATCAGCGCTTCAGGAATGTCCAGCGGGCCCATAGGCACTCTCCCGATTTTGAGTATACGCCAGGTTGAGGAGAAAATAAAGGGCTTTTGGGCCTTTAGATACTGCAATTGAGCTGGCAGACGGATTACTCAGACTCGTCGAAGCCAGCCTCGGGCGTGGGGAGCACATCGTGATCGCCGGCCACCCACACATATAACGTAGGCAGCAGGAAGATGTTCATCATCATTGCGACCATGAGTCCTCCCACGATGACGATGGCGAAGGGCCGTTGCGAATCCGAGCCAATCGCATGCGACATGGCCGCCGGCAGCAATCCCAGCGTAGCCACCAGGGTGGTCATCAGGATCGGCCGGAGCCTCAGTACGGCGCCCTCGGCCGCGGCATCGATCACCGTATGACCCCGCGCGCGAAGCTGGTTGATGTACTCGAGCATGATCACGCCGGTCTGCACGCACACGCCGAACAGGGCCAGAAAGCCCACGCCGGACGACACGCTGAAGTGCGTGCCGGTGACCAGCAAAGCTAGAAGCCCGCCCAAAGGCGCCATGGCGATGTTGGCAAGCATCAAAGTGGCCCACTTGAACGAATGGAACATGGTGTAGAGAATGATGTAGATCACCAGGATGGTGATCGGCAGCACGAACATGAGCCGTCTCTGGGACCGCTGCTGGCTGGCGTATTCACCGGCCCAACTGATCCGGTAGCCCTCCGGAAGTTTCACGTGCCGGTCGACATCCCGTATGGCTTCTTCCACGGTGCTGCCGAGGTCCCGGCCGCGCACGCTGTACTTGATGGCCACATAGCGGGAATTTTCTTCGCGATAGATTTCCGACGCGCCATCCAGAACCTGCACCTTCGAGAGCTGCCCCAGCGAGACGCGCTCGCCGCTGGGCGCCAGCAAGCGGATATTCTCGATGGCCTCCCTGGTATCGCGATACGGAGCGGCGTAGCGCGGCACCAGGTCGTAGCGCTCTTCACCCTGCAGCACCTGGCTGACGGCATTGCCTCCGACGGCGGTTTGGATGGCGTCCTGCACGTCGGAAACGTTCATGCCATAGCGGGACGCCTGGTCCCGGTCCACGGTGAAGTTGAGATTAGGCTGGCCGATTACGCGAAAAAGTCCGAGGCCAGTTCACCTTTTACGCCGCTCACGGCTTCTTCCATGTTGTCGGCGATGGGCTGCGAAAAATTCCAGAGCACGCCGGGGATCTTTTCGAGCTCGCGATCCATGGCGGCGATCAACTCGACCTTGTTTTCTTTAAATACTTTTCGCCACTGTTCCTTGGGCTTCAGATCGACGAAGTACTCGGTGTTGAAGAATCCGGTGGTGTCGGTGCCGTCGTCGGGGCGCCCGACCTGCGAGACCACCTGCGTAACCTCGGGGAAGGATGCCAGAATAAGGCGCGCTTGGGTCATCAGGCGAGTGCCCTCGGCCGGGCCCGTGCTGGGGGCCAAAGTACCGCGCGCCCAGATGGCGCCTTCGTCGAGATGCGGCAGGAATTCCGAACCGATGATCCCGCTGGTGGCCAGCCAGGCGGCCGCCGCCACACAAATCAACGCCGCGCCGACCGTCGCCCAGCGGACGCGTATGGACCAGCGCACCATCGCCCGATAGCGGCGCGTCAACCACGCCAGCGCGGGGTTGCGCCACTCGCGTGTGTTCTGGCCGAACAGCAGGCTGGATAGCACGGAAGCTACCACCATCGAGAAGATCAGGGCGCCCAGCAGCGCGAAGGCGACTGTCCAGGCCATCGGCTTGAACAGGCGTCCTTCCACGCTCTGCAGGGTGAAGATCGGAAGATAGGCGGTGATGATAATGCCGATGGCATAAAACACCGGGCGCTGCACCTCGTGAGCCGCCTCGCGAATGCGGTCCAGCATGGGCCGCGGCGGCCCGTCCTGGTGGCCCAAATGCCGAACGATGTTCTCCACCATGACCACGGCTCCATCCACCACCATGCCGAAGTCCAACGCGCCGAGCGATAGCAGATTCGCCGGGATGTGCCTGAGATCGAGGCAAATCGACGCGAACAGCAGCGAAAACGGAATGGTAAGGGCCACGATGAGAGCACCGCGGAGGTTGCCGAGGAACAGGAACAGAACGATCGCCACCAGGATGATGCCCTCCCGGAGGTTGTGCAGAACAGTCTTGGTCGTGTAATGCACCAGATCGCTTCTATCCAGGAATGGGCGAACCTTCACACCTGGAGGAAGAATGCGCTCGTTCAGCTCTTTGACCTTGTCGTGAATGGCGTCGAGGGTGGCATCGGATTCGGCGCCCTTGCGCAGCAGGACGATGCCTTCGACAACGTCATCGTCGTCCACTATCTTGCCATCGGCGTGGTGAATCGCCATGCCGATCCGGCCCAGCCGGATTTTGGGACCCTGCATGACGGACGCGATGTCCTTGATCCGAATGGGGGTCCCGTTTTGTGTTTTGATGACCGTCTTGCCGATATCCTGCACGTTCTCAAAGAGCCCGACGGAGCGCACGTTCACTTGCTGCAGACCTGCCTCGATGAAACTGCCGCCGGCATTCACATTGTTACTCGATAATTGCTGTTCGACCTCGCCGATGCTCAGGGCGTACTCCACCAGCTTGTTGGGATCGATGGCTACCTGATACTCCCTCGTGACGCCTCCGAAACTGACAACGTCCACTACGTTCGGAACGGACTTGAACTGCTTCTCCAAGACCCAGTCTTCCTGGGACTTCAGTTCCATCAGGTCATATTCGGGATTCGTGCTGGTGAGCGTATACCAAAAAATCTGACCGACCGGGCTATAATCGGTCCCGATCTGCGGCTGTAGGTTTTCGGGCAAGGTGACTTGTGCCAGACGTTCCAGCGCCTTCTGCCTGTTCCAATCGTTATCCGACTCATCGTCGAAGATGAGCATGACGCTGGAGAGTCCGAACAGCGATGTGGACCGCAGATGTTCTAAGTGTGGAAGCCCGTTCATCACTATTTCAATCGGGATGGTGACCTGCTGCTCGACCTCTTCGGCCGCGCGGCCCGGCCATTGCGTAATGATTTGTACGTAATTATTCGCTACATCCGGATAAGCCTCTATAGGAAGATTCTTAAACGAAACAACGCCCCAGACAAAGAGCACGATGGCGAGCGCGACCACCAGAAGCCGGTTGTTCAGTGAGAAATCGACGAGGCCGCGAATCATTGCTAGTGTCCGTGCTAATTACTTGAAGGTAACCATACGTGCCGCGGCGGTTTGACTACGGGCGTTCTTGACGATGCCCATGAACCGGTGCACCAGCTCCAGTATCCACTCGGCCTTGCGCAGCCGGATGGCTTCATGGGTGATCAGTTCTTTGCCGATGCCGATGGCGCTGGCGCCCGCGGTAATGTAAAGCGCCGCGGTGTGTTGCTTCACGCCGCCGCCGGCGATCAAGCGGATCTGCGGCAAGGCCGCCTTCAAGGCCCGTATGTAGCTATCGCCGCCAAGCTGCGCGCAAGGGAACACTTTGACGAAGTCGGCGCCAGCCTTCCACGCGGTGATGATCTCGGTCGGCGTCAAGGCGCCAGGCACTGCCAGAACGTTGGCCTTGACGGCCACTTCTACTACACTCAT
>JBEKUO010000849.1:0-2508 GCA_049514955.1 Bryobacteraceae bacterium | reverse complement strand
CGATCATCCGGGAATCGTGCTGAATGATCCGATCGGACCGATGGCGCGTCTCCAACTGGCCAGAGCGTTGTCCGCTTCCGGAGATCGCGCGAAATCAGCCGCCGTCTACAAGGATCTGTTCGCTCTCTGGCAGGATGCCGATCCCGATATTCCGGTCGTCCGACAAGCCAAGACTGAGTCTGCCAGATGATACACATGGTCGCAGGCTTGCTGTATTATTGGGAATCTGCGCCGGATTATGACGCTCTGTCCTCAGTGCGGTGCCGAGCTCGAAGCCGGAGATCCCGCGGGCCTGTGCCCGAAGTGTTTGATCCAGGGCGCTTTCGATAGTTCGCTTGGCGCCGGCGAGTCCGGAACTCAGACCATCGATACAGCGACAGCGGCGGGCGGTGATGACGACTTCGGCCGTTATCACATCCTACGAACTCTAGGCGAAGGC
Source organism: Bryobacteraceae bacterium (assembly GCA_049514955.1). GTDB lineage: Bacteria > Acidobacteriota > Terriglobia > Bryobacterales > Bryobacteraceae > Bog-159. Next base: position 2,069 of record JBEKUO010000849.1, on the reverse strand, counting down.
GGGATGGGCACCGTGTACCTCGCCGAGCAACGTGAACCCATTCGCCGCCGGGTAGCCCTCAAAGTAGTAAAACTCGGCATGGACACCGGCCAGGTACTCGCCCGCTTCGCCAACGAGCGTCAGGCGCTGGCGATGATGGACCACCCGAATATCGCACGGATCTTCGACGCTGGCGCCACGCCCAAGGGCCGGCCTTACTTCGTCATGGAGTACATCGAAGGCGTACCCATAACGCAGTACTGCGACCGCAATCGGTTCGCAATCGGCCAACGATTGGAACTTTTTCTGGCGGTGTGCCGCGCGGTTCAGCACGCGCACCAGAAAGGCGTGATCCACCGCGACCTGAAACCGTCGAATGTGCTGGTGACGGAACAGGAAGGCACGCCTATTCCTAAAGTGATCGATTTCGGCATCGCCAAGGCTACCGACCAGTGGGCCGTGGAGACTACTCTGCTGACACAATTCGGCCAGATGGTGGGCACACCGGAGTACGCCAGTCCCGAGCAAGCCGAGGTGACGGCCGGAGATGTGGATGCGAGCTCGGATGTGTATTCGCTCGGGGTGCTCCTGTACGAACTGCTGATCGGCACTGTCCCTTACGACGCGGCCAAAATGCGGGAGGCGGGCTTAGCCGAGATGCTCCGCATCATTCGGGAAGAAGAGGCCCCGCCGCTTTCGCGAAAGCTGACGACCATGGGCACGGCAGCGGCCGATATTGCCGCGCGCCGCCGGACGGACCTGGCCTCTCTGCGTCGACTCGTGGATGGCGACCTGAACAGGATCGCGATGAAGGCTCTGGAAAAAGTGCGGGCACGGCGATACACTTCGGCGACTGAGTTCGCCGCCGATATAGAGAGATACACTAAGCATCGGCCGGTGCTGGCATCACCACCGAGCCGCCTTTATCGAGCGCGCAAGTTTCTTCGCAGGCACAAGCCCGCCGCTTTCGGAGCCGCCGCCGCGCTCGCGTTCATCCTGTTCAGCGGCATGGCGATCTGGTCGCTTGTGCGCCGTGGCTCTCCGCCTAGACCCAGGGCAACAGACAAGCGCGCGATTGTCCTCGGCGATTTCGCGAATGCCACGGGGGATGCGGCATTCGACGGTGCGCTTCGCCAGGTAATGGCGGGGGAACTTGGGAAGTCGCCGTACCTCGGCCTGCTTTCGGATGCGCGCATCCGCGAGACACTGCGCCTGATGGTCCGGGCTCCGGATGCCAAACTCACCCCGGATGTTGCGTCCGAAATCTGCGAGCGGACGGGAAGTTCCGCAGTCGTGGAGGGCTCGATTGCGGGCCTGGGTGGTCAGTACGCGTTGGGCTTGCGGGCCAGGAATTGCCGAACCGGAGATCTTCTGGACGAAGAGCAGGCGTCCGCAGCCAGGAAAGAGGAGGTGTTCCAGGCGCTAGGCCAAATGGCAAGCCGTTTCCGGACACGGGCAGCGGAATCGGTTCCGCCCACGGAAAAGGCGACTATCATGCCGACCGCGGTAACCACGCCCTCATTGGAGGCTTGGAGGTCTTACAACGCTGCAATGAAGGCTATCCAGGGCGCAGCCGGAGGGGTGGAAGGCGTCTCACTGCTGAAGCGGGCGATCGAGATCGACCCGAATTTTGCGATGGCTTATGCCTTAATGGGCCGGATATATGACGGGCTCGGGGAGTCCGAACTTGGAGCGCACAGCATCGCCAGGGCTTACGAGCTACGGGATCGGGTCGGCGATCGGGAGAACTTTTTCATCACTTTCAACTACTACCGGCAGGCGCCCAGAAATCTGGAACTTGCGCGACAGACCTTGGAGTCGTGGGTACACAAATATCCCGCCGACATCATGCCCCACTGGTTTCTGTCGGGCCTCACGTCGCCGGGGACGGGCCATCACGAGAGAGCCGCGGAAGAAGGTCGAAAAGCGATCGAACTAGATCCGGATTTCGCCCTCGCCTACTATAACGCGGCTTTTGCCTATCTCTACCTGAACCGCCTCTCAGAAGCCGGGGCGCTGCTTCAAAAGGCATCGGAACGTAAGATCGAAGACAGTCAGCTCTCAATATGCCGGTACTTTATCGCTTTTCT
>JBEKUO010000848.1:0-2514 GCA_049514955.1 Bryobacteraceae bacterium | reverse complement strand
CGCGGGATCTGCCGTTCGCCCGCTTCACAGCGCATCTGCAGCACAAGGTCGCAGATCTGAGCCGCGCCCGTCGCGCCCACCGGGTGGCCCTTGGACTTCAGCCCGCCGCTGGTATTGATGGGCCTCTCGCCGGTGCGCGCGGTGTGGCCTTCGGCCGTGTACGGTCCACCTTCGCCGCGCGCCACAAATCCGAGGTCTTCGAGCGCGATGATCTCGGCGATGGTGAAGCAGTCGTGGAGTTCCGCGAATTGTACGTCGGCGGGCCCCACACCGGCCATGCGGTAGGCCTTCTCGGATGCGCGGCGCACCGCCGGGAAAGTGGTGATGTCCGGTTTCTGGTCGAGCGCCACGAAGTCCGACGCCTGCGCGATTCCCATCACGCGCACGGGCTTATCGGTGAACTCGCCGGCGCGCTCGACGGGGGCCAGCAGCACCGCGGCCGCGCCGTCGCTGATCAGCGAGCAATCGTAGAGGTTCAGCGGATCGGCGATGGGCTTGCCGTTCATGGCCTGTTCCATGGTGATCGCCTTGCGCATGTGCGCGTCCGGATTCAGCGCGCCGTTGGCGTGGTTCTTTACTGCGACGGCGGCCAGGTGCTCGCGGCGCGTGCCGAACTGGTGCATGTGGCGCCGCGCGATCATGGCGAACAGGGAAGCGAACGTGGAACCGGCCTTGATTTCGCCCGCGCAGTCGCCCGCCGACGCCAGAATCTCGGTGACTTTCGGGGTGGGCTGCGAAGTCATCTTCTCGACTCCAGCCACCAGCACGAGGTCGAACGCGCCACTGGCTACTCCGGTATACGCATGGAAGAAGGCCGAGCCGCTCGAGGCGCAAGCCGCTTCCACCCGCGTGGCTGGCACTCCCTGAATTCCTATGGCGGTCGAAACGTAGGGCGCCAGGTGATTCTGGCCGACGAACGATGGTCCCGCGAAGTTGCCTAGAAAGAAGGCATCCACCTGCGATGGCGATGCGTGCCCGTTTTTGAGGCATTTCTGACCGGCTTCGACAGCGAGGGAGCGCAGGTCGCGGTCGGCGAACGCGCCAAACGGGGTCTTGCCGATCCCGATTACTGCCACAGGTCTCATACGATTTATTGTGTTCGGCCTTCCGTCCATTCGATCACGCGGGTCATCGCCCGGCTGCCGCCTTCGAGCAGATCTCCCTGGCAATCCAGGCGCGCTTCCATACGGTCTAGCCGCGCCTTGACTTCGGCAAACTCCTGGTGCATTTCGCGCTTGAGGGAATCAAACAGACCCTGGAAGAAGTCCATGACTTCGCGGTCCATACGGCTATATTGTAGCGGGTTGACGAACGGGTAGGCCTCGGGCCGGGGTCAAACAGTTACCTATTGCGTTCGGCCGTTTTCCAGTTTGCGTGGCCGCTCCTCGAGCGCATCCAGCCGCCGGTCCCGCTCCGCCCAAAGGCCGTCGGCGCGTTCCGTCCATTCGATTACCCGAGTCATCGCCCGGCTGCCGCCTTGCAGCAGACCTCCCTGGCGATCCTGGCGGGCTTCCATGCGGTCCAGCCGTGCCTTGACCTGCTCAAGCTGCTCGTTGACGCGCCCGAACTCCTGGTGCATCTCGCGCTTGAGGGAGTCGAATAGCGTCTGGAAGAAATCCATCGTTTCGCGGTCCATACGGCTATATTGTAGCGAGTTAACGAACGTGCAGGCCGGGCCGGGGTAAAATAGCTTAGCGCCGGTTGGAAGAGCCTACCACGCTTGGATTGCACGTTTTAGGGGTTTCCACGTCATCTTGATAGAACCGTGGAAGCCGTTGTTTGCGCCCTGATGAGCGAAGCCGTCGAGCCCAGCCTGGAACTCCGGGAGCGGCAGAACCGGTTTGTTTCCGATCACTTACGCCGGATCTTCGCGCAGATTTACCGGATCGTGGGCAATGTGGCCGACGCCCAGGATCTGACCCAGGAGGCCTTCATCAAGGCGCTGCAACGGCAGGAACAGCTCAAGGACGAGCAAAAGGCGGCCCATTGGCTCTCGCGCATTGCGACGAATACGGCCATCGATTTCCTGCGGCGCAACCGGCGGGCGGCTTTCGTCGAAATGGATCCGGCGGCGGAGGGTCACGAGGAAAGTCCCGAGGATATTTTGCTGCGCTCGGAGCAGCGGGATTTTCTGGAAGACGGTTTGCGCCTGCTGACCGCGCGCGAGCGGGCGGCGCTGATGCTGCGCGATGTGGAGGGCTTGCCCGCCGAAGAAGTGGCGCGCAGGCTGAATTGTTCCAAGGCTACCGTGCGGTCCCACATCGCCAACGCGCGTATTAAGTTCCGCCGGTACATGGAGAAGAGGAAATCATGACGCACCCCAGTCAATCCGTTCTGGCTCTTTACGCCGGCAAGGACCTCGGCTGGTTCGCCCGCTGGCGCGCCCAGCGTCACCTGGCGGGTTGCCGCCAGTGCCGCAACGAGGTAGAGACTTTTGCGTCTCTGCGCGACGACCTGGCGGGTCAGAATGAACTACCGGCCCTATCCTGGCGCCTGGCCGCCGAGATGAAAGCC
>JBEKUO010000847.1:0-2514 GCA_049514955.1 Bryobacteraceae bacterium | reverse complement strand
CAGATGAGTTCCGGCCGGCTATTCCTTGACCGGGTTGGTCGCCACCAGAGCCCGTCTCCGCTTCACCGGCACGCCCAGATTACCATGCCCCTCCCGCGGGGCCACTCACAACCGGAACGTTCTACTTTGCTGGGAAGCGGAAGTTTCTACTTTGCCTTGACACCACGCCGGGCGCACGAACGACCGGCTCAGCACAGTCTGATACAATCGTTTATCCCGCAATGGCGAAGACGGAACGCGAATACCGCCAGGATATCGTCGAGATCGGCCGGTTGGTGTACCAGAAGGGATGGGTGGCGGCCAACGACGGCAACATCACCATCCGGCTGGACGCGGATCGCATCCTGGCGACGCCCACGGGAGTCAGCAAGGGCATGATGCATCCGGACGACCTGATTATCGTCGACAACCGGGGAACGAAGATCTCGGGGCGGAAAGAATGCACGTCCGAGGTCGCCATGCACTGCACGATTTACGATATGCGGCCCGACATTCAATCGGTGTTGCACGCGCATCCGCCGGTGGCCACCGGATTCGCCGCGGCGGGCCGTCCGCTGAACCTGGCGCTGCTGCCCGAGGTGATCATCGGGCTGGGCTGCGTGCCGCTGGCCGACTACGGCCTGCCAGGTACGCCGGCGCTGACCGAGCCGCTCCTGCCATACATCCCGAAGTACGACGCCATTATGATGGGGAATCACGGAGCGGTATGCTATGGCGAGGACGTCTACAAGGCGTTCTTCCGCATGGAAACCGTGGAGCACTTCGCGCGGATTTCGCTGGTGGCGGAGTTGCTGGGCGGCCCGACGGTGCTGCCCAAAGTGGAAGTGGAAAAGCTGTTCGATTCGAGAACGCGATATGGTGTGAAGGCCCGTGCGGCGCTGGAGCCGGGCTGTCCGGTGTATGCCGAACAAATGCCGGGGCAGGAAAGATTCTACGTGACGCGCGAGGAACTGATCGGCATGGTGGACGAGGCGCTACGGGCGCGCGGCGTGAGTTGAACCGCGTTACATTTCAGAGCCGAGAACATTTCAGAGCCGCGACCGTGAGGGAGCGGTTTGGGAGAAGATAGATGGGTGAAGCGCTGGGATTGATCGAGACGCGTGGATTGGTGGCCATGATCGAGGCTTGCGATGCCATGGTCAAGGCCGCCAAAGTGACCCTGGTCGGGTGGGAGAAGATCGGGTCGGGGTACGTCACGGCGATGGTCCGCGGTGACGTGGCGGCCGTGAAGGCGGCCACCGATGCGGGAGCGGCGGCGGCGCGCCGGGTCGGCGAGTTGATCGCCGTGCACGTGATCCCGCGCCCGCACCAGAGCCTGGAAGATATCCTGCCGATCGGCAAAACGCAAAATGCCGCGGCGGCGAAGTAGCCGCCGATAGGGTCACGATGATTTTGGCCCGCGTAGTGGGCACCGTGGTGGCGACACGGAAGGACCCCCGCCTGGAAGGCAAGACGCTCCTCATCGTCAAACCGGTTTCGCCGGAGGGAAAGGACGAGGCCGGCTATCTGGTGGCCGTCGACACCGTCAGCGCCGGATTCAAGGAGAGGGTGCTCGTGGTTTCCGGCAGTTCGGCGCGCATGGCGGAGGGCTGCAAAGACACTCCTGTAGACACGGCCATCGTCGGCATCGTGGACGAAGTGCGGCTGGATTGACATGTTGCTGGGACGCGTCGTGGGGTGTGTCTGGTCAACCATGAAAGACACCCGGTTGGAGGGTCAGCGCTTGCTCCTGGTGCAGCCGGTGACCCCCGAGCTCAAAGCCACCGGCAAGCGGCTGGTCTGTGCGGATTGTACGGGGGCGGGTGCGGGCGAACTGGTTTACTGGACGCGCAGCCGCGAAGCCAGCTACGCATTTCATCCGCGGGAAGTGCCGGTCGATGCGACCATCACGGGCATCGTGGACACCATCCATCTCAAGAGGCCATGAGGCATAACGAGCATGCTGATCGCGCGCGTCGTCGGTGAGACCGTGGCCACCCAGAAGCATCCCAGCCACGAGGGACGCAATCTGCTGGTGGTTCAGCCTCTGAACCTGGATGGCTCCGATCGCGGCGACGCCGTGATCGCGATGGACGCCATCGGCGCAGGAGTCGGCGACCGGGTGCTGCTGACCACCGACGGCTATTCGGCGATGAGCAGCGTGGGACGCATGCAATCGCCCATCGATATGGCGGTGATCGGATTCATCGACCGGGTGGATGTGGTGGAGGGCATGAAATAGGGAGGGTTTATGGCGGAAGACGGCCCGGTTACCAGGAGAGAGATCGAAGGGCTTCGGCAGGATCTGCTGGCGCTTCTCAGAGAGGAGCTTGGTGGGATGGAACAACGCCTGCGGGAGGAAATCCGGGCGAACGAAGTGAAACTGACGAAACGCATGGACGATTTCGCAGCGGCGCTGCAGGAGCAAATCCGGGAATCCCAAGAGGAGACACTGAAAGCTGTACTCGCCATAAAGAGGCAATTCGACCCGTTTCAAGGATGGCACGCTTAGGGGTCGGTTTCAGAAGTGCGCTC
>JBEKUO010000846.1:0-2519 GCA_049514955.1 Bryobacteraceae bacterium | reverse complement strand
GGTCTGGCGGCGCATGTAGGCTTTCCAGGAGTCGCTGCCGGATTCGCGGCCGCCGCCAGTGTCCTTCTCGCCGCCGAAGGCGCCGCCGATTTCCGCGCCACTTGTCCCTATATTGATATTGGCGATACCGCAATCGCTGCCGGCGTGGTTGAGGAAGCGCTCGGACGAAATCAGGTTGGTGGTGAACATCGCCGAGGAGAGGCCCTGCGGCACATCGTTGTGCCAGCGAATGGCTTCATCGAGTTCGTCAAACTCTACCAGATAGAGGATCGGCGCGAAGATCTCTTCGCGCAGGATGGGCATGTCCGGCCGGGCCCTGACCAGCGTAGGCTCGACGAAACAGCCGCCAAGCTGCTTGCCTCCGTAAATGATCTCACCGCCTTGCTGCCGGACGGTCGCGAGCCCCTCCATCATGTCCTCCACAGCGCGTTTGTTTACCAGCGGGCCCATGAGCGTGTGTTCGTCGAGCGGGTTGCCGATGGGAACCTGCTTATAGGCGGCGACCAGCGCGTCGGTCATCCTGCCGGCAATACCTTTTTGCAGGAACAGCCGGCGCGTGGTCGTGCAGCGCTGTCCGGCGGTTCCCACCGCGCCGAACAGAACCGCGCGCAGGACCAGGTCGGGGTTGGCGTCGTCCATCACGATGATGCCGTTGTTGCCGCCCAGTTCCAGGATCGTGCGGCCCAGCCTGTGAGCCACCGTTTCAGCCACCCGGCGGCCTACCTGCGTGGAACCCGTGAAGCTGATCAGCGGGACGCGGGCGTCATGCAGCATGGCTTCGCCCACCGGATCGCCGCGCCCGATCACCAGGTTGAACACGCCCTTCAACCCGTGGCGCGCGAACACCCGGTTCGAGATCTTCTGCACCGCGATGGCGGTCAGCGGCGTATCCGAAGAAGGCTTCCAGAGCACGCAGTCGCCGCAGACCGCCGCGATCATGGCATTCCAGGCCCACACTGCCACCGGAAAATTGAACGCGCTGATGACTCCTACCACCCCCAGCGGATGCCACTGCTCATACATGCGGTGGCCGGGCCGTTCGCTGTGCATGGTCAGTCCATACAACTGGCGCGAGAGGCCCACGGCGAAATCCGCCACGTCGATCATTTCTTGAACTTCGCCCTGGCCCTCGGCCCGGATCTTGCCCATCTCCAGCGTGACCAGGGCGCCCAGGTCGGCCTTCGCATGCCGCAATTCATCGGCCAGCTCCCGCACGATCTCGCCGCGTTGAGGCGCCGGAATCATGCGCCATTGGACGAAAGCCTCCGCGGCGCGCTGCGCCACCCGCCCGTAGTCCTCGCGGCCCGCCATGCGCACGCGCGCGATCTCGGAGCCATCGGCCGGGTTGAGGGACGCCAATTCGCCGCCCGAAGGATTTGCAATCCAGTCTCCGTCGCAAGCGCCGGAATTGACCGGCTCAATTTCCAACCGTTCCAGAATTTCGTTTGCTGTTGCCGTCATGATCGATCTCCGCAAGCCAGGAAAAAGCCTCCGTGCCGGTAGCGAATCTCCGGCCGGCAGCTTCGGCCCTCTGCCGCATCCTTTCCACCACCGCCGTTTGGAAGGCGGGGTCGTGCCATTCCGCAAATCCACGGGCGCGGCTGATCCGCGTCGCTGCATCGCGCGTGGTGGCGCCGCATTTCTTCACGGCGCGTACGTGAAACGGATCGCCGATGATATCACGCTCCGTAGCCTCGAGCGCCATGTCGATAAGCGCCTCCGGATCGCAGGGCAGCAACGGTGCCAGCGTCGCATGCGCCGCAATGCCCGCCGCGCGCAGACGCCGCAGCGTTTCCAGGCGCTCGGAAACGGGCGCGCAGTGCGGCTCGTATAGCCGGCGGACCATTTCGCTGTCCGTGGTGATGGAGAAGCTCACTCGCAACATGGTGCGCTCGGCGAGTTGCCGCAACCGCGCCAGATCTCGCAGGATGAGAGGACCGCGCGTCTGTAGCGCGAAGACCCGCGGTGGATGCTCGATCAATGCATCCAGCAGCCGCGGCATCAGCCCTTCGGTTTCCTCCGCCGGCTGATAAGGGTCCACCAGCGGCGAGCAGTAAATCACCTGGTTCGACCGCAGCGATTTGCGCAGCAGCTCAGGCGCGTTGCTTTTGAAGGTGGTGAACCGGCCCCAGTGGTTCCAGTCGTCCGGCTTCAGCCCGCCGTAGATGCGCATGGTGGGGACATAGCAATACGTGCAGGCGTACGTGCAATTACGCGCCGGGGACAGGGAATGCGTGAAGCCCGCTTGGGCGATGAAGCCGGAAGTGGGGGACAGGATGCTGGCGGCTTCCGCGCGGTAGATCTCAAAGCGCACAATCTCTATTGTAAGGTGGGGCAGGCGCTTCCGCCTGCCAACCTCCTGCCAACCTCGTGCTAGCCAGCCTTGCCAAGCACCGCGGCTGGGTTGCCCATCTCCGCCAGCGGCAGGACCTCATATTTCGCGAAGTTATACACGGGCGCCATGGCCAGCAGCCGTTCGAGCTCCTCATTCGAAGCAGCCTTGTAGATCCAGGCGCCGC
>JBEKUO010000845.1:0-2525 GCA_049514955.1 Bryobacteraceae bacterium | reverse complement strand
GCGAAACATCGTGCCGATGACGCCGCCGACGCCCACCGTGGAAGCGAAATCGTTTCCGCCATCGCTGAGCTCGACATGGTCACCGAAATACGGCAGCGCATCTCCCATGAGCGCCTTGATGGTTTTCGCCTTAGTGCGGACCTGCCAGGAGCTTTCCGGATCGGACGCTACGGCCATGTTGTAATATGGCATCGAGTAAAACGAATAAGACGTGCCGCACGGGCATAACTCGAGCAACGCGCCGGGCTTGATGGCGTGGGCCGCATCCGCAATGGCCTTGAAAAATTGCGGAACGGCCTCAACAGACTCTTCCGGCCGGGCATGATGGTGCGCCGGATTGGTACAGGGCGGAACCGCATTCAGAAACTGCCCATCGATTTTGAGCCCGTCGAAGCCCCACTCGCCGATCATCTTCCGCACGAGCTGCTGGTGATAACGAACGACCGCGGGCACGGCCGGGCACAAGTAGTACGTGTCAAACCAGCTTATCTTGCGCCGGGCGCCGGATGGGTCGAGCAGCAGCCAGTCGGGATGTTCCTGGAACAGCCGCGACTTGGGACTCACCGACATCGGCGACCACCAGAGCTGCGCCTTCAGACCATCGGCGTGAACCCTGGCGACGAACGCGCGCATGTCGGCATCGCCCGCAGGGAACTTCGCCGGGTTCAACGTCCAATCGCCCGCTGAGGTCTGCCAGCCGTCATCGAGTCCCACCCACTTGAATCCCAGTTTCTCGACGGTGGGAAGCGCACGATAAAGCTGTTGCGGTTGGAAGCCCGCGCCATAGCCCCAAGCGCACCAGATGGGCTCGAAGCCGTCATCCGGGCTGCCCGGAAAACGGACGCCTTCGAGCATCATGGCGCGCCGATAGTCGCGCAGGGTGGAGAAGTAATCCCCCCGATGCACGGCCACAAAGGTGCGAAAGGTGCGCAGGCTTCGGCCGGGTTGCAAGCCCTCCGGGTGCGGGTACCGATACTCCACCGCAACGGTTGCGAACTGCGGAGACGGCATAGCGATGGGCAGAGAGACCAGCTTCGGTGCGAGCTCGAGGTGCCCTACGGCGAGGCCGGCGTCCTTGCGCCAGACATCGCTTACGGGCGTGCCGCCACCGTAGTCATCGGCATTCATCCCCAGGTAGTTTTGCTGGTGGGATCCGGGCTGGAGCGGAACGACCCAATCGGGACGTTTCTCGTAAGATCCGCTTTGGAGCGACCAGAAGGGCGGCTGGCCGGCTCCCGGCTCGGCGTCGATTTGGTAGCCGTTGCTGGTCCAACCATCCACGGAAACGGCGGCGCTGCTCTGGTTGGTGTATTCCACGGTTAGGAACAACATGTTTGGAAAAGCCGGGTAGGAATCGATAGTGACAGTTTTTTCGATGGGACCGGAAAGCCCGCGCAGCACCAGCCGGCGGCCGCCGCCAAGCTGGTCCTGGACGGAGGACGTCTGCTGCGAGGTAAGAGCGAAATCGCGTATGTCCGCGCCACCCACCCGAATGAACTCAGACGCAGTGAAAGGGCCCAGGGGAGTTTCTTTGCCGTCGAAGCGGGCGATCACGCGGCTGTGCAGGGATGGGTCGAATTCGAGGCGGATATGGGCGGCTTCCACGGATGCCGCGGCACCCGCCGCACGGGAGACGGCCATCAGGGTCAAGACCAGGAGGCCGTTGGAGTTCCGCATAGAATCACTGTAGCGCGCCAGGGGACGGACGTCTGCGGGGAGTGCCGACCGGCGGAACGGAATGGTGCAGGCCACGCCCCAGGTTTTTCTGAATAGTTCAGCCGCCGCCCGAGGCTGCCGGGGCGAGGCTAAAGTGGCTGATAGCCTATGGAAATCTCACACACCCCCCACAAGAGTTATGCCGATACCCGCAAATGGGGGGTTTGTACCAGATATTACCTAGTATACCGTAGTTCTACACGTGCTTAATAGGGAAAACACCTAAATACGTTTAAGGAGCTACCTGAAACAAAATGACGCTACACCGCATGTCTACTCCCCCGGACGCGGAACTTCTGAAGCTCCACCGGCGCCGGACCGAACTCGACCGGGCTATTCGGCTGCTGGAGGAAATAAGGCTGATTCGTATGAAGAGGCCTCCCGAGCTAGCCAACCTCATTTCCAGGGCCGTCCAGCGCGTCGCCTGATCTCGAACTCAGGTCCGGCCCGGCCAAACCGCCTTCCATACTGAGAGCAGAACTGCGTTATTTTAGAGAAACGAGGACTGCTCAAAGATGATGGCATCGGACCACCGCGGGTTGGGGCTGGAAGGCAAGAATGTCGTGGTACTGGGCGTTGCGGACGAATCGAGCCTGGCATGGGCCATCGCCAAAAGGTTCGCGGAACACGGCGCCCATGTATTCATTGGCTACCAGCAGAAATTTTTCAGCCGCGTGCGGCTGCTGCTGAAGGACAACCCAGGAGTCCAGGGAGACCGCTGCGACGTGCTCAACGACGAGGAGGTCACCAACTTCTTCGCCAAATTCCGGAACAATCCCATGGACGCGCTGGTGCATGCCATCGCGTAT
>JBEKUO010000844.1:0-2539 GCA_049514955.1 Bryobacteraceae bacterium | reverse complement strand
TCCGCGAGGAAATTCGACCTGGACGGGATCGACTACGCAAAGAAGATCTTCGATCTCACGGAAGGTTTGGTGCGGCGGAATTACTCCAGCCGAAGCATTGAGCTCATTCTGGGAGAGAACTTCAAGCGGGCACTTTCCGAAGTGTGGACCGTTTAAGCTGAGGTGGGACAGACGCTTTCGTCTGTCAACCAGCACTGCTGAAGGGTTTATAGCCATGTGGGGCAGGCGCTTTCGCCTGCCAACCGGACTGGTCGCCAATTGCGTTCCGGGCATCGGCAATGCTGAAATGGACGGTGGCAAACACGGAGCGCGGCATGAACATCATCACAAAACGTCAGGGCCGAGTGGGCCTAATCTTATTTCCGCTGATTCTGGCAAGTTGCTCGCAGGGGCAGCCGACCCGCACCGACAGCGCCGCGGCAAAACCTTCGCCGCAGGCGCCGTCGCAGGCCCCGGCGCAGACGCCCGCGCCCGCCCAGCATCTGTCTCCCGCCGGCGAAGCGTCCCTGCGCCAGTTGGTCGACTCCGGCAAACTCCCCGATCTGCGCTGGCCGGACTTCAGCGACTATCGCGCCCACATCAAGGACTTCTATGAGCCGGCCGGCTACACTCTCGCTTGGGTGCGCAACAATCAGGCATCGCCGCAAGCCGTGGCGATCGCGCAAGTATTTACGCAAGCGGAGGACAAAGGTCTCACCGGCGAAGACTACGACGCTTCCCGCTGGCCCGCCCGGATCGCGCGCCTCAAGCAGACCAACCCCGCGCCCTCGGACGACGATATGGCAAAATTCGATCTGGCGATGACCGTGTGCACCATGCGCTATATCTCGGATCTGCACATCGGCAAAGTGAACCCCAAGACCTTCCATTTCGGATTGGACATCGAGGGCAAGAAGTACAAGCTGCAGGACCTGCTGCGGCAGCGGCTGGTGGACCTGGAGCCGGATCACATCACGGCGATGCTTTACGCCGTGGAGCCTCCGTTCGAGGGTTACCGGCGCATGCAGGAGGCAGTGAAGACTTATCAGGATCTCGCCAAGAAAGACGACGGCGAGCAGTTGCCCGTACCGAAGAAGCCGGTGAAATCCGGAGACAGTTACGCGGGCGCGCCCAGGCTGGTGCGTCTGCTGCACCTGGTGGGCGACCTGCCTGCCGACGCGGTTGTGAATACCGACCCGCAGGTGTACGACGGCGCTTTGGTGGCCGCGGTGAAACACTTCCAGATCCGGCATGGCCTGGATCCCAGCGGCCGGCTGGACGCGGATACCGTGAAGCAACTCAATGTCCCGCTCAGCGCGAGGCTGGAGCAACTGCGCCTGACTCTTGAGCGCTGGCGCTGGGCGCCGCACGAATTCCCCCGCCCGCCCATCATCGTGAACATCCCGGAGTTCGTGCTGCGCGGATGGGACGACAAAAGCCACACCGGGTTCGAAAGCAGGGTAGTGGTGGGGAAGGCCTATCACCACAAGACGCCGGTGTTTGCCAACATGATGCGGTACGTGATTTTCCGGCCGTACTGGGATGTGCCGCCGAGCATACAGAAAAGCGAGATCGTACCCAAGCTGCAGAAGGATCCCGGCTACCTGGTGAAGCAGGATCTCGAAGTGTACAACAACAAGGGAGAGGTGGTGGCCGCCAGCACGGTCAGCCCCGACGTGCTGCAGCAGCTTCGCGCCGGACGGCTCCAGGTGCGGCAGCGGCCGGGTCCCAAGAACGCGCTGGGGTTGGCGAAGTTCCTCTTCCCGAACGAATATAACGTCTACCTGCACAGCACGCCGTCGACGGAGCTGTTCAGCAGGTCCCGGCGCGATTTCAGCCACGGCTGCGTGCGCGTGCAGGATATCGTGGGGCTGGCGCAGTGGGTGCTGCGCGACAAGCCGGAGTGGACGAAGGAGCGCATCGAGGCCGCCATGAACGGCGACCATTCCGAGCAAATAAATCTCGCCAAACCAATTCCCGTGCTGATCCTATATGGCACCGCGGTGGCGCTGGAGAACGGCGAGGTGCGCTTCTTTGAAGACATCTACGGATACGATGCGGAACTGAAGGATGTGCTGGCGAAGGGATATCCATATCCAGGATAGCTGTGGCGCACGCTTCAGAGTGCTGCCGTGGGCTTCAGCCCACGGTCGGAACTCGCCGGACTGAAGCTCGCCACAGCACGCTATAGGTCCGGACTTGGGGAGACGAATCCTCAGGTCTGAAGACGAAGCGATGGCGCATCAGTCATTTCGGCCCGCCAGGCCAAGGCCAACCAGCGCGGGTTCCGGCTGTTCTTCGAAGCGGAGTGCGGGGATTCCAGCGCGTACGCCGCGTGCGCGCCAGGCGGCCACCAGCCAGGCCCCCAGCGTAACCGTCATCAGCCGGGCGTAAGTCGACCGGTCGCGCAGCGCGGTCTGTTCGAATCCCGTGATCAGCTCCGACAACATGATCAGCATCCCCCAATAGACGCCGAACATGATCTTGAGATTCGCTTTCCCCGGAAGATAGGAGCACGTGAAGGGCACCTTGGCGAAGCGGGTGAGCGCCAGTTCGACGA
>JBEKUO010000843.1:0-3547 GCA_049514955.1 Bryobacteraceae bacterium | reverse complement strand
CTCCGCGAAAGAATCTCGGCCCGAGTGGCTTCTCTGCCAGGTGTCGTGTCGCTCAGTTACGGATTTCCAGGGCCCTACCTGAGCGGCAACTGGTCGAGCGGCATCCGCGTGCCCGGCTCCGCCCGCACAGCCAAGGAAGGTGTCGAAGTCGCCGAACAAGGTGTGGGACCCGCCTACTTCGCAACCATCGGCAGCCGTCCCCTGCGCGGCCGCGAGTTCGACGAAAGTGACATGCGCGCCACGCGCAAAATCGCTGTCGTGAACGAGTCATTCGTCCGCGAGTTCCTACCCGGCGTGCCTGACCCCGTGGGCCGCGTGTTGAGCTTCGACGACTCTAAGCCCGAAGGCGGAGAGCCCACTTACATCGTCGGCCTGGTGCGCGACATCCTGCACAATGGTCTGCGTAGCCGGGCGGAGTCCACCGTCTATGTGCCCTTTACCCAGGGCAAGCAAGGCCCCCTCGCCTTCGATCCGCCGCTGCTGGTTCGCGCGCCGCTTCCGCCCGATGCCCTGGTCCCCATGATCCGGCGCGAATTGCGCAACCTCGATCCGGAAGTCGCTCTCGTCGAGCCGCGCACCCTCCGCGAGCGCATCGACGATTCCATATTCCTCGATCGCATGATCGCCACCCTAAGCGGATTCTTCGGCCTCCTCGCGTTGCTCCTGGCGGCCGTCGGCATCTATGGAGTGATGGCCTATGCAGTCGCGCGGCGCACCGGAGAGATCGGTCTGCGCATCGCTCTCGGCGCGGCCCCGGCCCGGATCAAATGGATGGTGCTCGGTGACGGTCTGCTCCTGATCGCGCTTGGCATCCTCATCGGACTCCCGCTGTCGCTCGCCGCCGGCCGTATCAGCGCCTCATTGCTGTATGGCGTGCAGCCGAACGATCCGATCACACTCGTGTCCACCATCGCGGTGCTCGTAGCCCTCGGTATACTCTCCGCATTCGTACCCGCGCGCCGCGCCGCCTCGATCGCACCAATAGAGGCGCTGCGCCATGAATGAAAACACAACCCCGGCCACCAGCCCCTGGAGATGGGCTATTTCCGGCCGCAGCGGACACAACCACCATCCACCAGCCACCAAACACGGCGAGCAAAGCTCGTCCCGGGAGCGCCCCGTGATACCATCTGAAGCGAAAGGCAATCCAAACCGTTATGCGACTCCGCTTTTACAACGCGCTTCCCGCGCTTTTGCTGTTGATTCCCGCTGCGCTTCCCGCCGAAGATCCCAAGCCCGAAGCCATTATGGACAAGGCCATCGAAGCCACCGGCGGCAAGGCGGCCTACGAGAAAATCAAGACCGAGGTTTTGACCGGAACACTCGAGCTCAGTAGCATGGGCTTGAAAGGCACTATCACGATGTACCGGGCACTACCGGACAAGAGTTACACACTCATTGATTTCTCCGGCATGGGCAAAGCTGAAGAAGGATTTAACGGAGAGGTAGCGTGGGCCGTCAACGGCATGGAAGGCGCCCGCATCAAAAAGGGCGACGAGCGCGCGGTCGCGATGCGTAATGCTTCGCTGGCTGCCGAGCTACACTGGCAGGACTACTTCTCGAAGGTCGAACTGGCGGGATCCGAAGACGTCGCCGGCAAGCCCTGTTACAAACTCACTCTCACGCCCAAAGAGGGAAGCCCGGAAACCCGCTTTTACGACAAAAGCTCCGGCCTGCTCGTGAAGACAATTCTGCCGACTTCCACCGCGGACGGGCCCGTCACCGTCGAAATCGGGCTGAGCGACTATCGCGACGAAGCGGGCATCCTCATGCCGCACACCATCACGCAAAAGGTCCCCAGCACCGACATCGTGATCAAGATCGAAAGCGTCAAGCGCAACGAAGATATTCCCGCCAACCGCTTCGATCTGCCCGACGAAATCAAGGCCCTGGCCGCCAAGAAATAGCAGCCTTGGCGCAGGCACTCCTGCCTGCCGCGCCGGCTTCAGCCGGCGCAGGCGAGCCTCTTGCTCGCCCATCAGGGAGTGGTCTTAGTCCCCGGTGGGGCAGGCGCTTCCGCCTGCCAAGAGCGTTTCCGTCCCCGCGCGGGGCAGGCGCTTTCGCCTGCCAACACCGTTTCCGTCCACGCGCCATCAGGGAGCGGTCTTCGTCCCTGGCCCGCCCTCGATCTGCACCAGTTCCACCGCACGCGGCACCGGCGCCGGTGGACGCAGCAACTTCCCCGGCACCCTCGAATAATAGGCCAGCCGCTCAATCACCGGCAGCAGTCTGCGCACGGTCTTACCGTGAACCATCAGGCTGCCCGCCACCAGCGCCGGATGCGGAATCGTCGTGCAGCAGCGCGCGCACACATCGATCTCGCCGGCCCGCCCACTCACGTGCGCGCGGCGCATGCTCTGCATCTGGTCGGAATTCCAGAGCCGTTCCAGCGGCTGTTCCGCAAGGTTGCCGAGCGGCGCGCCATCCAGCATGTAGCTCTGGCAACACGGATACACGTCTCCGTTCTGCTTCACATACATCGGACCGCGCCACAAGTCGGGATGCATGAGGTTGGTCTCGTCTTCCTTGATTCGCACTTGGTCCACGCCCGGCACGCCGCGCCAGAACCGCACGAACTCCGCGACCTCGCCCGCGTTGCGCTCCATACGCACCATCTGGACCACCACCTGCATCTTGGAACGCCGCGCGTGCTTCATCTTCGCGAACCGCACGAAGTTATCGCGCACCTTCTCGAACTTCGCCCCTTTGCGATAGAACTCAAAGCTCTCCTTGCTGGCGCCATCGAAGCTCAACGTGATCTGCTCCAACGGCGATTCGAGCAGCCTCCCGGCCAGGCGCTCATCCAGGAAGGTCCCGTTCGTCGAAAGCAGAGTCGAGATGCTGTGCCGGTGGCAGAACTCGATGCGCTCGAAGATCCGCCTGTCCATGAACGGCTCACCCAGCCCGATCAGCATCATGTGCTCGGCCGTGCTGCCGGATTCCCGTACCAGCCGCTCGAAGACATCATCGGACATATCCGCCTTGGGTTGCAGGTGCGTTTCGCGGGGGCACATGGGGCAATAGAGATTGCACTTGGCGGTGGTCTCGACGATGTACTCCACCGGCATCGCCGCCAGCGTCGAACGCCGCGCCAGGTAGCCCCACAGCAGTTTCGCCCGGTTCCAGGCCCGCATCGTCCTTTCATTGTAGCCGCAGCGCGCCGCCAGCCATCAAATAGCAAGATGCATGATCGCGTCCGTCAGCTAAACTCCGCCGGCATACGGCCCGGCGCCGAGTATGTTCTCTACTGGTCGCAGATGAACCGCCGCGCCGATGCTAACCATGCGCTGGCGTTCGCCGTGGAACTCGCCAACCGGCTCGATCTGCGAGTGCTTTTCTACGAAGGCCTGACTTGTTCTTATCCCTACGCCAGCGATCGCTTCCACCGCTTCATCCTGGAGGGCGTTCCGGAGACCGCCGAGCGCCTGGTTACCCTGGGCATCGGATATACGTTCTACCTGCGCAGGCGGCGCTCCGACCCGAATGACGCGCTCTACCGTCTGGCGGCCCGCGCGGCTGCCGTAGTGACCGACGACTATCCCACATT
>JBEKUO010000842.1:0-4292 GCA_049514955.1 Bryobacteraceae bacterium | reverse complement strand
TGTCGCGGCAAAGTGAGAAATTCCTATTTGGGCAAAGTAGAACGTTCCTCTTGACAGCCGCGAGGCTGGAGGGATGGAACGTATTGCGATGAGCCAAGAGGAACGAGACTGGCTGGATTGGTTAAAGCGTGCCAGGGATGGATATGTGACGCAGAGGAAGGCGGCCGAGCAGATGGGAATCAGCGACCGCTGGGTGCGAGCGTTGCTGGCGGAAATGAAGGAGAAAGGCGATGCCGTGGTGGTCCACGGATTACGTGGGCGGCCGTCGAACCGGCGCGTCGACGAGAAGATTCGGGGGCGGGCGATGGAGATCGTCAAGTCGGCGGACTGGCACGATTTCAAGCCGACGTTCGCCTCGGAGCAATTGGCCAAGCGGCATCAGATCCGGGTCAGCAAGGAGACGGTCCGCCAGTGGATGATCGCCGAGGGCATCTGGCAAAGCAAGGGGCGCAAGGTGAAAGAGGTGCACCAGTGGCGGCCGCGGCGGAGCCACTACGGGGAGTTGGTGCAGTGGGACACTTCCGACCACGACTGGCTGGAAGGGCGAGGGGAACCGGTGCATCACTTGGTGCGGATGATCGACGATGCCACCAGCCGGAGTTGGGGGCGCTTTGTGGCCCGTGACGGCACGCGCGAGAACATGGGCGTGCTGTGGGAATATGTGGAGCGGTTTGGGCGCGCGGTGGACTACTATACCGACCGCGATTCCATGTTCACGGTGGCGCCGCGGCCTGGGGAGAGCAAGGAACAACAGCGCGCGGCGGACCGTCTGACGCAGATCGGCCGGGCGCTGCGGGAGTTGGGGATTGGCTGGATTGCCGCCTATTCGCCGCAAGCCAAAGGGCGCGTGGAGCGGAGCTTTCTCACCGACCAGGACCGGCTGATCAAGGAACTGCGCCTGGCGAAGGTGAAGACCATGCAAGCGGCCAACGATTTTTTGGAGAAGGAATATTGGCCGGAATGGAACGCCAAATTCACGCGGCCGGCCAGCGGCCCGGATGATCTGCATCGCCCGCTGGCAGAGGGTTTCGAATTGGGCTCCGCGCTCAGCCACGTCGAGCAGCGGGTCATCACCAACAACTACACCTTTCCCTATTACGGCAAGCACTATCAGATTGCCCGCGAGGATGTGCAAGTGGGGATGAAGCGGCAGAACCTGCGTGTGGAACTATGGCTGAACGGCGAGTTGAAAGGCCGCTATCAGGGCCGCTACGTGCGAATTCAGGAGTGCGGCGCTCAACCGCCAGCGGCGCCCAAAATCCTACCGTACAAAGAGGTCCGAAAGGATCATAACGCCGGAGGCAAAAGCCACTGGATGGATGGTTTCTGGAACAAGCCGGCTCCACCGCTGTGGCAGGTCATCGACTAATGCGCGTGACGCACATACTTCCGCCAGGCTCGCCGACCACAAGGCAGGCTATCAGATGGAGAAGATGGCGGGAAGGCAAAGTTCGCCCTATACCGGGAAACTCTCCGCACGACCGGCCGGTAAGCCGGGGGATTTCTTCCTCGTTGAAGGAGAGTTTGCGACGATCCCTTCCACGCCACCTAGCTCCTAAACTGCAAAGCCTCATACTGAGATCTCAATATGCGTTTTTAAAGGCATGGCGGAATCTATCTGGTCCGATGTGGTCCAAGCAAAACCAAACCCCGGGGCGAGACCGAACCGCCTCCCGCTGGTCGGCCCCGAGCCCAGGTAGAAGAACGCGTCGGGAGGACCACGCCCTTGCTCATCGTCCGCAGATGAGTCCACCAGAGCCCGTCTCCGCTTCACCGGCACGCCCAGATTACCATGCCCCTCCCGCGGGGCCACACACAACCGGAACGTTCTACTTTGCTGGGAAGCGGAAGTTTCTACTTTGCCTTGACAACTTAACTAACTTAGTCGGCGCGCTTTCGCAGCCAGTGTTACAATAGCCGTCGCATGGCTGCGCGCCTTGAACCCGCACCTGAAGCGCACAGCCCCAGCCTCGTAGATCTGCGGCAGTTGCGCTCCGAAGATCTGGAACCGTTGCTCGACGAGGAAGTGGCCACCTGGCGGGATCTCCTGGATTGGGACTTCGGCAAATCGGCCGACCTGGTGCGCCGGTTTGTGGACATGCGCGCCTTGAACGGCGTCGCACTGGTCGAGGAAAGCGAGGCCGCCGGCTACGCCTACTACGTGCTGGAAGAACACAAGGGGCTGATTGGCGATCTCTTCGTGCGGGAAGCGCTGCGCAGCGTGGAGAGCGAGAACCGGCTGCTGGAGTGCGTCCTGGACTCCATGATCGGGGCGCCGCAAATCAGCCGCATCGAATCGCAGTTGATGATGGCGTACTCGGCGGCGCATAGGTCCATGCCCATGTCGCGCTATCTGAGCACCTTCGAGCGGAATTTCATGATGCTCGATCTGGAGCGGCACACGCTGGGGCCGGTGCGGCGGCCGCCGGCGGCGGGCCGCGTTTATTTCGAGAAGTGGGCCGACCACCACCAGGAGGCCGCCGCCCAATTGATCGCCGCCGCTTATCTGGGCCATGTGGACAGCCGGATCAACGATCAATACCGCTCGGTTGCCGGCGCGCGGCGCTTTCTGTTCAACATCGTGCAGTATCCCGGATGCGGCTCGTTTTTCAAGCCCGCCTCCATGGCCGCGTTCGAGCGCATCAGCGGACGCATGTGCGGCATCTGCCTGGCCAGCCTGGTGATGCCCTATTGCGGGCACATCACGCAAATCTGCGTGGCTCCCTGGGTGCGCGCAGCGGGCGTGGGTTACGAACTGCTGCGGCAGTCCCTCGCCGCGTTGCGCGCGGCCGGTTGCCGCAAGACCAGCCTCACGGTTACAGCTTCGAACGACGAAGCCATCAAGCTGTACGAAGACGTGGGGTTTGAGACTATCCGCAACTTTTCGGCGTATGTGTGGGAAGGATTCTAATGCTCGACTGGCTCTTCTCGGACCCCTTGGCGGTAGGCTCAAAAGCCCCGGATTTCACCCTGCCGGCGCAGGGCGCTAAGAGTGTGACTCTCTCGAAGTTGCGCGGCTCCAACGTGGTGCTGGTGTTCTATCCTGGCGACGACACGCCGGTTTGCCGCAAGCAATTGTGCGAGTTCCGCGACCAGTGGGAGCAGGCGCGCCAGCACAACACGCAGGTTTTCGGAGTCAATCCGGCGAGCGCCGAGAGTCACCGCAAATTTCAGGAGAAACATCGCTTCCCATTTCCGCTGCTGGTGGACGCGGGACAGAAAGTCGCGGCTCTCTATCGAGCTAACGGACTTTTCGTGAAGCGCACCGTCTACCTGATCGGGCCTGACGGTGCGATTCGCTACGCCAAGCGCGGCAAGCCCGATCCCGGAGAGGTGCTGGCCGCGGCGCTGTGAATCCGCCTCTTCAGGTCCGGAAACCCATCTCGCCCGTGTCATAATGGTGGCCTATGAGACTCCTGTTTATGGCTGTGCTTCTTTCGGCGGCGGCTCTCGCGCAAGAGCATCCCGAGGGTCCCGCGCACGAGATGCCCGCGCCCAAGAACTTGAAGATCTTGAAGGCTGAGAACCTGATGCGAGTCATGCAGGCGTTTCAGACGGCGCTCGGTGTGAAGTGCGACTTCTGCCATATGAAAGGCGATTTCTCGAGCGACGATAATCCGCACAAGCAGACCGCGCGGGAAATGCTGCTCATGGCCCACGAGATCAACGCCAAGTTTCCCGACGGCAAGATGCATGTGACCTGCTACACGTGCCATCGCGGAGCGACTGAGCCGGCTACTGCCCCGCCGGAAGGCGCGCACGCAGGCCAATAGGGGTGCGTGCGACGCGGCGACACGGCGACGCGGCGATCCGTCTTCGGCTTCCACGGGAGTCGGAATATATCTTCTTTATAGAGAGGAGATCAGCTATGCGAGGGCTAGCGTTGATAGTTTCGGTCACGACCGCTGTTTTTACGTGCCAACTGCAAGCTGGCAGTGAAAGCGGGACCGTTGCGGAGGTAGTGCAGGCGTTTGCGGGTATTAGCCAGGGTAATGGAACGTTGCCCTGCGCTAACCCCGGCGGCGCCAATGGCTGCTACGGAGTGCCCAACGGCTCGGTCGCGCTCCAGCCATACCACTTTATCCCGCCTAATCAGCGGGAATTTTACTATGCCGTGTTTCAAACGGGAAATTGGGGCGGCACCTTGGGCGTGACCTTCGAGATCGTCGAGGCGAACGTTGTGATCCAGACCGTTGCAGCGCCCGTAGTGACAGTGTCGCCGAACTCCGTGGTCCTCGTGAGCATGGCCGAGGCGATCCCGGACAATAACGGCTACGTTGGACCTGCCAAGC
>JBEKUO010000841.1:0-2555 GCA_049514955.1 Bryobacteraceae bacterium | reverse complement strand
CAGAAGTCGGCGAGTAGAGTCGCCGCGTCTTGGTACTCGTACGGACGCACCGTCTTCAGCCGGTGTTTGTGATCGAACGTCAAGCTGGTCGATATACATCCTTCTATTGAGCGTCTGCGCGCCGTCTTCAGCCGGTGTTTGTGATCGAACGTCGAGCCGGGTTTTCCGCCCGGACCCGACCGGCCCCTCACCGGATGCGCATTGTCGAAGCCTATCAAACGTTCCCCATCGGGACCATGCAGCGTCAGCGAGCAGTCGAGGCCATGCGGCTTCGCCTCGCGCACCGGAACGCGGCGGACAACGAATCGGACCCAGTGCCTGGTCTCCGGGTCGATCACCAATACCTGCCCATCCAGTTCGAGCAGGGCATCAAGGGACGGATCGGGCTCCACGAACCATCATTATCACATACTGATAAGTATATGCATATGCCGGCAACCTCCTCAGCCGAACCGACCGAGCCGCTCTCCCCTCACCCCCTCCCGCCCACCACACCCGTCATACTAAACTAAAAGAACCCGTGGCCCCTCTCACCGAAACCGAACTCATCGCCAAAACCCAAACCGCGCGCGCGACCCTCGACGCCTGGACGCGCGAAATAGTCCAGTGGCACTTCAGTCCCGAAACCGGCTGCCCCTTCTGGCTCGACTATGCCGCGAAACTCGACTGGGATCCTCGCACCGAAATCCGCGCCTACGACGATCTCGACCGCTTCGGCTTCTTCCAGGACGAGTGGCTGCGCGGCGGGCCTGTCCGGCGCTGGGTCCCCAAAGCTTACGCCGGTCGGCCCATCTATGTTTTCGAAACCGGCGGCAGCACCGGCGTGCCGAAGTCCCGCATCTCGATCGACGATTTCCGCATCGACTACGAGGCCTTCAGCGCCACTCTGCCGGACGACGCCTTTCCCCGCGGCTCCGACTGGCTCATGGTGGGGCCCAGCGGCCCGCGCCGCCTGCGGCTAGCCATCGAGCACCTGGCGCAGTTTCGCGGCGGCATCTGCTTCATGACCGATCTCGATCCGCGCTGGGTCATCAAGCTCATCAAGCGCGGAAAAATCGACGAGGCCGAAGCGTACAAGCAACACGTCGTCGAGCAGGCGCTCACCTTGCTACGCGCGCACGACAACATACGCTGCCTGTTCACCACTCCCAAACTGCTCGAGGCGCTGTGCGAAAAAGTGTCGCTCGCCAAAATGGGTGTCCGCGGCGTGTTCTGCGGCGGCACCGAGATGACGCCGCAGTTCCATCGATTCGCCGTCGAGGAACTGCTGGACGGGGTCTACTTCGCGCCCACATACGGGAACACGCTGATGGGATTGGCGGTACACAAACCGCGCGGGCCCCAAGACAGCTACGACATCATCTATTACCCGCCGTCGCCGCGCGCCATGATCGAAGTCGTCGATCCCGACGATCCCTCCCGCCTGGTCGGCTACGGCCAAACCGGGCGTGTACGCCTCACCACGCTTACGCGCGAGTTCTTCATGCCGCGTTTTTTGGAGCGAGACGAGGCGGAGCGGGAGCCGTCATATATAACGTATCCTTGGGACGGCGTGCGCAACGTGCGCCCGTTCTCCAGGTTCCAGAAGACCGTGGTTGAAGGCGTCTATTGATGGGCGAGACAGTGCACATACCGCTTTTGCGGCGGGGCCAGCCCTACCGCAGCCTCGATACCATACGGACGCCGCACTATCGCACCGGCGAGCCGTTCGTCGAAATCAGCCAGGCCAACGCCGGCTTGATCCGCCGCGATCTGCGCGACCTGTCCAACGCCCGCGGAATCCTTGCGGACTTCAAATCGCGGGAATTGTTCGGAATCTGCGCGCGCGCGGCGGATCTTTTCGCCACCTCCGCCCTGCCGCTCGGCGACACACTGCAATCGCCCGAAGATTATGTGCGGCAGGTCTCCGCCACCACCGGCTTGCCGCACGTCATGGTGCGCAAGAACCTGCACAAGATCCGCACCGTGCTGGCGGAGATGGAAACGGTGGTCAACGGCCTTACGCGCAACCTCGATCTGGACGTGCTCGACACGGGCTATGCGGGCGCCATGAGCTACTTCCCGCGCGGGGAGTCGCTGGGCGTGGTGCTGCCCAGTAATTCGCCCGGCGTGCATTCGCTGTGGGCGCCCGCGTTTGCCCTGAAGACGCCGCTGGTGCTGAAGCCTGGCAGCGCCGAACCGTGGACTCCCTATCGCATCGTCCAGGCGCTGATTCACGCCGGCGCGCCGCCGGAAGTGTTCGGATATTATCCGGCCGGCCACGCGGGCGGCGCCGAGATTCTGCGCCTCTGCGGCCGCGGCATGGTGTTCGGCGATGTGGCCTCCACGCGGCCGTGGCAGGGCGATCCGCGCATTGAAGTCCACGGCCCGGGCTACAGCAAGATCGTGATCGGCGAGGACTGCATCGGCGAATGGGAGCAGTATCTCGACGTGATGGTTTCCTCCGTCCTGGAAAACTCCGGCCGGTCGTGTATCAATGCATCGGGCGTGTGGGTCCCGGCCAAGGCCGCCGAAATTGCGGAGGCGCTGGCCGCCAGGCTGGCCGAAGTCGCGCC
>JBEKUO010000840.1:0-2561 GCA_049514955.1 Bryobacteraceae bacterium | reverse complement strand
ACGCTGGCGCGCCGCATGATGGAGCAGACCAAGATCTACAAAGCCCTGCGGGGCGTGCGCGGCCGCAAGCCGGTGAATTTGGCGGAACTCGAACAGGTGATGGTGCGCTTCAGCCGCCTGGTGGTCGAGCAGCCTTGGATCAAGGAGATCGATATCAACCCGCTGTTGGCGACTCCGGACCGCCTGCTGGCTCTGGACGCGCGCGTGGTCGTGCATGGGCCCGAGGTCCGCGAGGAGCAGCTTCCCAAGCCAGCGATTCGGCCCTATCCGAACCGCTACATTTCGCCCTGGAGCATGAAGGATGGCGCCCTGGTGATCATACGGCCGATCCGCCCGGAGGACGAGCCGAAGATGGTCAAATTCCACGCCACGCTCTCCGAGCGCAGCGTCTACCTGCGTTACTTCCACCTGATGAACCTGTCGCAACGCGTGGCGCACGAGCGGCTCACGCGCATCTGCTTCATCGATTACGACCGCGAAATGGCGCTGGTGGCCGAGCGGCGCAACCCGACCACGGGCGAGCACGAGATCCTGGGGGTCGGCCGGCTGACGAGAATCCTCGGCACCAACGATGGGGAAGTGGCCGTGCTGATCAGCGACCAGTTCCACGGGCGCGGGCTTGGCAAAGAGCTGCTCTCACGCTTGATGGTGGTGGGCGCGGATGAGAAGCTCAGCAAGTTGAAGGCGGATATCCTGCCGGACAACCGCGATGTCATGCGCATCTGCGAGAAGCTGGGGTTTAGTTTGCGGCACTCGCTGGAGGATGAAGTGGTGAAGGCGGAGTTTACGTACTGAGGGAGACGGCGAACTGAAGCATGGGGTTGGCAGGCGGAAGCGCCTGCCCCACCTATCGCCAGCAGGCCAGCAAGTGTAGAGACTCAAGACGGCGAACTGAAGCATGGGGTTGGCAGGCGGAAGCGCCTGCCCCACCTGTCGCCAGCAGGCCAGCAAGTGTAGAGACTCAAGACGGCGAGCTGAAACATGGGGTTGGCAGGCGGAAGCGCCTGCCCCACTCGGGCCGGCAAGTGTAGAGACTCAAGACGGCGAACTGAAGCTCACCGCAGCAAGCTGAAGCTTGCGCCACGTTACGTACTGACACCCCGCGGCTCGATATCTTCGCGGCGTACCCGCCAGACCTTACCGATGCGCAGAGCGGGGAGCTGTCCCGAGCGGAGCCAGTTATAAACCGTGCGGCGGCTGACGCGTAGAAGGCCAGCCACCTCTTCAGGAGTAAGGAACCGCGGCAATGACGCTGGTTCGCTCATTCCGCGTCGGCTTCCGTTTCGCGGATGAAATCAATCACCCGCTCGGACCAGCCATCGATATGCGACCAGCCGTCGCGGTAGCCGACGCCGTGCTTGTAAGGCGCCACATTCACGACGTAGGCCAGTTTAGTGAACGCCGGCAGGATGCCGTCATGCGACTGCTCATCGGTGATCACAATCGCGCGGTCGAGATCCCGCCAACCGCTCCCCTGACCGTCCCGGAGCATCTCCAAGGCGCGGCGGAGGTAGGTGCCCTGGTGCGGCTGGGACTCCTTGATCGCGTCGCGCAGCGCAAAGCCCCGGCGCGGAGGGATGACCGCCACCTGGTTGGAGAACGTGGCGAAGACCACCCGCTCCGCCTTTTCACGGAGCAAGATGGCGAGCCCGGCCGCGGCATCCACGCGGGTGGCTTCCGACTTCCGGCTAAGGTGCCCGTCCATCGAACCCGACACATCCACCAGTAGTCCGGTCTTCCCGGGAAGAAGCGGGAGATCCTCAATGCCCCGCAGCATCGCCGACTCGAGGGCATCTTCCAGATTGGGCGCGTATCCGGCGGCCGTCACGAAGCGGAAGGGCAAGGCGCGTGCGATTCCTTTGTCCAGCCGCGCGCGGATCAGGGACTCGTCAACGCCGGCCTGCTGCATGTTGCGCAGGTTGCGCAACACCGCCAAGCCGCCGAGTTTGCCTTCGCGCAGCAAGCGCTCGAAAGTCTCTTTCTTGTCCTTGCCGGCCGAGAGTTCCACCTCCCAGGTGTCGGGGGTGGCCAATTCGCCATCCACGAGCCGCTTCCACAAGGCGGCCTGAGCCTCGTCTTTCGGCTTGGCGTGCACCAGGAAGAGCACGTCGCGAAGCTTGATTTTGTTGGCCTGGTTATACTTCGCCAGGCGGTACTCGTCGAACTTGCCGAATGCGGCAGCGAGCCCTCGCTTTACGCCGGAGGCCAGCGGCTGGCGCTTCTCTTTCCAATACATCGCCAGGAACTCGGCGAGCTCGTCGGCGCGCTGGATCACGTGCCCCAGCGTTTTCTCCACGATCGGGCCCACACGCTTGCGGCGCGCGAGCTCTCGCACCAGGAACAGGGGGACGTGACGCAAATGAAGCCGGTCGCGGGCCTCGATGGCCAGATCCGCTACTGCTTGAGGATCGACCCGCGCAACCAGATCGGCGATGCTTTGCGCGATTTCGCTGCCCGTCTCATAGAAAGTGTCCTCCCAAAGCAGGCAGGTCAGCACCGAGCGGCGGAGCTGGCGCAGCGGGTCAATCGCCTGCGCCGGCCCACCCTCGTGGGTGAGCACA
>JBEKUO010000839.1:0-2578 GCA_049514955.1 Bryobacteraceae bacterium | reverse complement strand
TGCTGGCGCTGCCGCCAGTACGTCCGCATCCCCAGGATCTTCTTCTCCGGCCGGAACGAGTTCCGCAGCAACCCATATACGTGCAACTTCAGTAACCACTGGCATTCCTGGATGTCGGTCTTACGTCCCGGTAAATTCTGGGTCTCCCGCGCGTTCGCTACAAACACACGTATGCCGCGTTCCGAAAGAATGTCATGCAGCGCTATCCAATACACTCCCGTCGACTGCAGGGCCACCGTCTCGATCCCCAACTGTTGCAGCCAGTCCGCCAGCGCCAGCAGGTCGCCGGTGAAGCATCGAAACTGCCGCACTGGCTCCGGGTCCATATGCGGGGGCACGGCCACCCAATGCTCGGCATTACCCACATCCACCGCCGCGGCCTTAGGGTGCACCACGGTTAGTCCCAGCGTCCAATCTTGCGGCTTCAGCTTCGCACGTCCTGCCTGCTTTGACCGGGTCTTCGATGTAGACTTCTGCGTTCTTTTCGCCATGCCAATCCTGCTTTCGTAGGGAATTGACGCGGCTGGGCCCGGTCGCGAATGGTTTGATACTCTCTCCAACGGGGTCCCGCCGCCGATTGGACACCGACGGCGCGCCGCCAAACAGGTGATCGCCTGGTAACCGGAGCCATGCTGAAGCGCGGGCATCTAAAGCGCCATATGTGCGTCGGCCTTGACTGCCCAGTCGCGCCTCTCTGTATTCTCCCTCACCCGAGCCCGGTTTCCGACATTGGTGACGGACCGCCCCGGTCCGCTCGCGCTAAAGCGTGCGCCACGTATCGAGACCGGCGATTTGCGTGAAGATGGGCTTCAGGGCGGGATACATTGCCTGATACACTCTGTGCGCTTCCGCGTAGAAGGCGGCTTCCGCGGGGGGCGGATCGATGGAATCCACTTCGCGGATCGTGGCGCGGCAGACTTCCGGAACCGAGGCGTACTCGCCCGTGCCGGCGAGCGCCAGCAGCGCGGCTCCATAGGCCGAACCTTCCTGCGTTTCGAGCGTGACCACCTGTTTATTCAAGATGCCGGCCAGCAAACCGCGCCAGAAAGCGCTGCGGGCGCCGCCTCCCGAAGCGCGCACCGAGCGCACCGCAACGCCGAGCTCTTCGATGATATCCAGGCAGTCGCGCTGGCTGTAGGAGACGCCTTCGATGACGGCGCGGATCAGGTCGGCGCGCCGGTGCCTGGCGGTCAGACCGAT
Source organism: Bryobacteraceae bacterium (assembly GCA_049514955.1). Lineage (GTDB taxonomy): Bacteria > Acidobacteriota > Terriglobia > Bryobacterales > Bryobacteraceae > Bog-159. Next base: position 1,378 of record JBEKUO010000839.1, on the reverse strand, counting down.
CCAGCCGCCACGCGCGGTGGCATCCAGGTGGGGCGTGCGCTCGCCCATTAAATAAGGCAGCCAGAAGAGGCCTTGCGCGCCCATGGGAGCGGCGGCGGCTTCCTCCGTCAACGCATCGTATTCCGTGCCGGGCGCGAGTTGATTGCGGAACCATTGCAAGCTCAAGCCCGCGCCCTGCGTCACCCCCATCACGTGCCACTTGTCGCGCACCGCATGACAGAACGTGTGCACGCGGCCGGCTGGATCGTATGCCACTTTCTCCATGTGCGCGAAGACCACGCCGGAGGTGCCCAGCGTACACGAGACGATGCCGGCTTCCACAATGCCATTGCCCACGGCGCTGGATGCCTGGTCGCCGCCGCCACCCGCCACAGGCGTGCCCTCGGCGAGCCCGGTGACTGCGGCTGCGGCGGGCGTGATGCGGCCGGTGATGTCGCTCGATTCGTGGCAGACGGGCAGCATCGCGCGGTCCAGCCCGAGCCGATCCATCATATCGAACGACCAGCGGCGGTGCACCACGTCGAACAGCGACGTTCCCGAAGCGTCCGAGACTTCCGTGGCATACTCGCCGGTGAGCTGGAAGCGCAGGTAGTCCTTGGGTAGCAGCAAGTGGCGTACGCGCTCGAATGCGCGCGGCTCGTGGTCGCGCACCCAGAGCAGCTTGGGCAGGGTGAAGCCCGTGAGCACGGGATTGGCGGTGTACTCCAGAACGCGCTCGCGGCCCACGGTCTGGTTGATGGCATCCACCTGCGGCTGGCTGCGCTGATCGCACCAGATGAGCGCCGGACGGATGACCTGGTTCGCATCGTCCAGGATGACGAGGCCGTGCATCTGGCCGGAAAGGCCGATGCCGCGCACGTCGGCTCCGGAGATGCCAGCTTGGGCCAGCGCGCCGCGGATGGCTTGCTGGGCGGCGTCCCACCAGTTCTCGGGACGCTGCTCGGCCCACAGCGGCCGCTCCATGCGGATGTCTTCATGCGGCGCGGTGAACCCGGCCGCGACTCGGCCTTGCGCGTCTACCAGCAGCGCGCGCGTGCCGCCCGTGCCTACATCGATCCCCATCCACATTGTGTTTTATCGGAGAATATCGCCGGAAGATTCACTAGCCCACCGTGAACGGCGGATTGCTCTTCGGCGTGCCGCCAGGCGTCGCCACCGGCAATCCTCCCATCGTACGAGGAACGCCACATCGGTTGCAAGCGTGCCGGCAGGAGTGGGTGCGCGACAAGAAAGTGGAGACCGGCGCAATTCATCAGCAGCACGGGTGGAATCTGAGCGTATGTGGTACGCAAGGCGCAGGTGCCATTGTGGGGCAGCTTGGTTAGCTGCGGCCGATTGTCAATCGGCCACCTGCCGCGTTTGCACCAGACAGCGGCGG
>JBEKUO010000838.1:0-2581 GCA_049514955.1 Bryobacteraceae bacterium | reverse complement strand
CACGATCGCGAAGACCCGCTGGCGCTTGGGATCCTGCCTTCCAGGCTTCGTTACGAGATAGAGCTCGCCGCGGTTCATGGCACACGCTGATACTCAAGCACGTCCATGGCTTCGGCGTTCAATCGCTCGGCATTACGATTGATGATCTGGATGTCGCGGGCTTCCCGCCGGGCTCTCTCCAAGCGAGCCAGGTAAGCGCGGGCCGCGCGCTCGACAAATGCGGAGCGGTTCGAGTCCAGGCGGTCGATGCGCGCCAGCAGATCCTGCGGGAGGGTGATGGATGTCTTGACTCTCACAAGACAAGTATACTACCTGACATGGTACAGTGCAGGGTATGTCGCCCTTGCGGAGACGGCTGGAGAATTATTTTGAGTTCCAGCGCCTCGGCACGAATTGGAAGACGGAAATTCTGGCGGGCTTGACGACCTTCATCACGATGGCGTACATCGTCTTCGTGAATCCGGCGATCCTACACGAAGCCGGCATGCCGCTGGGCGCGGTGACGGCGGCTACCTGTATCTCGGCGGCTTTTGGCAGCATCATGATGGGGATTGTAGCGCGCTATCCGATTGCGTTAGCGCCGGGCATGGGGTTGAACGCCTACTTCACCTATACGGTCGTCAAGGGCATGGGGATCGCCTGGCAGGCCGCCTTGGGCGCTGTGTTTCTCTCCGGGCTGGCTTTCCTGATTCTGACCGCACTGGGCGTGCGGCGGTTGATTGTCGCGGCGATTCCATTCGAGCTGTACTCCGCTGTGGCGGCCGGCGTGGGCCTGTTCATCGCCTTTATCGGATTCCGTAATGCGGGGTTGATCGTGCCGAATCCCGCGACCGTGGTGGCCATGGGCAACCTGCGCGACCCGCACACGCTGTTGGCCGTCTTCGGACTGCTGGCCATCTCGGCGCTGTTGGCGTGGCGCGTGCCGGCCGCCATGCTGGTGGGAATCCTGCTCACCACCGCCGGGGGAATCGCCGCCGGCCTGGCGCCGTGGCATCCACAAAGCTACAGCTTCCTCGACCTCTCCGCCACCTTCCTGAAGCTGGACGTGCGCGCCACGCTGCGGCTGGGGTTCTTCGAGATTGTCTTCGTGTTCCTGTTCATCGATATGTTCGACAACATCGGGACGCTGGTGGCCGTGGGCAAGCGCGCCGGCCTGTTCACCCAAGCGCATACGATCCCGCGGGTGGATCGCATTCTGTATGCGGACGCCAGCGCAACCGTGGTGGGGTCGCTCACCGGCACTTCCACAGTGGTGAGCTATATCGAGAGTGCGGCTGGAGTAGCGGCGGGAGGCCGCAGCGGCGTGACCGCTATTGTGACGGGATTGGCGTTTGTCGCCGCGCTGTTCGTCGCACCGGTGGTCGGCGCCATTCCCGCGGCGGCCACGGCGCCCGCCCTGATCGTGGTGGGCAGCCTGATGATGACGGCCATCGGCGAAGTGGATTGGAAGGACCCGGAAGTCGCCGTGCCCGGGTTCCTGACCATGCTCGCCATACCGCTGACGTTCAGCATCGCCAACGGTCTGGCATTCGGGTTCATCGCCTACACCGTGCTCAAAGTCGCCCGCGGCAAGTTCCGGGAAGTGAACTGGCTGGTGTACGTGCTGACGCTGCTGTTCATCGCCCGCTTCCTATACTTGAAGGGGGCTTGATGAGACGTACGTGCGTTGCGGTCTCAGCGCGGAGACGCCAGAGTCAGACCGCACGCCGCAGAGCGTGAAACAGCACCAGGACCACAATCGAGCCGATTACCGCGACAAGCAGGCTGTAGAGGTCCAGGCCGGTGACGCCACGGCCGCCGAACGTGCGAAACAGGAATCCGCCGACGAACGCTCCCACGATACCCAGGAGGATGTCCCGAATCAACCCCTCGCCTTGTCTGTTGACGATCTTGCTGCCGATAAACCCGGCCAAAAGGCCGAGGATCAACCACGCCAAGAAATTCATCTGTTCTTTCCTTTCCAGCCCGGAATGCCGGGCGGTTGCTCGTAGAGCAAGCATGTTACCAGAATCCAGGGCCCGCCACTTCAAGCCCGATTGAACGCGTCTGGCAAAATAGGGTGCGGCGATGCCGTGGGAGAGCAGCGCACCCAACTCCGCCGGCTGGCAGACCGATCCCCTTTTGGCGTAAGTCACGAACGCGACAGCGAATCCAGCGGGAGAATGCCGGCGTAAAGGGCCATCGTGAAAGAACCCGCGCGATTAACGGCCATATACGCGCGAAGAAACTAGATGTGAAACGAAGAGGAGCGCGCAAAGTTGGCCGATATCACCATCGGGTCGCTCGTTCCGTCTGCAGAAGAAGATATGGTGATTGATCCAGGGTGATGATGATCGCCAGCACGTCGTCTGAAAAAGCCGCGAGCCGCTCCGCGGAGGGCGGGAGCGATGCCCGTCGGGCAGGCGGGCATCGCCGTGGTGACATACTGAAGGGCTATCTTGGCCGGGCCTTATCAGTTCGAAACTGACCGTTGCTGGTCCGGCGTCAGTCAGTATGCGCCGCGCCTCTGCGGCTGTCAATGGATAGTGGGCGAAACCCTATGATGAAGCGGTACCAGATGGGCCATCGGTCAGGGTAGACC
>JBEKUO010000837.1:0-2589 GCA_049514955.1 Bryobacteraceae bacterium | reverse complement strand
CGGCCTGACGGTTCTGCGGAGCGGCGAAACTGTGGCGGGCGCCACGAAGTTCGCTTCGGGCGCGGGAAGGCACGGCTCGCCGAGCTGAGCGTGCCATCGCCTGCGTCCGGCTATTTCGTCAGCAGTCTGACGGCGACTTCCCTGAAGAAAACTACGTCGTTCTTGCCATGGTTCTGGAGACCGATGTAGCCCTCCAGCGGACGCGGGCCACGTTCCGGCTCAAAGCTGAACTTCTTGGGCGGCACCGGCTGGCCTTCGGTGTAGTCGGTAACTTTGACGCCGTTCAGGACAACGATGGTATGCGGTCCGTCTAGCGTGATTTCCATGGTGTTCCACTCGGGACCGGGTTTTCCGGGACGCGCCAACGCCAGCGTCTGCGAATAGAGCGTGCCGGTCGCATGGTACGCCGTCTCGTGGGATTTCTCCGGCTCGTTATCGATCTGGACTTCGTATCCATAGTGCACGGGCATCCACTCTTCGCGGGGCTCGAGAGGGATGCGGACGAACACGCCGGAGTTATCGTTGTGGTCGCGCATTTTGTAGACCACCCGGATGACGGAGTTTCCGATCTTGCCGCCGGTCCACCACAGCAGGCCCATGCCGCCGTGAGTTTCGATAAGTCCATCTTCCACGGTCATCGAGCCGGGGCCGACGTGCTGCCAGCCGTTCAGATCCTTGCCGTTGAACAGTTGCTTCCATTCAGGCGATTGGGCATGCAGAGCGAGGCAGCAGACGGCGCCGAGAAACAACGGGAACGCATGAGGACGCATAAGTAACCGATATTCTAACGCGCGGCCTGTCGAGCGGCGCGGTTATAGTGAAATAGTGCGGCGGCCTCCAAACCTGCTGATCCTGGCAGTAGTCTTCCTCGTGGCATTGGCCGCGACGATCACCTTCGGTTACAGGGCTAGCCAGCACGCCCGCCGTCTGCGCTTGGAGAATGAGCCGATCCGCTCATGGATGAGCGTGCCGTTCATCGCGCACACGCATCACGTTCCCCCCGAGACGCTGTACCAGGCCATCGGAGTGGAGCCGCACCCGCACGACCGGCGCCCCTTGCGCGCGATTGCACGCGCGCAGAACCGGCCGGCCGCGGCGGTGATCCGGGATCTGGAGAACGCGCTGGTGCGCGCCGGCCATACGCACCCGGCGCCGCCGGGCGGCAAGGGACCGTAATGCGCGAATGGGTTCTGGCGGCGCTTTCGCAGTACGGTTCTCCGGCGTTGTTCGCGGTGATGACGGTGTCTTCAATAGGAGCGCCGCTGCCGGTTACCTTGCTGCTGATCGTGACCGGTTCCCTGATCTCTCTCGGCGTCATGAATCTCTGGTGGGCCATCGGGCTGGCTATCGCGGGGTCGGTGCTCGGCGATCAGATCGGGTATGCCATCGGCAGGTGGGGCGGAACGGCGCTGGTTTCCCGGTTCGGCCCGGCCCGGGGCGCCAGCGAGCGGCTGGCGAAGGCGGAGGCGCAGATGCGGCGCTGGGGCGGCCTGGGGGTCTTCTTCAGCCGCTGGCTGGTGAGCCCACTGGGCCCGTGGTTCAACTTCGCCAGCGGCATTGCGGAATATCCGTGGGCGCGGTTTGTGTTTTGGGACGTGGCGGGAGAGGTCGTCGACACGGCGATCTGCCTCGGACTGGGCTACGTTTTCAGCGACCGCGTGCAGGCGCTGGACGCGGCCCTGGGCGACTTCACCTGGGCCCTGGTCGCGTTGCTCGCCGCGGTCTGGCTGGGATGGAAGCTGTGGAAGGCCCTGCGCTCACATTAGCGCGCGGCGGTACACTTGAGCAGGGGGTGTGCGATGTACTGTCCCCAATGCCGGGTCGAATATCGCGACGGTTTCACCGAATGCTCGGACTGCCATGTTCCGCTGTTAGCCGGGCCGCCTCCGCTGGAGGCGCCTGACCCGTTTGACCCAAATCTCAGCCTGGTCGTGGTGCTGGAGACGAACGATGGCATCCAGCTTGCCATGGCAAAGGGATTGTTGGAGGACGCGGGAATCCCTTTCTTCCTCCTGGGCCAAATCGCCACGCTGGTGTCGGACGTGGATGGATTTCTGCATAAGTGGGTTCGGGTGCAGGTGCCGTGCGACCGCGAGGCGGAAGCGAGAGAACTTCTCGAGACGGTGCTGCAGCCGGATACCAGTCTTCATGCTGTTGGCGAGGATGGCGCAGACGCGGCCGCCGAGAACAGCTCTCCAGCAGGTTCTTGGTAGTCAAAGAGCGATTGGTTTCCTGCAGGTCGATGAGCGGTTGTTCGGCGTCCGCCGCAACTTCCGCCGGCGCGTCGGACTCGCCCATGCCCGATACGCCAAGCACATTGAAGAAGACCAGCACGCTGTGATAGGCGGCGATGGCGCGTCCGCTCTCGGTGGATTACGGCTTCTTGCGTAGGGGACCGTTTATCTCCTAAAATAGGAGACGTGCCGCAGCGCAAGAAACTGTCCACGACAATCGGTGCGAGCAATTATGCTTACCTCCACAAAATGGTAAAGGCGGGCCGGGCCGAAAGCGTCGGAGCAGCAGTGGACAAGGCAGTGGAAACGGCCCGCAGGCTCGACAACCGCGCTACTTTGGAGCGTCAGACTGCGG
>JBEKUO010000836.1:0-2606 GCA_049514955.1 Bryobacteraceae bacterium | reverse complement strand
GCCGTAGCCGTAGTTATCGTTGCCGAAGTAGCTGGAGTAGTTGATCTGCAGCTTGCCGGGATACTCGTAGATGGCGCTGAAGGTGTCGGGAGTGTCGCGGTCGTCGTCGGCGCCAGTCCAGCGGTAGATTCCGCCGGAAGCCACGCAGGAGAGTGGCAAGGTGCGGTCCAGCATGAAGTTGACGATATCGGTCTGGTGCACCAGCAGGTCGGTCGAGATGCCGCCGGAGTAATCCCAATAGAGGCGCCATTGATAATAACGATGCGGGTCCCAGGCGCGTTTGGGCGCCGGCCCCAGGAACTTGGGCCAATCCGTGTTCTGCTCGGTGGCGTCCTGCGGGATCACATAGCGCCACGCGGGCTCGTCCTCGGTGGAGTTGCGATACCAGAACGCGCGCACGAAATGCACGTCGCCGATCATGCCCTGCTGCACCAGTTCTTTGGCCTTCTTGTAGAGCGACGAACTGCGATTCTGCGTGCCCACCTGCACGATCTTGCCGGACTTCTTCCACTCGCGCACGATGTCGAAGCCCTCTTCGATGGTGTGGGCCAGCGGTTTTTCCAGGTAGATGTGCTTGCCGGCGCGCAGGGCGGCGATCGCCATATCGTGATGCAGGTGCTCGGGCGTCATGATGAAGACCGCATCGATGGAGCGGTCGGCCAACAGGTCGCGATAGTCGTTGTAGGTCGCGGGCGTGTTGCCCCAGATACTCTGGACGCGGTCCTTGCCTCGCGCCAGGTAGCCCTGGAACGTATCGCAGATGGCGGTGATGGTGACGGTAGTGGGCGCCGCCTTCTTCAGCCAGTCGATGCCGGCGTTGCCGCGCGTTCCCACGCCGATCCAGCCGATGTTGATCTTGTCGTTGGCGCCGCGCGCCGCGATGACAGCCGGCCCGGCCAGGATGGCCGCTGCCGCGGTGGTTTTCAGGAAATTCCGGCGATCGAGTTCGTCCGCCATAGTGAATGCTCCGAATATCTGAATTGAATTTTTATGATATCAAATCGGCGGCTACGAGCCGTGACGCGCCGCTAGACGCGGCGATTGAGGAATGCGCTAAACTCAAGATACCGATGTCGCAGGCGCTCACCCTCGTCTTTGCTCTGCTCCTGGCTCTTAGTAGCTCGATCGCAGCCCCCGTCTCACGCATCGATCAAGGACGCGATTCTTCGTCCATTGTGTGGGTTGCCAGGAAGCGAGCCGAGCAAATCTCGATTCGCGAAGCGCCTCGGGTTGCGGCACGGCCTTCGACGTACCGCGGTGTTGCGTACTGCTCGCGCTTTGCCGACGCGACGCCACCGTTCGATCTCTTCCAACGCCCTCCTCCGCAGCACGTTTAACACGCGGCTTGTTACTTGTGCGTTTAGGGCGAGCACAGCTCGCCTGCGCCAGCAAGAGTGCTGGCGCGGCAGGCAGGAGTGCCTGCGCCACGTCGGGAGGAGCGTATGCAGTTGTTTACTTCCTTGTTGGGCCGTGGCGATAAGACCGCTGCGGCGATCGAGAAGATTCATCAGACACGCGCGTCGATGGCCTGCTATAGCGACGCCGAGCTTCGCGTCGCGTACGAGAACACGAAAAGCGTCGCGGAGGTCATTGCCATCGCGGCGGCATCGGCTGCCCGCGTTCTGGGACAGGAGATGTTCGACGTCCAATTGCGGGGCGCGCTGGCGCTGGCGCGAGGCAAGATCGTGGAGATGCAGACGGGCGAAGGCAAGACGCTGGCGGCCGTCCCCGCCGCCGCGTGGTATGCGCGCACGCGCAGAGGTGTGCACGTCATGACCGTCAACGACTACCTGGCGCGTCGGGACGCGAACTGGATGGGGGATGTCTACCGTCTCCTGGGCCTGTCTGTAGCCTTCGTGCAGCAGGGCATGACGACTGCGGAGCGGCAAGCGGCGTATGGCGCGGATATCACGTACGCTACGGGGACCGAAGTCGGATTCGATTACCTGCGCGATCAGATGGCGCTCGATTTGGATCAGCAGGTCCAGCGGCTGTTCGCGGCGGCCATCATCGACGAAGCCGATTCGATTCTGATCGACGAGGCGCGCATCCCGCTGATTATCGCGGGCGGCCAGAATCAAGACGACCGGTGGCCGGCCATCGCCGATTCCTTGGTACGCCAGATGCACGCCGGCGCCGATTTCACCGTCCAGGACAGCAACCGGATCGTGACTTTGACGGACGCCGGGATCCAGCTCGCAGAGCAGATGTTGGGCTACGGCAATTTGTACGAACCATCCAATCTAGCCGCGCTGACGGCGGTGCAGAACGCGCTCCATGCGCACGCCCTCCTGCGCCGCGATGTGGATTATATCGTCAAAGACGGGGCCGTCAAGTCCGTCGACGAATGGAAGGGACGGGTGGTGAAGGACCGGCGCTGGCCGGCGGGACTGCACACTGCGCTGGAAGTGAAGGAGCGCGTCGCGATGCGGCCGGAGGGCAGCATTCTGGGATCGATCACGCTGCAAAACCTGATTGCTCTTTATCCGGAGGTCTGCGGCATGACGGGCACCGCGGCGTCCCAGGCCAGAGAGCTGATGCAGATCTACGGGCTGGAAGTGGAGGTGATTCCCACGAACCGGCCGATGATACGCGTCGACCATCCC
>JBEKUO010000835.1:0-2609 GCA_049514955.1 Bryobacteraceae bacterium | reverse complement strand
TAGGGATTGGGGGCATTCTGGGCGATGCCGCCTCGGCGATTCTGAAGGACGGCCGTCTGGCTGCCGCCGTCGAAGAATCCAAGCTGAGCCGGCAAGGACTCAAAGCCGGGGTCCACAGCGGCCCCACGGAACTTCCCGAGCAAGCCATCGCGCTTTGCCTCTCAATGGCCGGCGCGACGCCTGACCAGGTGGATGCCATTGCCATCGCGCGCCCGTTCGCCGTCGGGCCGGAAGCACCCCTCCATCTGCACTTGCGCGCCCGCTTTCCCAATAGCCGCATCGTGGTCGTCGAGCATCATCTGGCGCACGCCGCCTCGGCATATTACGCTTCGCCGTTCGAAGAGGCCACGGTGCTGACTCTCGACCGCGCCGGCGACTTCCGCTGCGGTACGCGCTGGCACGCCTCCGGCACGCAGCTTCAACTCGAAAAGGAATTGTATTATCCGGACTCGCTGGGCGATCTATACGGCCGCGTGACTGAGTTACTCGGCTTTCGCGCGAACCTGGAAGAGCACAAAGTGCAATGGCTTTCCGCCTCTGGCGACGATCGTTTCCGCGATCTGTTCCTGGAAATCGCGCCCATGCGGAACGGCGAGTGGCCGCGCTTGGACAGGTCCTTTTTCGATGCGGAGCGGCTGACCCACGGCGGCTTCAGCGCGCGATTTTACGAGCGGCTGGGCCTCGCGGACGCAGCGCGCGTGCCGGAATCGCTGCGCGCTCCGCTGGCGGCTGGCGTGCAGCGTGCTCTGGAGGAGATCGTGATCCGCATGGCAGGGCAGGGAAGGCGCCTCTGCTTTGCCGGCGGGTTGGGATTGAATGCGCTGCTGGTCTCCGCGCTGGAGCGCGCGCCGTTCGAAAACGTCTTCGTGCAGCCTGCGGCAGGCAACGCGGGCACGGCTATTGGCGCGGTGCTGCACGCCTGGCACGCCGTCTACAACCGTACGGAGCGCGTGCCGTTAGATAACCTCTATCTCGGGCCCAGCTACACCGCGGAAGAGATCAAGCGCGTGCTCGAAAACTGCAAGCTGAGCTTCCGCTACATTCTGACCACCGAAGAGACCATCGAGACGGCCCTCCGGCAGCTCACCGAGAACCGCATCGTGGCCTGGATGCACGGGCGCATGGAATTCGGCCCGCGCGCGCTCGGCAACCGCAGTATCCTGGCTTCGCCGCTCGATCCCTACGCCGCGGAGAACCTGAATGCGTTCATCAAGCATCGCGAGCCGTTCCGCAAGTTTGCCGCTTCGGTGCCCGCGGAACTGGCGGGCGAGTACTTCGAGACAGGCCCCAACGCGCGTTTTCTGGCCACCGCCGGCCGAGTCCGCCCGGAGCACCGCGGCCGTTTCGCGAGCGCCGTCCTGAAAGGCGATCTTATCCGCGTGCACACCGTCGCGCAGGAGGATAATCCGCTGTATTGGAAACTCCTGCATGCGGCCGGCAAGGCTACCGGCCTGCCGGTGCTCTACAATACTTCGTTTAACCTGTTCAGCGAGCCGCTGGTGTGTACGCCGCGCGACGCCGTGCGCAGCTTCTACTCTTCGGGAATCGATGCTATGTTTGTGGGGAATTTTTTCCTGCAAAAATGACCCGTGCCGCACGCTTTAGCGTGCTGTAGCGAGCTTCAGCTCGCCGAATTTGGCCGTGAGCTCAAGCCCACGGCGGCACGCTGAAGCGTTCGCGACAACTATACTGAAGCATACACTCCCATGCGTTCCTGGCTATGCTGCCTTCTTGGTGTGCCCCTGCTGTTCGCCCAGGGGCCAGAAGAAAAAGAAGACCTGAAGAACCCGGTCGCCGGCCAAGTGGAGGCGATCGCATCTGGCCAGAAGCTGTATCTGGAAGGCTGCAGCGGCTGCCATGGCCCCACCGCTGAGGGCGGTCGCGGCCCCAACCTCGCGCAGGGTGAACAGATCCGCAGCGCCACCAACCGTCAACTGTTATCCGCCATCCAGGGGGGCGTGAAGGGGTCCGAGATGCCGCCCTCCGGCCTGCCCGAAGACAAGGTCTGGCAGATCGTAGCCTACCTTCGCAATCTCACCTCGGTGGCGTTCGAGAGCACGGCGCCGGGTGATGCAAAGGCCGGCGGCGCGTTGTTCTTCGGTAAGGCTGGCTGCGCAAACTGTCACACGATCCGCGGGCGGGGAGGTTTTCCCGGCCCCGACCTGTCCGACATCGCACGTATGCGTTCCTTCCGGCAATTGCGCGAATCGCTGCTCGATCCCGGTGCGCACATCGCCGAAGGTTATGGCGGCGTCACCGCAATCACCCAATCCGGCGAGAGGATTTCCGGGGTCGCCCGCGACAATACCAATTACGCCATCCAGATTCTGGACGCGCGCGGCAATCTCCATCGCCTGCTGAAGCAGGATTTGCGCGAGGTGGTGTTTCGCGGCACTTCGCTGATGCCTCGCGATTTCGAACAGCGGCTCAGCGCCGCCGATCTCCAGAATTTGCTGGCCTTCCTGGGCCGGCAGTCGATGCGCGGCGGCGACGGCGCTCCGCCTGCAGCGCCGGCGCTTAGCGGCGGGGCGTCCTACGACCTGATTCGCAAAGGTCCCGGCGCGAACTGGCTCACCTACGCCGGCGATTACGCAGCGCACCGGCACAGC
>JBEKUO010000834.1:0-2612 GCA_049514955.1 Bryobacteraceae bacterium | reverse complement strand
GAGGACGGGCGCAGTTACGACGCATTCCGCTATGTGATGACGCCGGGCTACTGCCAGGCGATGGGGATCGCGCTTCGGCGCGGCCGCCTGCTCGACGAGCACGATGTAGCCGGCTCGCCGCAGGCGGTCCTTATCAGCGAATCGCTGGCCAGGAGCCAGTTCCACGGTCAAGACCCCGTTGGGAGACGTATGCACGTCGGTGGTGCGAACGGACCGTGGTACACCATCGTGGGCATGGTGGGCGATGTGAAGCAGTTGTCCCTGGCGGACGCCGGGAGCCAGGCGGATGCCGTGTATATCACGCCTGCCCAGTCGTGGTTCGCGGACGACGCGATGTCGCTGGTGGTTCGCACACGCGATGACGCGGCGGCCCTCGCGCCGGCCGTCCGGAAGGCAATCTGGGCGGTGGATAAGGATCAGCCCATCGTACGCGTCGCTACGATGGACGCGCTGCTCGCCGCGTCGGAGGCGCAGCGGCGCTTCGCCATGATCGTGTTCGAGGCATTTGCTCTAGTGGCGCTGGTGCTCGCGGCGACGGGTATCTACGGTGTCCTCTCCGGCAATGTTAGCGAACGAATGCGCGAGATCGGAGTACGGGCGGCGCTCGGCGCGTCGCGCGCCGACATTCTGGCGCTGGTGGTTCGCCAGGGGATGACGCTCACCGCCCTCGGCGTCGCGATCGGACTAATTGGGGCGGCGGTCGCGACTCAAGCCATCGTCTCGTTGCTGTTTGGCGTTTCGCGGCTCGACCCCCTCACCTATCTTGGCGTGATTGCGCTGTTGGCTGGCGTGTCGGCGATTGCATGCTGGGTGCCCGCGTGGCGCGCAGCACGGGTGGATCCGGCCATCACCTTGAGGGCGGAGTAGCCGCCAAGCAACAAGCACCGGTCTTCGTCAACCTCCGTCGGCATCGTTCGGAGACGAGCCTGTTACACTGGGCAACCGGCGGAACGAATCTCACCATGAATCGAATGAAGGACAAAGCGGTGGCCGGCAAGTCCGGGGGGACCGGCCACATGCCGATCGGCAGCCTGCGGATGATCGACCTCAGCGTGGCGATCGAGCATGACGCACCAGGCGAACTGATGCCCCCGAAGATTGAGTATCTGGATCATGCAGCGGGCGGCAGAGCGGCCATGGCGGTGTTCGGATGCCAGCCCGAGGACCTTGTATATTCCAACGGTCAGGGCTGGGCAGTAGAGATCCTGACCACCAACAGTCATGCGGGCACGCATATCGATGCGCCCTATCACTACGGTGCAACCTCCGCCGGGCTGCCCGCCAAGCGGATCGACGAGGTGCCGCTGGAGTGGTGTTTCGGCCCCGGCGTGGTGATCGACATGCGCCACAAGAGCGACGGCGATCTGATCTCGGCTGAGGATCTGCGCGCGGCCCTTCGAAAAATTCGTTACCGGCTGAACGCGGGCGATATCGTGCTGATACATACCGGGGCTGCGAAGCGCTGGGGAACGCGGGAGTATCTTCTCCAGCCGGGCCTGGATCGCGAGGGTACTCTGTGGCTGGTCGAACGGGGAGTGCACGTAATCGGCATCGATGCCTGGACGCTCGACCGTTCATTCGCGGCCATGGCCGCCGATTTCAAACGAACCGGCGATGGGCATTTACTGTGGTCCGCCCATTTCGCCGGCCTGACCCGGGAATACTGCCAGATCGAGAAACTGACGAACCTCGACCAGATTCCGAAACCCTTCGGCTTCTACGTTTCATGCCTGCCGGTGAAGATCAAAGGCGCCAGCGCGGGCTGGTGCCGTGCCGTGGCTCTGGTTCCACGTTGACTCCCCGACACACCGCCCGGCGCGGCCAGGAAGCTAACCTTCGGCCATTCGCCGGAGGCTGTTGGCGCAAATCCGCTATAATAGGAAGCGTCACCCGGAGAAGAATTGTGTCCCTGCGCACCTTATTTCGGCTTTTCACTCACATTCAGATGTTGCCCGTCCTCGAGAGCGGAGAGGAAACGCTGGTCGGCGGGCAGGCGGTCATGGAGGGCGTCATGATGCGCGCCCCGCACAGCTATTGCGTGGCCGTGCGCAAGCCCAGCGGCGAGATCGTCACCGAGGAAAAGCCGCTAGCCCGCATGTCCGAGCTGCACCGCATCTTCAAATATCCCATCCTCCGCGGCATCGGCACGCTCTATCAGGCGATGGCCCTGGGTCTCAAAGCTCTGAAATTCTCGGCCAATACCTTGCTCGACACCGATTCCCAGAAAGCCGAAACCAAGGAACTCTCCAACTGGGCCCTCAGTCTGAACCTGATCTTCTCCTTGGCATTTTTCATCTTCCTCTATAAGTTCGTGCCTTTGTACACCGTCACCGCGCTAGGAAAGTGGTATCCGTCTCTCCAGGGCCGTATCGCTTTCAACGCCGCCGATGGCCTGCTCCGCATCGCCATCTTCCTGGCGTTCCTGTTCGCGATATCGCGCCTGAAGGACATACGCCGCGTCTTCGAGTACCACGGCGCCGAACACAAAGTCGTCTTTAACTTCGAATCCGGCAAGCCGGTCACCGTCGAGAACGCCCAATCGTTCACCACTTTCCATCCCCGTTGCGGGACTAGTTTCCTGCTGGTGGTGATGGTCGTTTCGATGGTGGTTT
>JBEKUO010000833.1:0-2618 GCA_049514955.1 Bryobacteraceae bacterium | reverse complement strand
GGGTCCGTGCGCGAATCTTACGTAAAGCTGTTCCAGGAGTTGGGCGTTGCCGGACGCCAGATACTCGTAGGCATCGTCCCATTCCTTGCCTTGTTTCCAGCCGGATTGCGTAAGTGTCACACGTGTCTGCTCGCCTTCCGGCGCAAAGTCGAAGACGGCGGTGGTACCCGTCTTACGCACCTCCGGAAACCGCTCGGGGGCCATGGCGTGTAGAACCAACTGTTGCCCGTCACGGAAGCTGACGATAGTCCCACCGCCGGTCTTGCCTCCGGGATAATGGACAATCCAGTCACCCCCTTCGCGCAGATCCACCGTGCAGTCCTGCCAGAGCCAGGTATTCAGGCCAGCGCTGGTAGTGAACGCCTGCCAGACGTCGGCGGGCTTGGCCGCTACGACCACTTCGAACTTCAGCGCCTTGTCCGGCTCACTTACCCTGGTGACCTTGACGGGACTGGTCTTCTTTTGGACTTCCTGCGCTTGCGCGGCGACGGGCGCCACGCACAATGCGACCGCGAACAACAGTGTTCTCATCTTTGTCTCCTCTTTCGTCTAGTGATTGATCCGGCCCGCTGATCGAGCAGGTACGTGAAGTAATTCCGCAATTGGACGACCGATTGATCAAACGGCTCCATGCGCCGGAACGATCGAGCCTGCATGACGCCGCCCTCCATGGTGGTTAGTACGAATGTGGCCAAGGCATCGAGATCGCACTGCAGCGGCAGGCGGTGGCGCGCCGCTTCCAGGCACCCGCGAACAGCGGTGGTCCAGGCCGTGAAATTCGCGGCGATCCGCTGATGGACCGGCAAGTTTTCCGCCTCGATCTCGAGCGCCAGCCTCCCGATGGGACAGCCGTACTGGCACCCGGTGGCGAGCAGGCTGCCGCGATAGCCCTCGAGGATGGCGAAGATGCGTTCGATGTGGTCGCGGCTGCGGGCAAACGCCGGCTGCAAAACGGCGGGCGCAAGACCCTCCAGGTAGTTATCGAGCACGGCCAGCAGCAGCGCCTCCTTGCTCGCGAAGACGTGGTAGAAGCTGCCGCTATTCACTCCAGCCCGATGCAGCAACTCGGCGACTCCGGTAGCGGCGTAGCCTTTTTCCCAAAACAGGTAGCGGGCGGCGTCGAGCAGCAGTTCGCGGGCCGTAGGTGGTTCGCGTCGCATTACTTGAACGATCATTCAAGTAAATCACAGACGGGCCAGGAAAAGCAAATATATTCGCAGTAGCCGGCCGCGGGCGGTTACCGGCCAGCCATCCGGCGGGCGGCGCGTACGATGCAAAAGATCGTTCCGCCGATCTCCACGGCCGCGATACAGAACGGCAGCTCCGATCGTAAGATGTAGCCCGCCCGCCCGTAGAACCTAAAAGCCTCGAGGGGCGACACGTGTATAGGCCGCCACGGGAAGAAGAAGCGGTCCGTGGAAAAGGGAAAGAGCAGCATCACGCCGAAGCCCCCATCGGTGAGCGCATCCAGCAATGGATGCGTCACGGCGCAGCCCGCCCAGAGCAAGCCGAGCCACACCGCCGTACGCCAGGAGTGGCGCCCGGCCACTATGGCAGCCAGCATCCCGGCCGCCAGGATCAGGAAAAAAGGGGAGTGGAAGAATCCCCGATGACCGAAAAAACTGCCATACGGGGTGTGGAACGCACGCCGCGCCACGAGATCGAGATCTGGAGCCATGGCCAGCAAACCGGAAGAAATAGGGATGGCCCATGCCGGCATCACGCTCCGGATGGCGCGGGATTCGACGGCCGGCAGCGCGAGTGCGGAGGCGACTATGAAGTGGGTGATCGGGGAGGCCATGGAGACCGTTTCATCTCAGTGCGGCCGGCCGGCGCGTGAAGCCCGAAGTTGCAGGCTCCCCGCAGATGCGGTACGAATTATGTGAATGCTCCCGCTCGACACGAACCTATTGTACGACTCTCCGTTGATTCTGCCGGAACAGGACCGGCTGGATCGGACCGGATTCGCGCAGGCGCTGGCGCAGGTCCTGGCAAGAATGGATGCGAGCGAACCGTTCATTTTCGCGCTACAAGGTCCCGGGGGCAGCGGAAAGTCGACGATCTTGAATTTTGTGCAGCATTATTTGGAGCACCCCGGCCTGCTGGGCCTGGACACGGGCCCCGTAAATCCCGTGACAGTGATCCGCTACAACCCGTGGTGGTTTTCGGGGAGCGATCGTCTTACAACGGAATTCTTTCGCAGTGTACGGGCGCAAATTGCGAAAGGCGCGGATCTTTCGGCGGATATCAAATCGCTCGCCGACAAGTTACAGGTTCTGGGCAACTGCATCGCGCCAGAGAGCGGCAGCGACAGCTTCCAGGATGTAAACGCAGCCAGACAAGAAATCTCGGACTTCCTGCGGCAACTCGACCTACGACTCCTGATCGTTCTGGACGACCTTGACCGTCTGCGCCCCGAAGAACTGCTGCGGGTGTTCCAAATCGTCAAAGCCGTCGCTGACTTCCCGAAAACGATCTATCTGCTGGCTTTCGACCAACAGGCCGTGCATCAAGTTTTGTCCGACGCTGGCGTCAAGAGTCCGGAGACATTGCTGGATCAGATTGTTCAGTCGCAATTCGACCTCCCCCCGCCGGACAAAGCATCCCTGCGTGAACTT
>JBEKUO010000832.1:0-2633 GCA_049514955.1 Bryobacteraceae bacterium | reverse complement strand
TGTTCCTGCCCAACCCCAATCAGAACCTGAACCGGACTCTGCCCACCTCGCTGAAGGGAGTTCCGGGAAATCCGGTTACGGGGCAGAGCGATTTTGTCAGCCTAGCCCTAACTCTGGGTCCCGGCGGGGGTGCGACCTGTAATTTCTGCCATACGTCGAATCCCGGGCCGGGCAGCAATCGCCTGATTGAACCTGCGGGCGCAAGCGATCCACAGCCATTCAAGATGCCGGAATTGCGAAACATTTACCAGAAAATGTTGTTTAATGCGGCGGCCGCGGAGACAATCGATGGATTCGGCTTCGACCACGACGGCAACGTTTCTGGGTTTGCATCGTTCTTCAAGAATCCCTCCTTCTCCAGTTACACGGCGACTGAGCAATTGGACATGTCTGCCTACGGGCTATGTTTCGACACGGGAACAGCGCCGGCGGTGGGGTATACCCTCACGTTAAACTCCTTGAATGTCAATAATTCGTCGAACCAAACCAATTGGGCAACGCTGCAGTCGCAGGCTGGCGCGAACATCGATCTGATCGGTAGAGGCACCATCCAGGGGCAGATCCACGGACTGCTGTTCCAGGCGGGGAGCAACCCCCCAAGTTACACCAGCGATACCGGCACGGTATATACGCAGGCGCAATTGCAGACTTTCCTTGAGGGCGCGGACACCATCAGCTTCATGGGCGTTTATCCGGGTACAGGTTCCGCCCAATACTGAGGTTTTCGAAATGACAGCCCTCCAAAAGTACTCTCAAACCGCGCTCCTGCTGATGTTTGCAATTTACGGCGGCAGCGTGTTTGCCGAAGAGGACGGACCATCCGCGACTCCGACGCTGAAGACGCTTTATTCGTTCACCAGCCCAGACGGGTCGAGTCCTGGCGGCGGACTGGTGAGCCATGCGAGTTCGCTTTACGGCGCAACTTTAGCCGGGGGCGCCTCGAACCAGGGCGCGGTGTACGAGTTGTCGCCGCCCGCAGCCGGCGGCAAGACCTGGACCGAAGCGGTGCTATACAGCTTTACAGGCGCCAATGACGGAGGCCAGTGTTGGGGCAACGTGGTGTTTGACAGCCAGGGCGCGCTCTACGGTGTGACTCTGGCCGGCGGGGAGGGGTTGGCCGGCACCGTGTACCAGCTAACGCCACCGGAAGTCGAGGGAGGCGCCTGGACCGAGGCGGTGCTCCATAGCTTCACGGGAGGCGCCGACGGAGGAAGTCCCGCGGGCATAATGTTCGGCTCTAACGGTTCGCTTTACGGCACGGCCACAACCGGCGGAGCGTCGAATCAAGGCACGGCGTTCCAGTTGACGCCGCCGGCGGCGCCGGGTGACACATGGACCTACGCCGTGATCCACAATTTCGGTGGTGGGAAGGACGGGGCTTCGCCCGGGGCTGCTTTAATCGCGGGATCGAAGGGCACGCTGTTGGGTACAACTTATTTAGGGGGAGCTTCGAATGCCGGCACGGTGTTCCAGTTAACGCGGCCGACGAAGGTCGGAGGCGCCTGGACCGAGGCTGTGATTTACAGCTTTACGGGGGGCAGCGACGGCGGCTATCCAGACGCGGCTTTAACGGCAGTCGCCAGCGGCGCGTTGTATGGAACCGCCTCCTACGGGGGGGCCACGCAGGACGGCACTGCATTCGAGCTTACGCCACCCGCGGAGACGGGAGGCGCTTGGACATACACCTTGCTGCACAGCTTTGCGGGCGAAGGCGACGGCACACATCCCTATGGGGCCATCGTGTCCACCAGTACCGGGCTTCTCGGCACCACTTTCTCCGGCGGGTCGACCGGCGATGGAACGATTTTTGCGTTGAAACCGCCGACCGTTTCCGGCGACCCCTGGACCGAAGTCGTGGTCTACGATTTTTCGGGTAGCACGGCCGGAGGGAATCCGTTGGGCGGACTCGTGCCCGGATCGAGTGGTGTGGTGTACGGCACCACATTCGCCGGCGGTTCCATCGGAGACGGCACGATCTTCCAGATCACGCTGTAACCGCCGCCCGCCGGTGAAGGTCTATACGATGAGTCCATCAGGAACAGGCTTGGTACGTTTAATTTCTTCACATCCATGCAAAAACCAGAGAACAGATTCTTCCATTTCATAGCTCTCGTGGCCGCGCTTTGTGTTCCGGCATATGCCACGGTTACGATTACGGCCATCACGCCATCGCTTAAGTCGCCGCAACTGCTCGGCACACCCGTCACTTGGACGGTGACCGCGACAGACACGAATCCCGGCCCGCTGACTTTCCAGTTCAACGTGGCGATCCCCGCACAGTCGTTGGCGTTGGCGAGGGACTTCAACGTGGGCCCATTCGCGGCCGGCACGTGGACGTCGCAGCCCTTCGTGTGGGTAGCGACCGGGGTCGAAGGCGTATATCAAATCCAGGTGGTCATCAAGGATTTCACATCCGGCGAAACTGCGTCCAAAACCACTTTATTTCAGGTGAATCCCCTGGTGACGGGGAGCACCCCCGTCGTCACCGCGACGGCCAATCCTCTGGTGGCCTTGTTCAGTGCGCCATCCTGCGCGGCGGGCAGCAGCATGGCGGTCCGCTTTCAATCACAATCCAAAAGCCTGCCGGCAACCACCACGCCGTTTGTACAGTGCCATCCTCCCGCAACCATGAA
>JBEKUO010000831.1:0-2657 GCA_049514955.1 Bryobacteraceae bacterium | reverse complement strand
AGAACCGATTGCCCATCGTGGGATTCTCGCCCAGCTTCGTGCGCGCGGGCGCCGCGGTGGGTGTCTACCCGGATTATCGGGGGGTCGGGCAGCAAACGGCGGACCTAGTGCGGCGCTGCCTGGAACCCGGAGATTGCGCGAGTTGGGAGACCCCCAAGAAACTGACGGTGGCGGTGAATGCCAAGGTCCTGCGCATGCTCGGGATGGAGTGCAGCAGAGCCGCCGGTCCCGGCCTGGTGATCGTGCGATGAAGCTGATCGAGAGACTCCCGAAAAGGTTTTCGACGAGCCTGGTCCGGCAGGGGCTGGCCGCGACCATCGCGCTGCATACCACTTCGGCACTGCTGCTGTTGGGATTGTTTCTATTCGTCCAGGACCGGGCGCTCGAGCAGCAGTTGGAGCTCAGGGGAGAATCCATGGCGCAATTCCTGGCGAATGAGGTCCAGTTCGCTCTGCTGGTGGGAGACCAGCCCGAGATCCAGCGTGTGCTGGAGAACTCCTCGGGCAACGAAGATGTTCTCTTTCTGGAAGTCCTCAACGCCTCCGGAAAGCGGGTCTGTTCCCTGGGACATCCGGACCGTCTGCGGGGAATCCCCTCCCGGGAGGCTGGCGCCGAGCTGGACAAACCCCACACCGTCGTGCGGCATACCGGAGTGAGTTTCGTCGAGATCCAGGTGCCCGTGCGCCCGCCGAATCGCGACCGGCTGCTTGAGTGGGAGCCGCCACAAGCGAGCGGACCCATCCTGGGCGCCCTGCGTATGGGCCTGTCGATGCAGAAACAGCGGGCTTCGTTCCGGTGGATGCTGCTGGGCGGCGTGGGCGTCATTTTATTCGGCCTGGCGTCGATGTGCGGAGCCCAGTACTGGGGCCTGCGTCGGCTACTGCAGCCACTCGAAAAGCTGGTCGGCTTCACGCGGCTGGTGGGGGGCGGCGATCTGCGGCAGCGGGCCGACATCGACCGCGCTGACGAGGTCGGCCAACTGGCGAAAGCCTTCAACGCCATGGTGGAGCGGCTTGGACAGACGACAGTATCCAAGGATTACGTGGATAACATTCTGCGCTCGATGGGCGAAGCTCTGATCGTCACCGATTGCGCGGGCCGCGTCCGCCGCGTTAACCCGAGTACGGTCGAGCTGCTGGGATACAGCGAAGCGGAATTGGCCGGCAAGCTGGCGATCCGCCTGGTGGCGGAGGGCGAGGCGCCGCCTGGCGGGGCCAGTTTGGAGCGCACCTACCTCACCAAAGACGGGCGGCCGATTCCAGTTTTGCTTTCTTCGGCCGAACTGCGGAGCGCCTCGGGGGCGACTGAAGGATACGTCTGGCTGGCGCAGGACATGACCGAGCTCAAACGCATCCAGGGTGAAGTGGTGCGCGCCCGAGATGCGGCCGAGGAAGCCAATCGGGCAAAAAGCAGGTTCCTGGCCAACATGAGCCATGAGCTGCGCACACCTTTGAACGCCATCATCGGATACAGTCAAATGCTCCAGGAGGACTACATCGGTCCGCACCAGGAAGAGGTGCACAGCGATCTGGAGAAGATCGAGCGTTCGGGGCATATCCTGCTGGGAATCGTCAACGACATCCTGGATCTCTCCAAGATCGAGGCGGGCCGCGAGCGGGTGGAGTTACAGAACGTGGACGTGGCGGCGCTCCTCGAGGATGTCTACAACGCCGTCGAGCCGCTGGCGCGGCAACAGGGCAACGTGGTGCGGATCGACTGTCCGGAGCACGCCAGGCTGGCTTACGCGGACCTGCCCAAGCTCCGGCAGAGCGTGCTGAATCTGGTGAACAACGCCTGCAAGTTCACGGAGAACGGCCAGGTATCGGTGGCGGTGAACAAGCTGCGGAGTGGCAGCGGCGAGTGGACGGAGGTGAGCGTCAGCGACACCGGAATCGGGATCGGGGCCGAACACCTCGGCAAGCTGTTCCAGCCCTTTTCCCAGGTGGACGGCTCAGCCACCCGGAAATACAACGGGACGGGTCTGGGACTGGCTCTGAGCAAGAAGTTCTGCCAAATGATGGGCGGCGACATTACGGTGGCCAGCGAACCGGGGCGGGGATCCCGTTTCGCGATCCGAGTGCCGGCGGGCAGGGACGGGCCCGGCACGGCAGAAGCGGGGGTTTGATAAACATATGTGCCGGATTTTGCTGGTCGAAGACAACGAGATGAACAGCGACATGCTGCAGAAACGTCTGCGCCACCGAGGCTTTGAGGTCCTGCTGGCGGCGGACGGCAGGCAGGGTGTGGACATGGCGCGGCGCGAAAGGCCGGACCTGGTTCTGATGGACCTGAGCCTGCCGGAAATGGACGGCTGGCAGGCCACCCGGATTCTGAAGAGCGATGCCGGCACATGCGGCATTCCGGTGGTGGCGCTGACGGCGCACGCCATGGTAGGCGACCGGGAGAGGGCTCTGGAGGCGGGGTGCGACGACTACGCCGCCAAGCCCATCGACATGCCCCTGCTCCTCAAAACCATAGCGCGCCTGGCTGCCAGCCCTGAGAATCGGGAACGGGAATCGCCGGCGCTGCCGGCCGGCGACCCAGCAAGCGAGTCCCCGGGCTGCGCCTGAGGTAACCGGCCGCATCCGCGCGCCGCGGAGACGGCCTTACCACGACGGGTTGGCTGGCCCGCGCGCAGCCGCCTGTCCTGAGATGCC
>JBEKUO010000830.1:0-2674 GCA_049514955.1 Bryobacteraceae bacterium | reverse complement strand
CAAGGCCCTGGAAAAGCTCTGGATCCACGGCGGCGCGCTTGTGGACGCCGCGGAGAACGTCAGCCGCGGCAACGATGGCTGGCGTGAGTTGTACGTCGCGCAGGCCGAGCACAAACTGGCCCAGATCGAGCTGATGATCCGCTACACGCAGGCCAACGAGTGCCGCATGCTGGGCCTGGTGCGACATTTCGGCGACTTCGCGGACGCCCAGAAACGCTGCGGCATTTGCGATTTTTGCGCGCCGGACGAATCCATCGCACAGAGCTTCAGGCCCGCTTCCGATGCCGAGCGGAAGGCCGCGGGCCGCATCCTCGGCGCTCTCAAAAAAGCCGGACGCAAAGCCACCGGCCGCCTGCATAGCGAAGTCTTCACCGACTATTCGCTGGACCGCGATTCGTTCGAGCAGGTGCTTGGCGCGATGGCTCGCGCCGGATGGGTGGAGTTAACCGAAGCTTCCTTCGAGCAGGATGGCCGGCGCGTGAATTACCGCCTCGCCAGCCTGACCGCCGAGGGAAAGGCCCTCGACGAGTCGGCGATCCCGCCCTTCGACATGAAAATGGAGATCGAGGTTTCGCACAAGCGCCGAAAAAAAGCCCGCGCCGCGCGAGCGCGCCCGAAGAAAAAAGCGGCGGCAACGGCGAAGGCCGCGCCACCCGCGAATTTGGCGGCGGAGAAGGCGCTGCGCGACTGGCGTCTTGCGGAGGCCAAACGGCACGCGGTGCCTGCTTTCCGGATTCTATCCGACAAAGCGCTGCAGGCCATCGCATCCGAAAAGCCCGCCAGCATTCGCGAATTACTGGAAATCCCGGGCGTCGGACCGAGGCTCGCCGAACAATACGGCGCCCAGATTTTTGGAATCCTAGCGCGGTCATCGTAGCGCAGGCACTCCTCCCGGCCGCGTGGCGCACGCTTCAGCGTGCTGCGGCGAGCTTCAGCTCGCCGAATTCCGAATCGTCCGCTGAAGTCCACGGCAGCACGCTTGAAGCGGTGCGTCACAGCACACTTTGATATCGTAGTTAGATACAAAGTATGTTCACTGCAACGCTATATTACTTAAAGACCATCCGAAGCCTCTGCGTGGCCGGCGCACTGGCTTGCGCCACCGCGGCATACGGGCAGGGCGTGATCGCGACCGTAGCTGGAGCCGGTTTCGTCAACAACCAGCCAGCGGCGCAGAGTCGCTTGACAAGTCCCGCAGGCGTGGCGGTGGATGCTTCGGGGAATGTGTATATCGCCGCCTCGACCCGTATTGTGAAGGTGGATCACGCCAGCGGCATACTCTCCGTGGTGGCGGGCGGCGGAAACACGATTTACAACACGGGCGACGGTCCGGCGCTTTCGGTGCGCGTGCTGCCGACCACCCTGGCGATCAATCAAAGCGGCAACGTGCTGTTCCTGGACTCTTCCAGACTTCGCGAGCTGAACCTCCAACTGGGAACCGTCACCACGCTCGCCGGCAGCTTCCTGGTCAATAGCTCAACCGGGGACGGCGGACCGGCGGTCGATGCGACGCTTAATTCGCCGCAACAATTCTGTCTCGATTCGAAGGGGAACATTTATATTGTCGAACTCGCGGGATACGTTCGCCGCATCGATGCGACGACCAGTGTGATCACCACCATCGCAGGCAATGGAGGTCCCCGGTTCGCCGGCGATGGCGGCCTCGCCACGGCGGCCACGCTGATCGCGCCAACTGGCATTGCCGTCGATTCGAGCGGCAATCTATACATCTCCGACACGGGCGACTTCCGAATCCGAAAAATAACCGCTGCAACCCAGATCATCACCACCATTGCGGGCACGGGACACGGACCCGCCGGCGGAGATGGGGGCAGCGCGTTGGCGGCTTCGTTCGATGGGCCGTACGGGCTCGCCGTAGATAGCCATGCGAACGTGTACGCGCTCGACAAGAACCGCGTGCGGCTGATTACCGCGGCAACCGGCCGGATCGCCACGATCGTGGGCAATGGCCAGCCGGCCCTCGCCGGCGACGGAGGTCCCGCCGTGCAGTCGCAACTCAACGGCCCCACCAGCCTGGCGCTCGACAGCGCGGGCGACCTGTACATCGCCGATACCGGGAACCAGCGGGTGCGCATGGTAGCCGCCGCCACCGGAGTCATCCAGACCTTCGCTGGCACATCCAACAATGGCGACGGGGGCCTGGCGGCCGGCGCCGTGCTGGCTACTCCCACGAGCATCGCCGTGGATGCCGCGGGCGATCTGTTCATCGGCGGCGGTAACGTGATCCGCAAAGTGGACCAAGCCAGCGGTATCATCTCCACGATTGCGGGAGGGGGCAACAGCACGCAGAACGGCGTTACGGCCCTCCAGGCGCAACTGGACCCCCTTAGCCTGGCCGTCGATTCCGCCGGCAACCTGTATGTCGGGGAACCCAGCCGCGTCGTCCGCATTGATACGGCCTTGACAGTAACCACGCTAGCCGGCACCGGCGTCGCGGGGTACTCCGGCGATAACGGGCCCGCCGTGAGCGCGCAAGTTAACAACGTGGATGCGGTCGCGGTGGATGCGGCCGGCGACGTGTTGATCGCCGACTTCGGCAACGCCCGGGTTCGTCGCATCGCGGCTGCGACCGGCATCATCACCACCGTTGCTGGTAATGGGCAGACCACCTATTCCGGCATTGGCGGACCCGCCGCTCAGGCCGGCATTGGCA
>JBEKUO010000829.1:0-2675 GCA_049514955.1 Bryobacteraceae bacterium | reverse complement strand
CTGTTCCAGGCTCACGTCCGTCTTCAGCCGCCCCACCACCAAGTAGTTTTGCGCGGAGCGCGACTCCGTTTCGGAAAATACCGTGTTGGCCGGAAACCAGATGTCTGTCTGGTTGGGAAAATGGAACCGCGGCGGCATCACGCCCACGATGCCGAAACTCTTGCCGAGCATGCGCACCCGCTGCCCGAGAGCGCTCGCATTCCCGCCGAAGTGGCTCTGCCAATATCCGTAGCTGATCAGCACCGCTCCCGCGCCGCCAGGCTTCTCCTCTTCGGCAGTGAACAGGCGCCCAATCACCGGCTGCACGTCGAACACCTGGAAGAACTCCGCGGTTGGAGTGGCTACGTGCGCGTATTCTGCTGCGGATCCCACCATCACCGCCGTGGAATCGTCCTCGTAATATGCCATGGCTGCAAACGCCGTGCTCTGGTTATGCCAATCGTGGAAGTCCGGCGCGGAGACCTGCCCGTGCCCGCCACCCTTCTTCCACAGCGACGAGAGCGTCACAATGCGGTCCGGATCGCGAAAGGCGAGCGGCTTCAGCAGCACTGCGTTCACAACGCTGAACACCGCGGTATTGGCGCCGATGGCCAACGCCATCACCAGCACGGCGATCAATGTGAAGCCCGGATTCTTGCGCAGGGATCGGAAGGCGAATTTCAGGTCCATGCCTAAAGCAGGTGCAGGGCCAACCAGCAAGCGGCTCTGTTTCAGGCAGGGTCGGGCGGGGCGTGTCCGCTTGTGGGACGCAACTGACCCAGTTCGCGCAGGGTCGGCGCGCTTGGCGTATAGTTCAATGAGGAGAGGGATGCATGAAGTACTCGAATCTGTTGCTTTTCATAGCTGCGGCGGTGATGACGCACGCCGGCGCAATGTCAGCGCAAACGGTGAACTGGGTCGAGATGGGATCTCCATCCGCGCGAGACGCCATGGGCATGGCGTACGACGAGTCCACGCACTCTACGGTGCTCTTTGGCGGCTCCAACAATGAAAAGGTGTATGTGGGCGACACCTGGATTTGGCGGGCGGCCTGGTTCCGGCTGTCCCCTGCTACTTCGCCGTCTCCACGCGCCTGCGTTGGAATGGCGTATGACGCGGCGGCGGGCGACATTGTCCTTTTTGGAGGCGCAAACAGCGCTGGAGCATATTTCAACGACACGTGGACGTGGGACGGAACCAACTGGACTCAGCAATTTCCGCCCGTATCTCCGCCCGCACGCGCGTGCATGGGTTTTGCATATGACGGTGCGTCCAAGACTGTGGTGCTCTTTGGCGGTAGCAGCGCCGGCGGGGGTAGTCTCGGCGACACGTGGACTTGGGACGGGGTAGCCGAGACTTGGACCCAGCAGAATCCCGCCACCAGCCCCTTCGCGCGGTCGGGAGCCTCCATGGCGTACGACACGGCGACGAAGACGGTCGTGCTATTTGGCGGTTCCGGCGTCAGCGCAGCGTATGGCGATACGTGGAACTGGAATGGAGCCACCTGGATTCAACAGTCCCCGGCATCCGCGCCGTCCGCTCGGAACCAGCCCGCCATGACCTATGACGCCGGTCTCGGTGCGGTCGTGTTGTTCGGTGGGGCTGTCGGCGGGGCTTGGCAGGATTCCACAAACGACACCTGGACGTGGAACGGAACCAACTGGACGGAGATTTATCCCGCCACCGTACCGCCTAACCGCTATAATTTCGGCATGGATTACGATCCCATCATCAAGGCCCTACTAATGTTCGGCGGGTACAGTTCCGGCCCGGCGCGTGGTGACACCTGGCTCCTCGCTCTGGCCCCGTGAGGGTCTATCGCCGGGCAGCGGCGTGCTCGCCAAGCCTGTACGTTTCGGTGATCCCAATGACATCCTCGCTCCCGACGAGAGCGCTCCCGTGAAGACCGGTTTATTCAACTAATACGTGTCTTCCCTGCGAAGGCCGCAGTAGCCCAAAAGCACAACTTGGTCCAGGATGTCATAACGGAAGCGTCATCGGCCAAGCGAAAGCCGATACTGCGCCTCTCCGCGTGGGACGGCTTCCAGTTTCTTAATCTTGTGGCTTCGTGACCTGTTATAGGGGTTCGCAGACAGAATCGCTACAGCGCTGCGTTCGGTCGCTTCGAAATCGCGGTTGCTCTTCTGAAGTTTTACCGAGAGCCGTTCGTAATGGGACGTAGGGTGGACGGCAAAAGGAGGCGTCATGCTCCAGGAGGCCGGCGACCGCGCATGCGTGCGTGCGCCGCACGTTCTGCGAAGAACTTCCCAATCGGGCGGGTCTTGCCAGCGAGGAATTCCTCATGGCCCTTTCGGATCACAGCGCGGATTTTCCGGTCGTGAATCTCACGTTCGTCCTGCAGTTCATCGAGCGTGAGCTTCGGCACGATCGTGACGATGCCGCCGGATGCCTTGACTTCGAGATCCTGGCCACGCTTAAAGCCCGCCCGCCGCAGCACCGCTGGAGGGACAACAACGGGTGGCTTGTTTTTGACGGCAACAGTCATTGGTTAGATGCTATTATCTTTCAGTGTAGGTCGCGCAGTCTCGTTCCGTCAAATGCCGGCGCGCTCCAGGGTGCGCGACAAGAAAGTGGAGACCGGCGCAGTTCATCAACAGCACGGGTGGAATCTGAGCGTATGTGGTACGCAAGGCGCAGGTGCCATTGTGGGGCAGCTTGGTTAGCTGCGGCCGATT
>JBEKUO010000828.1:0-2680 GCA_049514955.1 Bryobacteraceae bacterium | reverse complement strand
CGCTGGAGCGATTCGTGGTGTATGTGGCCGCCAAGCCGCCGCGGTCGGTGTTCCGGGGGATCGCGGCGCGCATGGGGCGGACGATTATTTATATACCGATCGGGCAGCTTTCGCCGGTGGCGCTGAAGAAGATCCGGGTGGTGCATGTGTTGGATGGGTATGATAAGCGGGGGGTGGCGAAGGAGTATTTGTGGTAGGAAGCGCTCGTCTCAGGGTTGGCACGTCAGGCCTTAACCGCGGCGAAGCTGATCGAGCCATGTGGAGTGGGCATCATCGCAAGGGGCCACTGGTCTCGATCAGCCGTCTATGCGCGGCTCCGGACGCGCGCCTGACGATCCAAGCCTTCGCGCAATAGGATCTTGATGTAGGTCTGGTAGCCGATCCCTTTGCGGGACGCCTGACGCCGCGCACGATCCAGATCGTCCAGCGGAATCCGCAGCATGACCTTCTGCGAGGGCGGCTTGCGCAATGCCTCCGTTTTCTTGGATAACGTGATGCCAATGCTCCTCCCGCCGACACGCAGCGAGCCTTCTTTCCCGGCCTGCTCGAACAACTTCAGCAGCCGTTCCTGATTCTCCTCGAACCAACGAGCCTCTTCCGCTTCGCTGCGAGTCTCCGACAGTTTCTTTCTAGGCATCCTGAACTCCCTTGAAGCGGCGCCACAGGACGCGCCACCTTTGATTCGGCGGGAAGGCGGTCACCACGCGAATCCGTCGCCGCCGCCAGGTCCACACCACCACGAGCAACCGCCCTGCGGCGGTCTGGCCTAAATCGGTGTGCCGCTCCTCACCGCTCCGCTGCTCGGTCTGGATTGGCAGCGAACTCCCGGAAATGACCTGCTCGGCTTCTGCCGGCGTCACGCCGTGGCGCGCGATATGTTCCGTATTGGCTTGGTCCCAATCGAAAGGCGGTTTCGTGGAACCTGGCATCTACTGGCTAGCGTATACCCTTTGTCCATACAAATCAAGGGACAGAACACGCGGTGGTCGCGTGCGACAGGCAAGGGTTGCGGAGGCGCGTGCTCCATGAGGGCTGCCCCGATTACCCTCTTGCTGCCACCGCCTCCCACCGCACCGCGGCCTTCTCGATCCGGCTCACCGCCTCCATCAGATTCTCCAGCGAATTTGCGTAGCTGAAGCGGATGTAGCCCTTGCCATAATCGCCGAACGCGCCGCCGTCCAGACACGCTACGCCAGCTTCTTGCAGCAAGAGGTCGGCCAGTTCTTTCGAGGGGATGCCGGTTTCTTCCACGTTGGCGAACGCGTAGAACGCGCCACCGGGAAGGGCGCAGCGGAACCCTGGAATGCGGTTCAGGCCTTCGCAGATGGCATCGCGACGCCGGCGGAACTCGGCCACCATGGCGGCGACTGCGTCCTGCGGACCCTTGAGCGCCGCGATCCCGGCCCGCTGCGTGAAGCTCGCCGTGCAGGAGCAGGAGTTCACCATCAGCTTCGTGACGGCATCCACGAGCCAGGTGGGCATTACGCCGTAGCCTATGCGCCATCCGGTCATCGCGTAAGTCTTCGAGAAGCCGTCCAGGATAATGGTCTTCTCCAGCATGCCCGGAAAGCGCGCGATGGAGACCGGCGCGTCACCGTAGTAAATCCGCGAATAAATATCGTCGGTGAGCACCATCAAGTCGCGGTCCCGCACCAACTCCGCAATCCCGCGGAGATCGTCTTCCGGGATCACGCCGCCGGTGGGGTTCTGCGGCGAGTTCAGCACCAGCATTTTGGTCCGGCCGTTGAGTTTGTCGCGCAGCAGGTTCAGGTCGAACGAGAAACCGCGGCTCTCGATCAGCGGGATGGGCACCGGGGTGGCGCCCAGGTAGCGGATCATCGACTCGTATATGGGAAATCCCGGGTCCGGGTAGATCACCTCGTCGCCCGGCTCCAGCAGCGCCAGCATCGGGAAGAAGACGATGGGTTTGCCGCCTGGCACGATCGATACGTGCTCCGGCCCCACGTTTATCCCGCGGCTCAGGCAAACCTGTTCCGCCACGGCTTCGCGCAACTCGGGCAAGCCCTGTGGCGGACCGTAGCGCGTCCAACCCTCGTCGAGCGCGGATTTGGCCGCCTCGACGATGTGCGCGGGAGTCGGAAAGTCCGGCTCGCCGATCTCCAGGTGGATCACGCTGCGCCCCTGGGCCTCCAGCGCGCGTGCGCGGACAAGGACGTCGAACGCGGATTCCAGGGCCATGCGGTGCATGCGTTCTGCAAGTTTCATATGAATCTCGTTGCGCCGCTAAAGGGTGCCGGGGTGGGCTTTAGCCCATGGTCGAAATGCGGCGAGCTGAAGCGCCGTACAGCGAACTAAAGTTCGCTGTTGGCAGGCGAAAGCGCCTGCCCCACCTTACTTGTACGCCTTAAAATAGGGCACGCCATCGCGGATTTCCACGCGCGCCACGCGGTCGTCGATGGAAACCCGTTCACCCAAGATCCGCCCGGTCACGCGCCCGCCGGAATCCAGCGACACGATGGCTAGCTGGTAGGGCACGTCCGGCATAAACGCTTCCGTGGCGGAGTAAACCACGGTCTCCGTGTAAATCGTTCCGGTTTCGTCGCTCATACGGTCCCCAGAATAGTCACCACGCAACTGGCGCCAGTCCCGCCCAGGTTCTGCGCCAGCCCGAGGAAATGCCGCGGGATCTGCCGTTCGCCCGCTTCACAGCGCATCTGCA
>JBEKUO010000827.1:0-2681 GCA_049514955.1 Bryobacteraceae bacterium | reverse complement strand
GACATGGCGGGTACGCGCCGCCGGCAGCGACAGGAGATTTGCGCGA
Organism: Bryobacteraceae bacterium; assembly: GCA_049514955.1. Classification (GTDB taxonomy): domain Bacteria; phylum Acidobacteriota; class Terriglobia; order Bryobacterales; family Bryobacteraceae; genus Bog-159. The sequence continues at coordinate 2,635 of JBEKUO010000827.1, read as the reverse complement.
AGGGCGCCGTCGTTGGCAGCGCGATCGGCCCAAAACGCCCGCCGCGTCTTCCAAAGCGCGCCCAGCCCTTCGTTGTGCGCCACGGCGTCCTGGACGATGAGAGCCTCAATGCGGTCCGGATGGGCCAAGGCCATGCGGAAACCCACGGGTCCACCATAATCCTGCATGTAGAGCGTGTATCGCGACAGGCCAAGAGCTTCGGTGAAATGCTCTGTGACGGATGCGATTTTGTCGAAGGTATACGCGAAGCTCTTCGCATCGGGAGCGTCGCTGTGCCCAAATCCAGGATAGTCCGGCGCGACCAGGTGATAGCGATCGGAAAGCCGGGCGAAGAGCGGCTCGAACATGCGCGACGAAGAGGGCAGCCCGTGAAGCAGGAGAATCGTTGCGGCATCCTTCGGTCCCGCTTCCCGATAAAAAATTGCGAGTCCGTCAACCTTCACCGTGCGATAAGAGACGCGCTGTGACGTGGGTATCGCGGTCCTTTCTTGACTTTGGAGATGACCGGCAGCAAACCCGATTGAGAAGAGTAGCGCCGAGTTCCTCGCCATTGTTCCGAAGTTCATGGCTCCCTCAGAAATCCTGCGCGGTGGGACGCAGAACCACTTCGTCGATTTCGACGTCAGCCGGTTGTTCAATGGCGTACAGAATGGCGCGAGCCACCGAATCCGCCGGAATGGCGATCTTGTTGTATAGATCCTTCACAAATTGTGCGGAAGACGGATCAGAGGTTCCATTCTGGAGCTCCGACGCTACCGCACCAGGCGAGACGATCGTGCAGCGAATGTTTTGGGAATGTAGTTCCATCCGCAGTCCTTCGGTCAAAGACCGTACGGCGGATTTCGTGGCGCAGTAAACCGTTCCGCCGGGCGCGAACACCTTGATCCCGAAGACCGAAGCGAGGTTGACGATGTGACCGCTCTTCTGCTTCTGCATTTGAGGCAGCGCGGCGGCAACTCCGTATAGAACTCCCTTGATATTCACGTCGATCTGCCGATCCCATTCCTCCACCTTGAGGAGCTGGATTGGCGCTATGGGCATAATACCGGCGTTGTTCACCAGGACATCGACGCGGCCGAAACTGTCGACGGCTCCTTTGACGAGTGCTTCCACGTCAGCGCGCTTCGTGACGTCGGCAGCGAAGCCGATAGCCTTACCGCCTGCGGCCGAAATCTCTTTCACGACTGCGTCGATCCGGTCCTTACGCCGCGCTCCCAGTACGACCTTCGCTCCGTTTCGTGCAAGAAGCTTCGCAGTGCTTTCTCCAAGACCACTGCTGGCTCCGGTGATTACTATGACCTTGTCTGCAATATTTGACGTGCCCATCCTCTGCTTCTCCTTATTTAAGAATTCGAATGTTTCTAACGGCGCATTGCGCGCTGCCGTTTACCGGCGCGGCGATTTCGGAGGCTTCCTCAACCAATGAGTTTAAGAAAGCCGATGCGCCGGCGCAAGTCGGAACATTGGCGCTTGTCCGGCCCACTGAAGCAGAAGATCTTGTCGGCCGCCGATTCTGACGAGTCCTTTGTCGCGGGTCCTAAGATGAGTGGCCGAGACCAGCATGCCCGCAGCCGTAAGGCAAAGTTAAACGCCGGTGATCGTCCCACAAGGGGCCGGTGAGCATGTCCGTGAGTTACGCCGGCGCTCTTCGATAAACGCCGATTCGTTTCGAGCTCGCCTTGCCGGTAGACCAGGGAGTAACGATAGTCTCCCGGCGACGACGGCATGAAGGGAATGCGGAAAACGTTGCCGTCGGCCGAGTCGCAGAAGCCAACTACTTTGCCGGTTTCAGTCGCGCCGCTTTTTCCGAACGATCCGGCCAGCGTGGCCCTAGTGAATGGATTGCGCACATCGGGCGCGGCGATGTCGGCTGTGACTTCTACAAAGTCGTATGCTTCGGTGATTTGGGTAGACTGCGAGAAACGACACGTCGCCTGGGACGGCCGGCAGGACCAGCGGGAGCGCCAACACGCTCAGGCATAGATAGCGCGACATGCCCACACTGTAATGCGGGGGCGCACGCTTCAGCGTGCCGCGGCGAAATTTAGTTCGCCGTTTCGCCGGCTGACAGCCGGCTGCGGCAGGCGGAAGCGCCTGCCCACCCCATTGTTCAACAGTGCCGCTGGCAGCCCGTGCCAGGAGTCATTATGAGGTTGCGGTTGGCAGGCGGAAGCGCCTGCCCCACTACGGCGAACCAACAACATGCGACGTTCCGTGGAGAAGCATCCAGCCTCTCGGGACTTCAACCACGACTCCTAGCGCTAGACCAGGGCACTCTTTCCGGATGATTTAGAAACTCAAGTCCAGGATTGGCTGCTCCACTTTTCTAACACTGTAGTGCTATCCCAGCAACAGCACCCCGATCGCCATGGTCAGCACGGTGACGGGCACGCCCGCCTTCGCGTACTCCCAAAACGATATGTTGGCTTCTTGCCGCGCCCGCTCGATCACAATCAGATTAGCCACCGAGCCCAGCACCGTCAGATTACCGGCCAGCGTGGAAGACATGGCCAGCACCAGCCATGCGTGGCGTGGATCGGCGAGATGGACGATCACCGGCTTGAAGACCAGCACGGCGGGAACGTTGCTGACCAGATTGGATAGCACGGCGGCGCAGGCGCTGAGCACGGCGGTA
>JBEKUO010000826.1:0-4785 GCA_049514955.1 Bryobacteraceae bacterium | reverse complement strand
AGGTCGCGCTCGCGGTCGCTCAGAGATTCGCGCGCGCGGCGCATGATGTCTTCCGGCAGTCCCAGCCGCGTGGCGATCTCCAGGCCGGCGGACTTGCCCGGCATGCCGGTGTGCAGCACGAAGGTCGGCTCCAGCGTCTGCTCGTCGAAGCCCATGGACGCGTTGAGCACACCGTTCGTATTGGCGCCGTAGATCTTCAAGGCCAGCAGATGCGTAGATGCCAGGGTGTAGGCGCCGGCGGTGCGGAAATGCTCCACAATGGCGACCCCCAGCGCGCCGCCTTCCTCGGGATCGGTGGCCGCGCCCAGCTCGTCCAGCAGCACCAGCGAATCGGGGGTCACGTCCAGCGCCATCTCGCGTATGTGCGAGATGTGCGCCGAAAACGTGCTCAGGCTTTCCTGTATCGACTGGTTGTCGCCGATGTCCGCCAGCACCTGGCCGAAGATGGGGAACTCCGCTTCGGCGGCCGGCACGGGCAGTCCGGACTGCGCCATTAGGGTCAGCAGTCCAACGGTCTTGAGCGATACCGTTTTGCCGCCGGTGTTCGGACCGCTGATCAACAGCGTCTTGGTGCTGTCGTCGAGTTCCAGGCTGATCGGCACGACCTTCTTGCGCTGGCGGCGGAGCACATCTTCGAGTAGCGGATGGCGCGCGTCGCGCAGCAACAGCCGCGCACCGAAGCGGGGGATGGAGCAGTCGAAATCCACCGCGAAGCGCGCTTTGGCGAACAGCATCTCGAGATCGCCAAGCGTAGCCAGCGTCTGCCGTATGGATTCGGCGTAGCCGCGCAGCCGCTCGGTCAGCTCGCGCAGGATGCGGTGCACCTCCTGCGCTTCTTCCTCAGTGAGCCGCACCAGTTCGTTGTTCAAGTCGATGGTTTCGAGCGGCTCGACGAACAGCGTGTGGCCGCTGGAACTGGCGCCGTGGATCACCCCATCGATCTTGCGGCGCTGGCCGGCGATGATAGGCACCACGAAGCGCTCATTGCGAATGGTGACGAACTCCTCCTGCAACACGCCTTCTTCGTGGTGTGTTTTGAGGAAACGCTCCAGCGAGTCCTGTATGGATTTGCGCTGCCGCTCGATATCGCGTCGCAGGCGGGCCAGCGCTACGCTGGCGTGATCCGACACTGTGCCGTCGGGATTGATCTTGCCTTCCAGGTCTTTCAGCAGCGCGCGGAAGTCGCCGATGGTTTGGGCGCGCGCGCCGAGACGCGGGAATCGCTCGGCGACCGCGTTGAGCACGCTCTTGGCGTCCGCCGCGCGGTCCAGCACGGCGAAGAGGTCGAAGATCTCTTTGGCTTCGAGACTGGCGCCTTCGATGCGCAGCTTGTGTACGGCCTCGGTGAGGTCCGGGATGCCGCCGAAGTCGATACGTATGGCCGCGCCACGGACGGCCGGCTGCGGGCGCGCCGCCGAGCGGAGATACTGCACCGCTTCGCCAGCCTCGGCGAGATCGACGGCCAGGCGGGCTGCGTCCGTGTGCGGCGCGATCTTGGCAAGCTCCGCTCTGCCCAGCGGGCTCGACACATAGCGGCCCAGCAGGCCGCGGAGCGATTCGTATTCGAGAATATCGGCGCTGGTGGCTTTCATTTCACACCACCAGGGCCGCGCCGCCCAGGCCGAGATGCCGGTCGGTCGACCAGCAGGAATGAATGTGGCGCTCCGCCATGATAGCGAGTCCATGCGAATCGGCCAGGGTCAGATCCTGGTCGGCAAACTTGGTCACCACCCGGGTCGCCGCGGTTATCGCCCGGCCATCAAATGGGCTGACGTTCAAGTTGGGCAAAGAGGCGATGAATGCCAGGAATTGGATGGCTCGCCGCGCATCGTATCGGCGCAGGAACCAGCCATGACCCTCGGCGATGACCAGCGCAGATGTCACCAACGCTGGCGGCTCCGAAAACAGCCGCCGGAAAAGCGAATGATAACTGTCCGAGCGATCGAGAAACGCGATCAGCGCCGAAGTGTCTACGTAGCATTCAGTCCTTCCGGCCATATATCAACTCGTCAACCGACTGGGAGGAATGCGGGTCTCCGGTTTCGACAAAACCTGCGAATTTCATCCAGGGAGCCTGGCGTCGCGAACGGCCCGGCGGACGAACTCCGCGACAGACACGCCCAGCGCTTGCGCCTGCTTTTTCGCGAGCTTGTATTCGCGCTCGTCGAGGCTGATCTGGGTGCGAATCATGTTATCACCACTGGATCAATATGATAACATATTTGGGAACCGTCCCCGCAGCCTTCGACGTTCGCGAAAGCCTTTTTCAATGACGGGAAGCGTGCCTTCAGTGATCCGGTAATTCGGGAGCAATCGCCGCGGCACCCACTCGACGCGGCTGACGTCGTCGGCGGCGCGGAGATTCCCTCCCGTGATGCGGCAGACATAGTCGATCAACACGTAGTGATACTCGGGCGCGCCTTGGGCGTCGCGGATGATGCGCTCGAAGATTTCGAGCACGCCGAGCGGCTTGACGTCCAGGCCGGTTTCTTCGCGCAGCTCGCGAATGACGCCGGCTTCCAGCGTCTCGCCGGCTTCGAGCACGCCGCCGGGGAGCGACCAGTAGCCCTTCAAGGGATCATGGCCCCGCTCGACCAGCAGGATTTTGTCGCGGTTGAAGATGAGCGCTCCCACGCCCAGGATGGGGCGCTGCGGGTATCGGCGATTGTTGGACATGAGAAAGCTAGTTTGCGTCGAGAAGAGTCTCGACGCGGCAGGCAGGAGTGCCTGCGCCACGTCATTGCGCTCCTCTTACGTCGAGATGCACGCGATAAAGCGATGTGCGCGCCGTGATGTACAGCGTCTGGAAATCGGAATCGCCGAACGCGCAGTTCGACGGCGTTTCCGTCACCGGAATCGTCGCCAGGAGTTTGCCGCCCGGACTGTACACCGCGATGCCCTTGGCGGCCACATACAGATTGCCTTTCTCGTCGGTGCGCATGCCATCCGGAACGCCCTGGATGCCCGAGACAATCACCCGCTCGCCGGAGACTTCGCCGTTGTGGTCGACGTCGTAGGCTCGTATGTTGCGCTCGTCGGAGTTGGCCACGTAGATAATGCGTCCGTCGGGCGACAACGCGATCCCGTTGGGTCGGCCGGCGGGCTTGGCGATCACCGACAACTGGCCCTTGGGCGTGATGTGGTAGACGCCGTAAAAGGCCAGCTCGCGCGTGTCCTCCTGATTGCCGAAGGCCGGGTCCGTAAAATAAACATGGCCGCTCTTGCTCACGGCGATGCCGTTCGGCGCGTTGAGGCGCTGGCCCTCCCACCGCTCGGCCAGCACTTCGATGCGGCCCTTCTTGTCGGTGCGGGTCACCCGGCGGGTGTGGGTCTCGCAGGTATACAGCCGACCCTGCGAGTCGAACGCATTACCGGCGGCGCCATTGGATTGCTCCCGGAAGACATCCGTGCTGCCGTCCGGCACGTGTTTCAGGAGCTTGTTGCCGGGGATGTCGCTGAACAGCAGGTAGCCGTCACGCGACCAGGCGGGACCTGCGGTGAAGCGGAAACCGTGGGCCGCCTTCTCGACCTCCACTTGGGAAAAATCCTGCGCGGGAGCGCGCAGCCCGGCCGGTACGAGCAGCACCAGCAGCGCGGGCACGCGCGCCGTCATCGATTGCCTTTGCCCACCACTTCCAGCTCGTTGCTGACCTTCTTCACGCCAGAGATCTTGTGCACCAGCTTTTCCGCCTTGGTCTTTTGTTGATCGGTCTCCACTTTGCCGCTGATGGTGACGTCGCCGTCGTGCACCTCGACTTTCAGGGCGCCTCCTTTTACTACGGCATCGGAGGCCAGTTTACGGATCACGGCATTGTAGATCTCGTCATCGGTAACGTGTTTTTCAGCCGCCCGAGCGCCGACCGCGAGGGCCAAAATCGCGAAGAAAGAGACAAAGAGTTTATGTTTCATCTGTTCCGGCCATTGTACGCCAGTCGAGCGCCGCGAGGAAATCCGGCTTCTCACGCCAGCGCGGCTGCACTTTGACGTGGAGGTCGAGATAGACGTGGCGCCCGAACATGCGTTCCATATCATGGCGTGCCAGCGTGCCAATATGTTTCAGCATGGAGCCGCCGGCGCCAATAATAATCGCTTTCTGTCCGCCGCGCTCCACGTGGATGGTGGCGTAGATGCGGAGCAGCTTGGGCGTTTCTTCCCAGGAGTCCACCCACACGGCCACGGAGTGCGGGATCTCCTGTTGAGTGGCTTGCAGGATCTTTTCGCGAATCAACTCCGCCGCCAGAAAGCGCTCCGGCTGGTCCGTGATGTAGTCTGGCGGGAAGTACGCAGGGCCTTCGGGCAGGCGCTCCAGGATGGCACTGCGCAGATCGTCCACTCCCTTGCCGGAGCGCGCCGAGATCGGGATGAAATCGGCGAACCGGTCGAGCGCCCGGTATTGCTCGATGAGCGGCAACAGCGCGCCCTTGTCCTTGCCTAGCAGGTCCATCTTGTTCAGGACCAGCAGGGCGGGAGTGTCCGTTTTCCGGATGAGATCCACGGCATGCCGGTCTTCCTCGCCGAATCTTCGCGAGACATCCACCAGGAACAGCAGGAGGTCGCGTTCGCCGAGAGCGGCGCGTACGGTGGCCATCATGCGTTTGTTGAAGAGCGAGTCGGCTTTGTGAATTCCGGGAGTGTCCAGAAACACGATTTGGGCATCGGGCAAGGTGAGCACGCCTTGTATGGAAGTGCGCGTGGTTTGGGGCTTGCCGGCGACGATGGCGATCTTGGTTCCGATGAGCTGATTGAGCAGCGTGGACTTGCCCGCGTTGGGCCGGCCGAGGATGG
>JBEKUO010000825.1:0-2730 GCA_049514955.1 Bryobacteraceae bacterium | reverse complement strand
GGCGCCGATCCGCAGGCTAAGGTCATCTACGGAGGCCAGGCCGATCCTACGCGGGACTTCGCGCGGCGCGCCCTGGACGCCTGCGATTGCGCCGCCGGCATCGACGTGTTCGCCTATCACACTTACCCCGGCTATGGAGAGAACTTGAATCCGGAGTCGATGGATTATGGCGCTTACGGCGAGGAGTCGCCCGCCAAACTCCGCGAGATGGTGCGCGGCTATCCGGGCATCCGCCCGGACATGCCGTTCTGGGATGACGAATTCAATTCCATCCCCTCGTGGGCTGGCTCGGATGAATCCGTGCAGTCCAAGTACATCCCGCGTGGGATGCTTTACAACTGGGCGCAGGGCGTGCGTACCTTTGTGTGGCTGCTGACGGCCGCCACCGACGGCAACGAGTACGACGATTTCGGCATCATCCACGGACTGCGTTATCTGCCGGACGACTTCACGCCCCGCCCGGTATTCTACGCGCTCCAGAACACCAACGCGCTGTTTTCGGATACGCGCCCCGATCCGTCAATTCGGATCATGCCGCCGGATATTCCCGCGCTGCACAGCAAGGAACGGCCGTTCCTGGCTTACGGTTTTCGCAGCAAGACCGGCAAACCCATCGTGGCTTACTGGCTGGCTGCGCACAGCGTTCCGGGCAATGCATTTGCGCCGGTCCATGCGGACCTCACCATCGCGCACAGCGGCATACGGCATGCCGTCCTGATCGACGTGGTGTCGGGCTCGATCGAGCCTATCGAAAAGCCGGAATCCAGCGACGTGTTTCCAAATGTGCCGGTGCGCGACAGCGTGCTGGCCCTCGCGGATGCGGACTACTTCGATTGGCCGGTGTTGCCGGAAGCGCCCAGCTCGCTCAAGGCGGCGGTGAGCGGCGGCGCAGTGCGATTGCAGTGGGAAGTACATGGTGGCGACGCGGTGAATTCCATCGTCGAGCGGCGCACCGTAGATGGCGGCGCGTGGACTCGCCTCGCCACGCAGCCGGCCACCGATCGTGAATATACGGACGGCAGCGCTCCGGCGGGGGTGGTGTCTTACCGTGTGCGGGCGTCCAACCGGAATGGCGAGTCGGCCTACTCGAATATCGTACGAGTAAGCCGGTAGGCCTCTGTGGCGCACGCTTCAGCGCGAGCGGACCGGCGCGGTCCGTCACCAATGCCGGAAACCGCTGCGTGGCGCAGGCACTCTGCCTGCCGGGTTACCCTTTGGGTCGGACACTCCTGCCGGCGCAGGCGAGCTTTGCTCGCCTATCGCACTAAGCGGACTTCAGTCCCGCCAAATCAACACGTTACAAAGTGGGTTTCAGGAGAGCGCGACCGGCCCTGCGGGTCGTCACCAATATCAGAAAACCTGACGCCGCGACGTGGCGCGAGCTTCAGCTTGCAGCGGAACTTCAGTTCCGCCTTTTCAACTTCCAAATTTGTTCGTAGGGTAGCGCGGGTGCCCACTGGGCCGGGCGAACTTCAGGTGGGCGGCGGCCAAGGTGGCGGTGGCGTCTTTTTCGAGCTCAAACCGCAGTAACGCGGATACGCTGAAGCACGCGCCGCTCGGCGCCCGGCGATTGTAACCTGAAAGGTAAATGTCCGCGCTGCTTCGCGACCTCCGCATCGGCCTTCGCCTCCTGGCAAAGAGCCCCGTGTTTACGGTAACCGCAGCGCTGCTTCTGGCTGTCGGTATCGGCGCCAACACGCTGATCTTCAGTGTGGTGAACGCTCTGTTGCTCCGGCCCCTGCCAGTGTCGCATCCGGAGAGCCTCGTTCGGCTCGTCGAGGTCCATCCGAACGACTTCGTCACATGGAACCTCCCGTACGATTTCTGCGATGCCGCGGCCTCCACGGATGCGGACTTGTCCGAGGTGATCTGTCAAGGCGAAGCGGACGTGGCCTTCAGCGACGGGACTTCCACGGAACGCGTACGCGTCCACCTGGTCTCGCCGAATTTCTTTTCTTCTCTGGGCGTGCCTGCCTATCTTGGCCGCGTGCTCACCCCTGAAGATGAGCGCACGCGGGCCATGAGCGCCGTGCTCAGCTACGGCTTCTGGCAAAGGAGGCTGGGAGGCAATGTCGCAGCTCTGGGCCGCCGCATCCTTTTGGGCGGACATCCATTCACGATCGTGGGAGTCTCACCCGAGGCATTCAACGGCTTGGCGGTCGAGACCAGCCCCGATATTCGCGTTCCCGCTGCCGTGGATCGTGTTCTCGTTAAGCCACACGCTGAAATGAATCCCGCCGCGCGGCCGATGTTCGCGCAGATCTTCGCGCGCTTGCGGAGCGGCGTGCCTTTCGAACGCGCCAACGCGGATGTCGATCCGCTGCTGCATGCGGCTTACCAAGACGAAGCGGACAAAATCTTTCCGCCGGCGAAAGGCGCGGCGCCGGAAAAGAGCGCCATCGATTCCCGTCTTCGGCTGGAATCCATCGTAAACGGAGTTTCCACGCTTCGCGCGCAATTCTCCCGTAGCCTGGAAATCTTGATGGCTGGCGTGGCGCTCCTTCTCCTCATGGCGTGCGCCAATATTGCCGGACTGCTGCTGGCGCGTTCCGCCGCACGAGCCCAAGAAATGGGCATTCGCCTGGCCTTGGGAGCGAGCCCAGGCCGTATCGTGCGGCAACTTCTCACTGAAGGTCTGCTGCTCTCGCTCCTGGGCGGCGTTGCCGGCATCCTGCTCACGGCTGCGTGCCTGCCTTTGCTGGTTCGCGGTTTGCCGCCGATTCGAGATCG
>JBEKUO010000824.1:0-2747 GCA_049514955.1 Bryobacteraceae bacterium | reverse complement strand
ATCCGGGTGCGCGGTCTTGAAGCGGCCTTCCGCGCGCGAGTATTCGAGCGGCCCTTGCGCGAACGGCAAATGGCCTTTCTCCATAACCCAATAGATGCGGATGAGCCCGTCCTGGTCGTGCGAAATCGCGAAGCGCACGGCGTCTGGCCCGTCCCGCGGAAAGCGCTCGCATTTCTCCCTGGCGTAGCCGAAATTGCAAAGCTGTTGCATGGTGCCGGAGTCGGGCAGCCACTCGCTTTCAGGCGAGGCCCGACAGAGACCGCACCAGGCATCGCCCAGCGGCATCGGCGGCGCTTTCTTCCCGGTCGCCTGTTGCATGCGCTCCACCGGGTAGAAATAAGGACACGCCATTGGCAGGTATGGTACCACAGGGGTATGAGCACCCGGCTGGAAATGCTGAAGAACATGGTGGCCCAGAGCCCCAACGACAGTTTCACCCGTTACGGACTGGCGATGGAATATGCCAGATCCGGCGACCTGGAGCAAGCTATCCAGGAGTACCGCGCACTTCTCGCCGCCAATCCGAACTACCCGGCCGCATACTTTCACGGAGGCCAGACGCTCGAGAAATTGGGCCGCCGCGAGGAAGCCCGGACGCTCTACCAGCAGGGGATTGAGGCTACTACCCGCCTCGGAGATCTGCACACGCGCAGCGAGATTCAGGCGGCATTGGACCAACTCGGTTAGGTGGCCGCGCGCCCGGGTCTCCGGGACGATGTACCGCGCTTGGTGGGCCGCCACGTCCTGCTCTCGATCCCCGCCCCGCACTGCTCTCGAATCGCCCGCTCACGCCCGCGCCCGACCATCCCGCGCGCCCCCCGCTTCCGGCCCCAGCCGGCCGCGCGTTCCGTTGGCTTGTTTTTTGTTGACAAATATATTTTTCCGTCCCACAATGATTTTCTGTGACCGTCATCCTGCCTGAAATCGAGTGCGTCACCGCGGAGCGCCGGGCCGCCGTGCTGCTCGATCCCTTGCGGCTGCGTATTCTGCGCGAGGCCCGCGAGCCGGCTTCGGCCACCGAGATCGCCGCCCGGCTGGGGATGCCGCGCCAGAAGGTAAACTATCACGTACGGGAGCTGGCGCGAGCGCGCTTCTTGCGCCGCGCCGGCGATCGGCGCAAGCGCAACCTCATCGAGCGGCGCTACCAGGCCACCGCGCGGGCCTACGTTCTCTCTCCGGAGATCCTGGGCCCCCTGCGCGCCGATGCCCGCCAGGTCGCAGACGCTTTTAGCGCCGCCTATCTGTTGGCGCTCGCCTCCGAGTCCCAGGCCGAACTGGGCCGTGCCATCGCCGCGGCGCAACGTCAGGGAAAACGTCTCGCCACCCTGTCCGTATCCGCCGAGCTACGTTTTGAAAGCGCGGCGCAAAGGGCCGGATTTACGCGCGCACTCGAACAGGCGATAGCGGACGTCATCGGCCGCCACGCTTCGCCCGCGACTTTATCCGGAGGCGGGGCCGGGCCGGGCCGGCCGTACCGCCTCGTCCTCGGATGTTATCCGATCACCCCGGAGCACGATTCCAAAAAGGAGCAAACATGACCGACCCAAGGCCAGAAATCAAAGGCCGCACCATTCGCGCGGAAATCCGCACTTCAGCCACGCCTCAACAGGTCTGGGAAGCCTGGACCGATCCCGAAAAACTGGCGCATTGGTTCACGGACAAGGCCTCGGGAGAGGCTCGTCCCGGCAACACCATGACTTGGTTCTTCGATAAGTTCAACTACACGATTCCCTACCAGATCCTCGAAGCGCTGCCACCAGAGCGGCTTTCCATGCTTTTCCATTCGCCCGCGGGCGACCCCGGAATCCTCGAAATCACGATCGAGCATGCGGGCGGCGAAACCGTCATGCGCCTGGTGAATTCCGGCTTCCGCGACGGCGCCGAGTGGGACGACGAATTCGAAGGCACCAACTCCGGCTGGCAGATGGCTGTCGCAGTTCTGCAGCACTACCTGGAGAATTACTTCGGGGAGCCGCGCAGCAGCTTCCTCGCGATGCGGCCCGCCGAGTTCCGCTACGAACAGCTTGGGCCGTTTTTCCGCGAGGCGTCCGGGCTAAGCCGCTGGCTCGCGGTATCCGCCACCCAGGACGCGGACGGACGGTACAATCTGGTCTTCCACGACGGCTCCCGCCTGAACGGGCTCATCCTCGCAACGACTCGGCGCGAAGTGGCCCTGAGTTGGCCGGAGATCCGCGGCGTGCTTGAGCTGAAAGCCTTCGGGCTCGGCCCCGGGACGAAGGTGCTGGGCGTGCGCGGCTGCGGCTGGAGTCTGGACCCTGCACGGGCAGCCGCCATCGAAACGCAAATGGCCGCAGCGCTGGAGCGGCTAGCCGCAGCGCTGGCGCTCTGAGCGTATCCGCGCCGCCAGTTCCGCCAAGAGTCGTAGTCGACGCCCCTTCAAATATTGTAGCCAATAGGCTACAATGAGCGTGATGGCCAATGGAACGGTCGCACTCGCGATCTACGCGGCCGCCGACGGCAAGAAACCATTCCAGGAGTGGGTCGAGTCGCTCAAGGACTACGAAGCTCAGGCCCGCGTGTTCGTTCGGCTGGAGCGCGTTCGCTTGGGCAATCTGGGCGACTGCAAGCCGGTGGGCGATGGCGTTTCCGAACTTCGGGTTAAAGCCAATACTGTTCACTTAACAAACATAATAATGCTATCCTGTTTCAGGGGCCAGAGGCCTCCCATGGAGGTCTCCTATGAACGTTACCGCCGTGGATTCGACCACACTGGCGACGGTTGTTTA
>JBEKUO010000823.1:0-2753 GCA_049514955.1 Bryobacteraceae bacterium | reverse complement strand
GTGGCGTACTGCTTCCAGGGCCTGCGCGAGGAATCGGTGCCTGGCGCTATCGGCGTCGTACCGGTGACCGTTATACTGCACCTGCATCGTGAGCAGGTGAGCGGCATCGAATCCCGGAGGGACCGCGAACAGGCGCTCGAGACTGCGATACAGCAACCCAGCGCTCACCAGCAACACGATGGCAAGCGCCACCTCCGAGACTACCAGCGTGCGTCGCGTCAATTGGCGTCCGCCGGCGGTGCGCCGCGAGCCTTGTTGTATGCCGGCGGCCAGATCGCCGCGGGACGCGTACAGCGCCGGGATCAGCCCAACAGCCATCCCGACGAGCGCGGTCACGCCGAATGCGAACGCGAATACAGCGCCGTTGACGGCGATGGCGCCCACGCGCGGCAATCCGGCGGGACTGAGCGCCACCAACCCGTCGACACCCAACCGCGCCACTATCATCCCGAACGCGCCGCCGAGGACGGCCAGCAGCAGGCTTTCTGTGAGCAGTTGCCGTATCAACCGCGGCCGCGCAGCGCCCAGCGCGGCACGCATGGAGAATTCACCGCGACGCTGTGCGCCGCGCGCGAGCAGGAGATTTGTCACGTTCACGGACGCAATCAGAAGCACCAGCATGACCGCACCGATCACGGCGAGCAGCACCGGCCTGACGCCGCGCGTAATTTCGCCTTGCAGCGAATTGACGATCAGTCCGTGCGGGAGGGCCGCCCAATGCGCTCTGGGAAACTCGGGCACCGGGGATGCCGCGATCGTATTCAGCTCCCGCCTGGCCTGTTCGATTCCGACGCCTGACCGCAGCCGCCCTATCATGTGCAGGTGATGCCCCCACTCCGCGCTTTCGTAGTTGGTGACATTCCCTGCGTCGTACTGCATGGGCGCCCAGAGCTCCGCCGATGGAGACAGAACGTTGTCGAACCCGCGCGGCATCACGCCGATGACGGTATACAGGTCGCCGTCGAGCGTAATCTGACGGCCTACGATCGCGTTATCGCCGCCGAAGCGCCGCCGCCATAAGGCGTCGCTGAGGATGGTCACATGGGGGCCTCTGAACCGATCGTCGGCTGGCAGGAAGTCTCGTCCCCGCGCCGGCGCGACGGCCAGTGCGCGAAAGTAGCCGGCGCTCACGCTCTGCCCATCGAATCGCTCGGGCTGGGCCGTGCCGCTCATGGTTGGCTGCCATGCCTCCATCACGGCCAGGGCATCGAAGGAACCGCTCCGCGCCGCAAGTTCGCGGTAGGTGTGGAAGGTCAAGTCGTTGCGTGCGCCCTCGAAGGTATCCCAGATCATCATGATCCGGCCGGCGTCTGGATATGGCAGCGGCTCGAACAAGATTGGGTTTACCGCGCTGAAAATGGCAGTGCTGGCGCCGATGCCCAAAGCCAGCGTGAGCGCGCTGACTGCCGTAGAGCCCGGCTGCTGCCGCAGAGTGCGGGCGGCGTAGCGGAAGTCCTGCCACAAATCCTCCAGCCAGCGTGTGCCGCGGGCGTCGCGACACCGCTCCTTCACTTGTTCCGCACCGCCCAGATCGAGCTTGGCCTGCCGTCGTGCTTCCTCGGGCGCGTGGCCCTGCGCGATCAGATCGGCCGCGTGTTGGTCCAGATGGAAGCGCAGTTCCTTTTCGAGTTGCTCCTCCAGCTTGCTGCGGCGCCGGGGTGCCAGCGCGCGGGCCCGCTGCCACCAAGTCATTGGGCGACTCCTTCGGACATGCCGAGGATCAGTCCGACGGCTTCCGTCAAGCGCTCCCAGCTCGCGGCTTCCGATTCGAGCTGCGTCCGCCCCTTCCGCGTCAGGCGATAGAACTTGGCCTCGCGCCCGGTCTCGGTATCCCTCCAGTCCGCCGCCAGCAGGCCGCGGTTTTCGAGCCGGTGCAAAGCCGGGTAGAGCGAGCCTTGCGGAACCTGCACTACGTCGCGGGAAACCTGTTGCAGGCGTTGCGCGATGGCATACCCGTGGACCGGGCCTAGCGCCACAACTTTCAAAATCAACAAGTCCAGGGTGCCCTGGGGGAGATCCGACTTCTCTGTCATACAATACCTCGATCTTCTACATACATACCATATGACGTGTAGAAGAACAAGGCGTTAGCAGGTGGCGGTAAAATGGCGGCATCTACCCAAGGAGTACGCATGATTCTACGCATCGGCTTCGCGCTATTGCTGGCTGCGGCCGGCCTGGCCCAGGATGTCCCACGAATGGAGCAGGTCGTGCAATCTTATGTTTCCGAAAAGAAGTTCATGGGCGCGGTGCTGGTAGCCCGGGGCGACGAGGTGTTGCTGAGCAAGGGCTACGGCTCCGCCAACCTGGAGTGGAACATCCCCAACTCGCCTGCCACCAAGTTCCGGCTGGGATCCGTCACCAAGCAGTTCACAGCGGCCTCGATCCTGCTGCTGGAAGAACGCGGCAAGCTGAAAACAGACGACCCGGTAAAGAAGTTGATGCCGGATGCGCCCGCCGCGTGGGACAAGATCACCATCTTTCATCTGCTGACCCACACATCGGGGATTCCCAACTTCACCGGCTTCCCCGACTACAAGTCTCAGGAGCCATTCGCCACCACGCCCGAGAAGCTGGTGGCGCGGTTCCGTGACAAGCCGCTCGATTTTCAGCCGGGCGAAAAGTGGAGCTACAGCAACTCGGGATTCGTCCTGCTCGGCTACCTGATCGAAAAGGCCAGCGGCGAGAGCTACGAAAAGTTCGTGCAGGAGAATATTTTCGGGCCGCTAGGCATGCAGGATTCGGGCTACGAT
>JBEKUO010000822.1:0-2758 GCA_049514955.1 Bryobacteraceae bacterium | reverse complement strand
GCGGCCCGTATATCCGGAGCCGTTGCAGCGCTCGCATCCGGCGCCGCGCCAGCTCTCCATACGCTCCCCCTCGGGTGAAATGGCGCCCCCGGCCGAGACCTTGCACTGCGTGCAGATCAACCGCACCAAGCGTTGCGCCAGCACGGCCACCAGCGAAGAAGTCACCAGATAGTTTTCCACGCCCATGTCGGCGATCCGCGTGATGGCGCTAGGCGCATCGTTGGTGTGCAGCGTGGAAAAGACCAGGTGGCCGGTGAGCGCGGCGCGAATGGCGATGTCCGCCGTTTCGCGGTCGCGGATTTCGCCGACCATGATCACATCCGGGTCCTGGCGCACGATGTGCCGCAGGCCGGCGGCAAACGTCAGCCCGATCTGCGGATTCACGTGGATCTGGTTGATACCGTCCATCTGGTATTCGACGGGGTCTTCGATGGTGATGATCTTCTTATCCGGAAGATTGATGCGCTTCAGCGCCGAATAGAGCGTGGTGGACTTTCCGCTGCCGGTCGGCCCGGTGACCAGGAAGATGCCATGCGGCAGAGACGTGAAATGCTCCATGCGGGACAGCATACGGTCGTCGAAGCCCAGCCGCCGCAAGTCGTAGAAGTCGCCGGTCGAGCGGTCCAACAGGCGCATGACGACGCTTTCGCCGTACATCGTAGGCAGCGTGGAGACGCGCAGGTCCACTTCACGGCCCAGGATTTTGATCTTGATACGGCCATCCTGCGGCAGGCGGCGCTCGGCGATGTTCAGCTTGGCCATCAGCTTCAAGCGTGAGATGATGGCGGACTTCAGCTCGCGCGGCGGCGCCTCCTGATTGAAGAGCACGCCATCCACGCGGAAGCGCACGCGGAACTCCTTCTCGAACGGCTCGATGTGTATGTCGCTCGCGCGCTGTTCGATGGCCTGCGCGATCATGGCGTTGACCAGCCGGATGACGGGTGCTTCGCTGGCCATGTCGCGCAGATGTTCCAGGTCTTCGCTGGCCTGCGCGGAGCCGGTTTCGACGTCGAGAGACTGCCTCGAAGCTTCGCCGTAGTGCTTCTCGATGGCGTCCAGGACTTCCTGCTCGGCGGCCAGCGCGGTCTCGATCCGCAGGCCGGAGAAGGCGCGCACCGCCGCGATGGTGTCGAAATCCAGCGGATCGGCCATGGCGATGCTGAGCGTGGAATCGTGCAGGGCCAACGGGTAGAAGCGGCTCTGGCGCATGAAGCGGGCCGAGAGTCCTTCAATTTCGGGCGCCGCGGGGGGCGGACCATCGAGCGTGACCAGCGGGACGGCGAGCTGTTCGGACAGCGCCGCCAGCACGTCACGCAGCGCGATGAAGCCCATATCCACCAGGATCTTGCCCAGCTTGTCGCCGCGCTCCTTCTGCAACTCCAGCGCGCGGTCGAGATCTTCGGGCTGTATCTGGCGGCGCGCGATGAGCATCTCGCCGAGGCGCAAAGCGCGGGGTGTGTTCAGCAAGCCGGGGCTAGGGGCTGGGGGCTGGGGGCTGGGGAGTTGTGTGGACACCTAGAACTCTTGTGTGCGAATGGCGGTTTCGCGCGTGGCGTTGCTCAGCAACTGCTGGCGCTGGGCTTGCATCACGATCTGCGATGGCAGGCCGCTGTAATCTTCCCAGGAATAATGGAACAGCGTGACCGCCAGGACGATCTGTTCTTGCGGCGGCAGGTTCTCCAGGGCGGCGGCGGAAGCCACCAGCATCTGGCGCATATTCTGTCTCAGCAGCAGCACCCGCTCCAGCTTGCGCTCGTGTATGCGGGCGATTTCCGGCTTGGTGAATGACGTGTGAAACGGATTCAGGTTGGGGGTGACGAGCAGGTTCAGCTCGCTGCTGAAGACCGCGCCGAAGCCTTCCAGATAGACGCCGCGGGTGTTGCCAAGAAGATCGAAGGAATCGGGCGTATTGGCCCTAGCGAAGTGGCCGTCGAAATTCTTCTCCACCCCGGAGAGCGCGGCCCGCGTGATGCGCACCTGGGATGCCGGCGGAGTTTGTCCGGCGAACAGCAACGCAAGCAGGATGGCGAAGCCGTTCATCGCGCCTCCGCGTTCGGACTGCCGGCGTCGTTGCTGGCAAGGATCAAAGTGTTCAGACGTTTCTTCTCAATTTCCAGGTATTCCTGGACACGCACCATCATGGCCTGGGTCTCCAGTTCGTGGCGCTTCTCGGCGGCAGCCAACAGATCCTGGGTTTGCCGGGCTTGCCGCGCTTCACTCTCCGCGACGGCCTTCTCGACGGCTTCGTTCACACTCCTCGAAAAATCCGCCGCCAGCGCGGTATTTGCAACGGCGGGAGCCGGCGCGCTGATTTGCGGAGTGGGGCGGGTGACGGCGAAGACCATCAGGGCAATCGAAAGCATGGCGGCCGAAGCAAAGCCCAGGCGCGCGGCCGATCCCCACAAGGCGTCCCAGCCGCGGCGAAACGCGGAGGGCTCGAAGACGGGGTCGGAGACAAAACCGATGCGCTGCGGGATCTCTTCGTCCGGCAGCGTGAGCAGCGCCGTTTCCGTGCCGCGCAAACGGTCGAGTTCTTCGCGGCAGTGGGCGCAGGTCTTGACGTGAACGGCCGTCAGCCGGCGCTCGTTTTCGGCGAGCTCTTTGAAATAGTAATCCCTCAGATCGAATGGCGAGCAACTCATGATGCACCTCGTGCTTTTACGGGAGCCAGTTCCGCCTTCAGGAGGTCTAGCGCCGTGTACAGCCGCGATTTCACGGTGGAAACCGGGGCCGCCACGATCTCGGCGATCTCTTCGAA
>JBEKUO010000821.1:0-4816 GCA_049514955.1 Bryobacteraceae bacterium | reverse complement strand
AGATGGCGCCCGTGTTGAAGCGCGTGTGGGATCAGATGCCCGACCCGAAGTGGTGTATTTCGATGGGGGCGTGCTCGAGCGTGGGCGGGCCCTTCAACGCGTATTCGGTGCTGCAGGGCGTGGACAAGATCGTGCCGGTGGACGTGTACGTGACCGGCTGCCCGCCGCGTCCAGAGAACCTGTTCTACGCGCTGCTGAAGCTGCAAGACAAGATCGATCAGATGACCACGCTGGTGAAAAGGCCCACGGAAGTTCGGCTGGACGAATCCATGTTGGCGCAATTCAAAGAGCAGGTCATGATCGCACAGATTCAGAATCCCGCCTAGCGTGTTTTACAGGGATCTGCAGAACGTCTACCGCGCCCGTCCGCTCGAACGCTTAGCATGGCTGACGCATGGCTTCGGCACGCGCCATTCGCCCGATTTCGCGCGTGACGGCAAGGTCGCCACGCTGCACCAGATCCACTCGGATATCTGCGTCGCGGCGCGCGGCAGGACGGGCATCCTGGGCGATGGCGATGCTCTGCTGGAAGACACGCCCGGACACCTCGTGGCCGTCAAGACCGCGGATTGCCTTCCTATTCTGCTGGTGGACGAAGAGAACCGCGCAGTTGCCGCCGTGCACGCCGGCTGGCGCGGTACCGCGAGCGGCATCGTGCGGCGAGCCTTGATCAAGATGCACGAGGAGTTCGGGACGCAGCCCGCGCAGGTTCACGCGGCCATCGGACCGGGAATCGGAAGGTGCTGCTACGAGGTGGGTCCGGAGGTGGCCGCGCAATTCGGTGAAACCGGGCAGTGCCACATCGACCTGCTGGAGGCGAATCGCGGCCAGTTGATCGCGGCGGGTGTTGCGGCTCCGCAAATTTATGCCGCGGGCCTTTGCACGATGTGCGGTGTGGCGGATTTCCACTCGTACCGCCGCGATCGAGAGCAGGCCGGGCGCATGCTGTCGGCGGTGGGAGTGAAGTGACTGCAACGGGTGCGCCCGCGCGTGCGTACATCAGTGCGATGCGCGCTGTGTGCTTTCTGGCCGTCTGCGGATTGGCCGCCGCTCAAGATCCTCGCGAAATCGTGCGGCGCTCGATCGTGCTGCTGGATCATAACCTGGCCATCGCGCGCAATTACACTTTCCTGGAGCGTTCCGATACTCGCGAGTTGGATGGGGACGCCCACGTGAAAACCCGCAAATTGCGGCTCTACGACGTCACGCTGCTGGAAGGCTCTCCCTACAGGCGGCTGGTGGGGAGGGACGATCATTCGTTGTCTCCCGACGAGGAGCGCGATGAGCGAAAGAAGCTACAGGACAGCATCGCCGAGCGCCGGAAGGAGACCTCCGCCCAGCGCGCCAAACGCATCGCGGAATGGGAAAGGAAACGGCAGCAGGAGCGCGAGCCGCTGTTGGAGATTCCGGACGCATTCGATTTCCGACTCGCCGGCGAGGAGTCGCTGGAAGGCCGACCTGCGTGGGTGATTGAAGCCACACCGCGGCCGGGCTTTCATGCTCGAACCAGCGTGGGGAAGCTGTTCCCCAAGTTTCGGGGGAAACTCTGGATCGATCAAGCCGACAATCAATGGGTGAAAGCGGCCGCAGAGGTAACCAGCAACATCTCGTTCGGACTTTTTCTGGCCCGTCTGAGCAAGGGCTCGCGGTTCGACATCGAGATGACCCGCGTGAATGACGAAGTCTGGCTGCCCAAAAGCATCGAGGCCCGAGCCGCAGCCAGGCTGGCGCTGGTTAAAACTCTCCGCATCGAAACGGAAACCACGTATTCCAATTACCGCAAGTCTCAGGCGGAATCGCGGGTCGTGGCCATCGCGCCGGGTCCGTGAAACGCCGCCTGACGGGTTGCTGGATTCGATGACAGGATTTTCTTCGGCGGTGCACGCGAGTGCGAGCGAAGCTCGCCAACATCGGCAAACGGCGCCGATGTTACGAGGGGGCGAGCGGGCGAGGGGGCGAACCGGCGATCCGTGCTTCGGACTGCCCCACGGGGTTGGGCAAATGGCCAAAGTCCAGGGGCGAACGAAGCTCGCCTATACGGCGAAGTTCGCGGTTGGCAGGCGGAAGCGCCTGCCCCACCCGAGTGTTCAACATTGCCACCACGGCACTCTTCTCTTCTGGAAAATGTGGAAACATTGGGGCGCGTCAGTTCTTGATGCGCCCGAGCATCTGGTAAATCCAGATCAGCGCGGTGTTCATAATGTGCTCGCCGGCGCCCACCGCTACCGGCGAGACTGCGTTGTCCGCGCCATAGCCGCCCTCCGCCACGGCTTCGATGGTCGGAAAATACTGGTGATATCCGTTGGCGTAGCCGAAGAAAAACAACTGCTTCACCCGCGCGCGCGCCTTGAGCCGGATGGCATGATTGCTGAAGAACTCGCCCGAGACTCCCAACAGCGCGATATCGCCATTGAGCAGCGCCACCGTCAGCCGCGGCCGCACACCGTCAGCGTATTCGTCGATATAGTTGGGGACCAGTTCGGGGAAGAACGCCTTTTCGTACGCTGCACGCACGAGCGGATTTGCGAAATCCGTGCGTGCGGTAAACCGCAAACGCTCTTCGCGGCATTCGAGCGAGGGATGCGGGACTTCCGCCTTCAGCGCGCCGACGTAATCCGCCGAGAATTTGAGCGTGCGGGCCGGCAGCATGGTGGGATGCGCGGCGAAGTTCACCAGGATCGCCAGCGGCTTGCCCGCGGCGTCGTCGAAGCGCATCACCGCCAGCTCGCGATCACTTGGTTTCGGCTCGATATGGGTATGCCGGTTGCGGTTGAAGCCTTCGAGTTGCACGGAGCCTACCGCCATACGCGCCGGCGCCAGCCTGGAGTTCGCCTCCACAATCGCGGCCACGATGCCATCTTCCAGTTGGCCGTAGTATCGCAGCGCCGCATCGAATCGGCCTCTTCCCTTCCCTTCCTGATCGGTGAGCTCGAGGACCGGCCCGTGGTGCGTGTGGGAGCCGGCGATGATGGAATCCTCGATGCCGGTCTGCTCTTTGATTCTCCGGCGAATCTTCTGGAGGGATGCTTCGGCGGGCGCGCGTCCCAGGTCCAGCCCCACGATGGCGATCTTCTTGCCGCCGGCCTGAATCACCAGAGCGTCGGCGTACAGCGGGTCCAGCACGCCATCGGAAAGCGCATCATGGCGGTCGCCGTAGCCCCACATGGGCACGGGCTCGCGCGGCGTGATGTCCCGTCGCCCCGCGCCGACTTCGAAGTTCTGTCCGTAGGCTGCAAGAGCCAGGAGGAACGCGGCAATCCATCGCACGATGCACATGAACAGGGATTCTACCACCGCTGTGGCCGGCGGAATTGTGCGGCGCCGGCCGCACCGCGCCACATCTCAGGCGCGTCTGGACCGTACGAGAACAGCAGCACGGCGGCGGTGGGCGCCCGCATCAGGCTCGACGAAGAGGTTCCGCGCAATGGCGCCTTGGTCGTCCGTCTGCTCTGGCTTACTCAGGAACGCAACCTCGTCCGTCCACGGATCAGATTCGTCCGTCCACAGATCAGGGTCGGAGAGATCCACATTCGGAGCGTTTCCGACAGGGCGGATACGCGTCGTAGCTATAGCTTGCGAGAGCGGAATTTCGCGCTGGATCCGAGCAGATCTAAGATAGCCGTCCGTTTACTCCTTGCCGGACCGCTCCGGGGAGTCAGATCGTCCGGACCTATCCTAATCCTGTTCACCGAGAGTTTGAGCGTACGTTTTGCCGTAAGGGTAGAAGAGTTCCTTGCGGCCTTGCTGCCACGCCGCTTTGAGTTCGGGCGTGGTGATGTCCCAGTCCGGCCGGCATTTCCTGGTAACGGCACGGAGGTCCTGGCGGAGATCTTCCACGGTGGGCCGGCCGAAGAACCAGTAGCCGTTGTAGATCTTATAAATGACAAGACCGGGCTCGAGGACAAGCACGTGGGGGATCATGGGATTGTGGAGAGGATCCGTGTATTCGGCGATGTCGAGGTCTTTTTGCACGGTCCGGCCCGCGTCGGAGAGGAACGGCCAGTGGGCGCCGACCCCGCTGCGATATTCACTCGTCTCGGTGATATTGTCGGTGCTAATCGTGACGAGCCGGCAATAGGCAACCTCGAGCTCGCGATGGAGTGCAACAAGCCCTTCAGCCTGCCGGCGGTCCTTGGGGCAGAAACCTCCGCGGCTGAGGACGAGAACCATTGGATGTTGTGCTTGCAGTTCGGAGAGCTTCCGGCGTTTCGCGGCGTGGTCGGAAAGCTCGTAGTCGGGGAAGATGGCCCCTGGAACAATGTCAGATCGCATGTGAAATCCTTCAACACTTGGATGCGCGTCGCCGGGTTACGTCGCAAGGGTCAGTGACCGGCGTTCTTATAGCGCCTCAGCCAGCGGGCCGCGCCAGGAATCCGACACGTCTTGGAGCGGCTGGTGCACCTGCTGGTAAACCACCTATTCTTGTTCGAACATTATAGCCCTCAACGTGAAGAACCGACAAAGCCTCGAACCAATGCGGCGATCTCGTCCGCAGCCGTATCCAATGCGAAATGACCGGCGTCGAGAACGTGAACTTGGGCGTTCGGCACATCCCGGCGATAGGCTTCCGGCTCCGAGATGTCGAACGAGGGATCATACTTACCCCAGATCACCAGCAGGCGCGGCTGCTTCTCGCGCATCCATGCTTGCCACTTCGGGTAGGCGTCCACATTGGTGCGATAGTCGTAGAACAGGTCGCTTTGAATGTCCGCCTGCCCCGGCTTACTCAGGAAGGCGAACTCGTCCGTCCACAGATCGGGGTCGTAGCGCTCGACGTTCGGATCGTTTCCGACATGGCGGGTACGCGCCGCCGGCA
>JBEKUO010000820.1:0-2776 GCA_049514955.1 Bryobacteraceae bacterium | reverse complement strand
CCGCATCAGCGTCGCTGCATACCAGTCGATGATCGAGCCGATATAGTTCTCGTAGAACACCCGGCTAAGCCGCTCGGCATAGATATCGTTCGGCTCCTTGTGCCGCCGCACCAGGTACTCAAAGGCGTTCTCCCGCATTGGCTCGCCGCCGGCATAAAGGTTTCTGTACTTGCGCCACATCGCCTTCTTGGCCAGGTACTCGGGATGTTCTCGGTCGATGTTTAGCATGTCGTCCTTAAATCAGCCGTTCCCTATGTTCCCCGATCGCCGACTGCGGCCGGCACTCTTGCCACAGTACATAACCAAGCGCGTCCGAGAGGTGTGTCCTTCGCCGGTCCTTCTCTTTGTCGATCGCATTGCTGTCCGCCTGGTAAGAAACCTGTTCGAAGTCCTTGATCAACTCCTTGCACTTGGGGTCCACCAGCAACTTGATGTCCCCCGCGGCTGACCTCAGTCTTCCGTTCGTCAGTTGAATCCGCTCACGTACACTCGGGTTCGCCTTGGGCACCTTATAGCTCACCCGCGCGCCATAGTGTCCGCGAAAGTACTCCCGAACGATCTGGTAGTCGGAGGCGCCAGTGGTGTGCAAACTGTTGCCCGACGCATCGCCGTAAACCACTACGCCCCCCCGATGATCGGGAAAGCGCTTTTCAAACTCCTCGCAGGCCTCTTGCGTGCTGGCGTGCCGGATCACGATTTCATCCAGCACCAGTATCTTGCTGGCCTCCGTTTGCAGGATTACCGAGGACATGGGATCCACATTGAAATCCAGCGCCCAAAGCAACGGGTAATTTGGATTGATCCGTAGCTCCTTTACGTGATCGCGCCGGCTGAAGGCGCTGTAGACCAGTCCTCCCTGCAGGCTCAAATATTGCCCGAGCGCTTCCTGTTGGTACAAGGTCTCGTCGTAGCTGTTGCGCAGCCGCTCGTAAAAATCCGGCACCTTCTCCAGCACGAAGCGGTTCTCAAAAGCCTTGGCGATCACGGCGCTGTATCCCGCGACCGGATCCGCGATGAATTTCTGGTAAACCCAGTCGTACCCCTTGGGGGTCCACACCGCGAAGCCGCACAGTCTCGTAGCTTGCGGGTCTCGTAGCCGGCCTTCCAGGCGCAGCCACGCCTGCTCGGGCGAATAAGTGAGCTCGTCCAATCCGAACCAGGCCAGATTCGTGCCGCGTAGCCGCTCAAAATCGTCGACCGGCCGGAATAGAATCCGGGATCCTGTGTCTTTCATTAGCAGCACGTTCTCGCCCTTGTTGTAGTCGTACGGAATCTCATTACTCGCCAAAATCTCGAACAGCGTCGTCTGCGTCGCATCCCGTAGCATGGGATAAGTAGGTGCCCCGATCAACCCTTGCCTCCCCGCATTGACATAACTGAGTTTGATCGCCTCGTGGCAAAGCGCCTGGCTCTTGCCGGAAGCGATCGGTCCCGAGAAACCCTTGAATCGCGCCGGGTCCTCGCGGAACACCTTCTGGGACGGAAGCGGGTCATACACTATCGTTTGGAGCCATTCTCCGCCGTGTCTGAATCTTGCCATGTGACCGTGAGTCTGCGGGGTTCATCGTCCGGCGCCAGTTCCTTTTCGATCTGCAGTAGGCGCACCAGATCTGCAACTGTGAACTTGCAGTCGTCCGCCCCTATTCTCGTCGCAATGTTTTCAATCGCCTTTCTGATGGCATCGGCTCGCTGCTCTTGTAGTTCTGTCATGGCTGCGATGCAAAGCCTCATTCCCGATTCGAGACTAACATCGAGTCCCTGCCGTCCCGATTGTCGGTTATGGCTAACTTACAGAAAATGAACGTAAATAGTTTTGCGTCGACGTGTGACTGGCAGTGGGGCAGGCGCTTTCGCCTGCCAACCAGCGTGCCCGGCGGGACGATGAGAAGGAGCTTCAAACGCGGCGATATGATGGCTTGGCGCAGCCTGCGGGAAGGCGACCTATCGCCCCGCTACTCCATCCGCCAGATAGTAATGCACGGCCGGTGTCACCACCAGCGACAACACCATCGACGCCAGTATCCCGCCGATCACCGCAATCGCCAGCGGTTGCAGCATCTGCGAGCCCGCACCCCACGCCAGCGAAAGCGGTAACATGCCGGCCACCGTCGCCAGCGCCGTCATGATAATGGGCCGCAGCCGCCGCTCTCCCGCATGGATCATGCTCTCTTCGGCCGGCATCCCCTCGCCGCGGAATTTCTGGTCCGCGTCCAGCAGCAGGATGCCGTTCTTCGCCACGATCCCTATCACCATGATCAGTCCCATGAACGAAGAGATATTGAAGGTCGTACCGGTTGCCAGCAGCGCCAGAAAGACGCCTGAAGCGGAAAGCAGCGCCGACGCGAGAATCGCCACCGGCGCCGCGAAGCTGTCGAATTCGAACAACAACACGATGAACACCAGCAACACGGCTAGCACCAGTACAAATACCAAGTCGCGGAAGGAGCGTTGCTGCTCTTCGTACCCGCCCCCATAGCCCACTCGGATGCTCGCCGGCAGACCCAATCCGTTGACCACCTTCTGCACCGCCGCCATCCCTGCGCCCAAATTGAGCCCCTCCAGGCGCGCGGTCACCGCCACGTCGCGTTGTAGATTCTCGCGGCGGATCTCGGTCTGCCCCGGTTCTTCCGTCGCCTTCGCAACCGATCCGAGCGTCGCCGTCTTCCCCGTCGAGCTGACCAGCAGCGTGTTTTGAATCGCATCCAGCGAGGCCCGTGTCTGCTCCGGAAAACGCACACGGATGGTGTAGGCGCGATCGTTGACCACCACCTGCGTG
>JBEKUO010000819.1:0-2783 GCA_049514955.1 Bryobacteraceae bacterium | reverse complement strand
CGATTTTCAACATTGTCACGAGAGATTAGGATATACTACTCCTTAATAGACCGTGCGAGAAGGTGGCAAAATGAAGCCCCGATTTAATGAGGTCAAAGCGACTCAGGCCGCCGCCCAGCTCTTAAGGCTTCGCGGTGGAAGGATGAGCTACATAAAGCTCATCAAGCTTCTTTACCTGGCGGATCGCGAAGCTCTCATTCGCTGGGGACGGCCGATTACCACGGATCGCTTCGTCTCGATGGACGACGGACCTGTGGTGAGCCGGATCTACGATCTGATCCGGAATGAGCCATCGCCGGGTTCCGTCAACACCTGGGGTAAGTTCATTTCCGTCCCGGAGGATTATGAGGTTCGTTTGCTTGGCGATCCTGGAAGCGGCGAACTCTCTTCGGCCGAGGGACAACTGATCGACGAGGTGTTCGAGCAGCACGGCGAGGATAGCCGTTGGGCCATCGTAAACTTCAGCTATAGTCTTCCCGAATGGACCCGTCCCGAGGGAGGCGCGGCGGCGATAGAGTATCGCGATATCCTCAGGGCCGCCCAAAAGTCCGAGGCAGAAATTTCCGCCATAGAAGAAGACCTTGAGTCTTTGGCCCTGGTCGAATGCGTCCTCACGTAGGACGATTACTGGACAAACCCGCGTGGCGGACTGAAGTTCGCCCGGCGCGCTCCAGAGAACCAATCTGGAAGTTGTCGGGAAGGCGGGACTGAAGTCCCGCTGCAAGCTAAAGCTCGCGCCACGCGCTGAGGCGTGCGCCACGCCGGAATTCGAGCAAAAATGAGAACTAAGAATAGCCGTTTCGACAGTGTTCGCATTAAATCCACCGGTTCGTATGTTCCGGCCAAGATCCTGAGCAACGAAGATGTGGTCGGAAACCTGCCGACTTCTCCGGAGTGGATCGAGGAAACGTTGGGGATACGGCAGCGGTGCGTCGCGGAACCGGACGAATACACGTCGGATCTGGCTGCCAGCGCCGGTCTGGAGGCGATCGCCGCCGCCGGGCTTGAACCAAACGAAATCGACTTGATTATTGTGGCCACCTCGACGCCCGACCGCAAGGCTCCCTCGTCGGCATGCATTGCGCAAGTCAAGATGGGCATTCACAACGGCTGCGCCGCGTTCGATGTGGCGGCGGTGTGCTCGGGGTTTCTTTACGGCGTGACGATCGGCGGCCAATTCATTCAGAACGGCACGTACGAGCATGTGCTGGTGATCGGCGCCGATACCTTCTCCAAGATCACGGACTGGAACCACCGCAACTGCGCCTTTTTCGGGGACGGCGCCGGCGCCGTGGTGCTTGAGAGGAAGGCTCGCGCGAATGGGCTTTTTTCGAGCATTCTGATGGCCGAGGGCGAGGGCATGAATGACTTCACAGTCTACCCGAAGGATGCTTACTTCACCATGAACGGAAAGGCGGTTTACGAGAAGGCTACCACTATCTTGCCCGAGTGTGTCCGGCAGATTCTCTGTATCAACCGGCTGCGACTCGAAGATGTATCTATGATCATGCCGCACCAGGCCTCCGCTCGCGTCCTGAAGCGCACCGCGGAGGTGCTTAACATCCCGTATTCCCGAATGCAGACGAACTTGGAGTCGTGCGGGAACACCGCGGGTGCGTCAATCCCGTTGCTGTTAGACCAGGTAAACCGGCGTGGACTGATCCATGAAGGCAATCTGCTTTTGTTCGCGGCCATCGGCGCTGGTTGGACTTGGGGCGCTTGTTTGTATCGTTGGTAAGGGCTGAGCACGGCGAACTGAAGTTCGCCGTTGGCAGGCGAAAGCGCCTGCCCCACGCCAGTGTACAATAGTGCCGCCAAGGCACTCTCTTCAGGAAAATGTAGAAACTCAAGACGGCGAACTGAAGTTCGCCGCGGCAAGCTAAAGCTTGCGCCACGTGCGACTGCCATCCTGTGATGTTATAGCGTGATGCACCGTCGTCTTCTGGCCGTTACGCTTTTCGCCGGTTTGTTCGCGCCGGCCGCCAGCGCCGCGATGAGCGATCAGGTGGTGCGATACACGATCGCCGCGCGGCTCGATCCCGCGAACAAAACCATAACTGGGCGGGAAACGTTGGCCTGGCGTAATGAGTCGCCAGATGCGATTCCCGAGCTTCGCTTCCATCTGTATCTCAACGCCTTCCAAAACGAGAAGAGCACCTTCCATACGCGAGTCCAGCGGCCAGTTGCGCGGCGACACCATGTCCAAGGACGATTGGGGTTACATCGAAATCAAGCGCATGCAAGAGGCCCGCGGGGGCGACCTTACCGGCGCGATCCGCTTCATTCACCCCGATGACGACAATGCGGACGATCAGACGGTCATCTCCGTAACCCTGCCGCAGCCCGTCCTGCCGGGCCGCTCGATCACGCTGGATATCGATTTCCTGTCGAAGTTGCCGAAGGTCTTCGCGCGGACCGGCTATCACGAAGACTTCTTCATGGTGGGCCAATGGTTCCCTAAAATCGGCGTTTACGAGAAGGCCGGCGACCGCTACGCCAAGCAGGGCGACTGGAACTGCCACCAGTTCCACGCTGATACCGAATTTTCTGGTTCTGGGGCGAATCTGGTCGCGGCTGCTCGTCTACGCCAGCCAATGTGAAATGTACGACGCGGCGCACGCGGATGCAGCGTGGCGTGGCGAACTTAACTTAACTAACTTAGTTGTCGCGGCAAAGTGAGAAATTCCTATTTGGGCAAAGTAGAACGTTCCTCTTGACAGCCGCGAGGCTGGAGGGATGGAACGTATTGCGATGAGCCAAGAGGAACGAGACTGGCTGGATTG
>JBEKUO010000818.1:0-2808 GCA_049514955.1 Bryobacteraceae bacterium | reverse complement strand
TTCGAGTGGGTCATCAACGCCATGGCGGAGCTGGCGATCAAGAAAGCGCTCGGCCGGGAGCAACCCGCCCAAGAATTCCGCTGGGCCAGGTTTCTGGAAGGAGACGCGGCCCGCGGCGCAGGCGCGTAGCGCGCCGTGCCGGTCGTCTTCCGGGATTCGCTGTTCGACGCCCAGTGGTTGCGCACCGCCGGCCACAGCAGCAGCGGAGGCGCGGAGATCGGTGAATGCCTCGCCGCCGCGAGGCAAATTCGGGAGACCGATGCGGACAGTTGGTTCGCCGCCTGGAACGGCCTCGCCGAAAGCGTACTCGCCGGGGCGGAGAACAGCCGCGCAAAGGGACGCCGCGTCAGCGCGCTGTCGTCCTATCTGCGGGCGGCGAATTACTTCCGTGCCGCGTATACGTTCCTGATCGGCACTCCGCTCGACCCGCGTGTCGTTGATGCCTACCGGCGTCATCGCGCGGCGTTTGAGAGCGCCGCCGCCCTGATGCGCCCGGTCGCCGAGCGGATCGCCATTCCCTACGCCGGCGCGACGTTGCACGGCTACCTGTTCCGCGCCGTCGATGCCGATACGCCGCGGCCCACCCTGATCGTCAACGGCGGATATGACAGCACCGCCGAGGAGGCGTATTTCTTCAGTGGCGCTGCGGCGCTCGCGCGCGGCTATACCTGCGTCGTCTTCGACGGACCGGGCCAGGGCGCGGCGATCGTCGAGGACGGCATGGTCTTTCGCCCCGATTGGGACGCCGTCATCGGTCCAGTGGTCGATTTCGCCCTCACCCGCCCGGAAGTCGATGCGTCGAAGATCGCCCTGATGGGAGTCAGCTTCGGCGGTTATCTGGCGCCCCGCGCAGCCAGCGGAGAGCCGCGCCTGGCCGCCTGCATTGCGGACCCCGGAGAATACTCGCTCCTGGAAGAATTCAAGAGCCGCATGCCCGCCTTCATTGCGCGCGAACTTCCAGACGGAAAGCCCTTCGTGCTGGCGATCCTCAATCGCATCTTGACCCGGCGCCTGCGCCACACGACCGCCGGTTGGGGCTTGCGGCGCGGAATGTGGGTGCACGGCGTGAACAGTCCCCTTGCTTATGTGAAATTGACGCAGGATTACACTCTAGAAGGCCGCGTCGAAAAGATACGTTGTCCCACCCTGATCTGCTCCGCCGAGAACGACGAAATCGGCGTCACCGCGCGGAAGCTCTATGATGCCCTATCCTGCGAAAAAGCATTCATCGCCTTCACCGCCAAAGAGGGCGCGGGAGAGCATTGCGAAGCCGGAGCGCGATCCCTGTTCAACCAGAGAGCCTTCGACTGGTTGGATGCGGTGCTCGCAGCACGGCGGCCTTGAGTAATCACGGCCCAGCCCCTGGTGTCCTGTTGCTGGAAGGAGACGCGGCTCGCGGCGCAGGCGCATAGCGCGTGCCTGCCCGCGGCCGCCTCCTTCGATGGTTCACAGCCCGGCAATGCCTGAGCGCTGGAACAACAATTTGCGCGTGCCTTCGGCTGCCGGCATCGACGATGCGTGCCCTGCCGCAACAGCCACGTCCTGGGTCTGGCTGGTGTTGTTCGGGACCGCCAGGTACCCGTGAACGTTACCGCTGTCGTCGATCGCGATGCCGATGATCTCACCGGCGGCATTGATCTTACATGCGGTGGCCAGATACAAGGGAGAGCCGGCGGGGACGAGTGTGTTGAGGTCGATCAAATTCCCGTCCTGCAGCAGGAACGCTCGGTATTGGGTCAAAGTGGCATCTAGTGATACGCCGACTACCTGGCCAGCGTCGTTAATGCCGATGGCAATGCTGTTGGCGTCCCCCGGTACCGTCCCAAGATCCCGCATGCCCGTCTCCCGGGTCCACAGGAAGGCATGAAAGTTGGCGTCTCCCTGCAGGTCTGAAGACCCGACTACCTGGCTGCGGTTGTTGAGGTCCAGCGCCTGGTTTCCGTTAAATGGGGTTAATCCGAGTCCCGTCCCTCCGAGGGTGCCGAGGTCGATGGCTTTGCCGTCCTCCCAAAACAGGGCGTGAAGAGGCTGGAGATAGGTCAGAAAAATGGGGTTAAAGGCGGCGCATTCGCCAGATGCACCGGCCGCCTGGCCGAGATCGTTGATGGCGTTGGCGCTTCCATCCGGGTCGCCGGGATCCGTGGGAAGTTCTCGGGGGAGGCCGTTGTTCCAGACCACGGGCTTGAACTCGAGTTTTTGTGGACTGCCGGATGGGCACGTGGAGTCCGGCGTGTCGTTCTCCGCCGTCCCGGCCGCTGCGCCCCGGATGTTGATCTTGAAGGCCCAGCCGTTGTTGCCTCCGAGCACCGGAAGTGCATGCATGACGCCGTTTTGCCACAGGAACGGAAAACAGGTAGTGCCGGAGGACGAAAGACCAAGCGCCGCGAAACCGCAGAAGTCCTCGCCATTCGGGTCCGGAGTGGTGGTTTGGGCCTCACCCACAACCTGACCCTGGTAGTTCACGCCAAACGCCTGGCTGTTCGGACCCTGAAGTCCGGGGTTGCCCAAATCTATCATCTTGCCCTTGTACCAGAGCACGGCCCGTAATGTGTTGCCGGTTTGCACCGCGCCGGCGACCATGCCGTTTTTGGTGATGGCGAACGGCTGCCCGTTCGGGCCCACCGTGCCGAGATCGATGACCTTATAGGTTGGCGACTGGGCCATGGCTACCGCGGCGATCAGATGTCCCCCTACAATGGTTTTCAAAACTGTTTGTTTGAGTCTCACGTCTTGTTCCCTCCATCAGGCGATAAGGGAAACGCCCGCGCGAGGTTACAACGCTATCGCGGGCTTGCTGTATTATTGGGA
>JBEKUO010000817.1:0-2817 GCA_049514955.1 Bryobacteraceae bacterium | reverse complement strand
GGTTCCCGGCATCTACGCCTTCGGACCGAACGGTTTCCAATCGCCGCTGAAGGTGACCAAGATGGCGGCCGGACATTATCGCGCGCGCGTGGGGATCGGCGAACGGCAAGGACTGTTCCGCGTGCGGCCGCTGGCGGAATCGCGCGCGTTTCCGGAAGTGGGCTTTTACCGGCAGGAGGACGAGATGTTGGAATACGGGTCGAACGATCAGTTGCTGCACCAGGTGGCCGAAGCTACGGGCGGGCGCTATAATCCGCCGTTAAGCGCGCTGTTCGATGCGGGGGGACGCAGCATTCGGGCGACGCTGGAACTGTGGCCGGGGCTGCTGGCGCTGGCACTGGTGCTGAATCTGGCGGAGCTGGTGCTGCGGAAGTGGCGGGGGCTGTGGGAGGGTTTGCGGTTGCGGCGGGCGGCGGCGCAGGCTTGAGTTGCGCGGCGTGCGGGGACACGGTAGATTGAAGAGGAAGCCTCCCGCGCGCCCGTAGCTCAGTTGGATAGAGCGTCTGGCTACGAACCAGAAGGTCAGGTGTTCGAATCACCTCGGGCGCACCATAAAAATCACACACTTGCCCGCTAGCTCACGCTGCCCTTGGCGGTTTTGACCGCTGCCGTGACCGCTACTGGCTTGAAAACCTCGTCCATTTCATCCGCCGCTCGCTTTTCCGCGCCGGGGGTCAGGTGCACGTAGATCTCCTCGGGCGTGCGGACGGAGGCTGCACTTCAGGCACTGCAGGAGCAGCAGAACAAAACGGCGGGTCCCCCAATCTGGCAAGGCCTGGCGGATCTGCGTTGGATCCCAAGCATCCGTGGCCGCCGGACCGTAAGAAGCGGCGCTTTCTAGTCGCGCTGTTGGCCAGTGCCGGCAACGTGTCCCACGCTGCGGTTGCCGCCAATATCTGCCGCCCGACGCATTACCGATGGCTTCGAGCGGACGGAACTGGAGCCGCTCAAGCCCACGGTAGAGGCGATGGATTGGCCTGGAGGGCATGAGGATGTCGATATCCAAGGGATAGCGGTTTGGTTCTTACGAAAATTGCAAAAAAACCGGGGTAGAAGGATTGCTCGGGGTTTACGGTGGGAAAATCCATGGACTCACTGTAAAGCTCGTCACGAAAGCATTACCCTGCGAATCCACAGCCACGGCCTGTCCATAATTGAAGGAGGAAGCGCCAAGGTACGTCGAGTAAACCAGAGATGGATCGACGACTAATCTGCGGCGCCGGTCATAGGCGCCCAGTGCAAATCGCACTTCATTACGGCCGGCAAGTACGTTCGTCAGAGAATTCAGTCCGGCGGGTGATGCTCCGGTGTATTCAATTTATCCACTCGGCCGAATTTCGGCAAGCAGGCACGACGAGATGAGCATTTCTGCGTCGCGTTATGGATACTGCTGAACGAAGAGGCTCATCGCTTCGGAAACCCGCTGCATCTTCACATCGACCTGCGGATCGTTAGCCAGTGGAATCGTTGCGAGAATCGCAGTCAGCGCGTCTTTCATTTCCTCGAACTGCGCAAGCGCCTCTGCTTCGACAGAGAAGAACCGCGTATGAACCATCCAGCCATACACGCCACAGGTGATCGCGAAGGGCGCCGTTGTGGCGTCGCGCTCCAGGGTGATCCGGGCACCCAGGGCGTGTTCCTCATCACGCACGATTGTGCCATTCTCCGAGCCTTTTTGGCCATTGGTGCCACCGCTATCGAAGAGATCCCACACAGATGCGCTCCTGGATTCAGACTACCTCCGATGCTATTGCCTGCGCAGGTACTGCAAGACAAAAGCCATCCGGCGGGCCCAATTCCCAGCTACCATAATGAGGATGCCCGCGAAGTCGACTCTTCCCGCTTTAGTGCTGTCACTGGCCGCCGCCACGGCGCAAACCGTTCCGACCCCCGAATCCGTGCTGGGCCACAAGCCCGGCGACGACTTCTACCTTGCCAACTACGACGAATCGCGGGACTACTTCCACAAACTGGCGGCGGTTTCCAATCGCATCAAAATGATCCCGGTCGGCAAGACCACGCGCGGCCTGGATTGGGAGATTGCCCTCATCTCCTCGCCGCAGAATCTGGCCCAGCTTGACAAGTATAAGGACATCTCGCGCCGCCTGGCCCAAGGCCGGGGGCTCAACGACCAACAAGCCAACGCGTTGGCGCGCGAAGGCAAGGCTATCGTCCACATCGACGGCGGGCTGCACTCCACCGAGGTGGCCGGTGCGCAGCAGTCCATCTTGCTTGGTTACAAGCTGGTTGCGACCCAGGGCGACCCGGAAGTGGACGCGATTCTCGACAACGTCATCCTGATGCTGTGGCCCACGCTCAATCCGGACGGCCAAAATGAAGTGGTCGCCTGGTATCGGAAGAATGTCGGCACGCCCTATGAGGTCAGCCCGCTGCCGGATCTCTACCAGGAATACGTCGGTCATGACAACAATCGCGACGGCTATATGAATAATATGATCGAGTCGCGCGACGTCACGCGCGCCGAGCTCGATTGGAATCCGGTGATCTTCTATTGCCACCACCAGACGGCGCCGTTCCCCACGCGCATCTTCATTCCGCCGTTCACCGAGCCGATCTCTTCGAACATCAATCCGTTGATGGCGCGCTGGCTGAACGTGCTGGGCATTAACATGGCCGCTTACTTGGACGAACACCAGATGCCGGGCGCGGTGCATCGCGTGGGCTTCGACAACTGGTACCCCGGATTCCTGGATTTCACCCATATTTTCCGCAATAGCATTTCGTTTTTCACTGAAACCGCGCTGTACCGATACGCGACGCCACACTTCTATACCGTGGACGAGTTTCCGAAGGACC
>JBEKUO010000816.1:0-2851 GCA_049514955.1 Bryobacteraceae bacterium | reverse complement strand
AGAATACATACGAGATCAAAAAACAAATAACCCAAGTAGATCCAGGCGCCGCCGTGTCTGCCCACGATGTGATAACGGCATTCGAGTTTGCCATCCGCCTCGAGTTTCTTCCCGTATTCGGACTGCTTCAACACCGCGGCGATCACCTCGGGACTCAGCCGCGCAACTTCGAGATGCCAGAGCACCAGGAACTTCATGGAATCCTCCTCACAATGCGCTGTTCGTATCCCACGCCGCAATTATACGCGACGAGCGGCATTATCGGAACCGTCCTGCCTGACCGGAGTTGCGATGCTACACTACGCATTGCTCCAGCTTCGTCGCATCACGTCGAGCGGGCGGTTCGTGCCGGAAATCGACGGCCTCCGATTCGCGGCGATCACCTCTGTCGTCGTGTATCACTTGCACGGTTTCGTCCTGGCTGCCGGAGCGTTACCCGCCGCGCAAGATTCCTTTCGGACCATCGCAGGACACGGATATCGTGGCGTCAACCTGTTCTATGTTATCAGCGGCTTTATTCTCGGCCTGCCTTTTGCCGCGCACCACCTAAAAGGAAAACCAGCCGTCCCGCTCGAATCGTACTTCTTAAGACGCTTGACACGCCTGGAGCCGCCCTATATTGTCAATCTCTTGATCTGCTTCGCTCTCCTTGTGGCGTCCGGCGCGAGCGCCTGGGCGCTGGCGCCGCACTTGGGAGCAAGCCTTCTTTATGTACATAGCCTGTGGTTCGGACACCAGAGTGTGATCAACCCGGTTGCCTGGACCTTAGAAATAGAGGTCCAATTTTATTGCCTCGTGCCGGTTCTGGCATCCATCTTTCTGGTACGGTCCAAGCTTGCTAGAAGGACGGTACTGGTGGGCGTTATCCTTCTTGCCGGCATCGCTCAGATATTCTACTGGGACGGTCCGGAGAGGATAAAGCTTACTATCTGCTACGCAATTCAGTTCTTCCTGACCGGACTTCTATTGGCGGATGTTTACGTCGTCGATTGGAATGAACGCCCATCCCCACAGTGGCGATGGGACCTGGTCTCGCTTCTGTGCTGGCCCCTTATCTTCGTGCCCGGAGATCGCAGCGTATGGGTCTATCTGCCTTTTCTAATGCTGGCGGCGTACGTAGCCGCTTTCAAGGGCGTCCTTTTCAATCGTTTGTTCAGGAATAAGTTCATCACAGCTGTCGGCGGGATGTGCTATACAATCTACCTATTCCACTACCAACTGATCACGGCGGTGCTACGGTTCAGTAAACGACTTCACCCCGGCGGCAGCTTCGACGCTTATTTCGCCGTCCAGTTGCTTGTGTACGCGCCGATCCTATTGCTGATAAGTTGCTTCTACTTTGCCCTTGTCGAACGCCCATGTATGGCGAGGGACTGGCCGCGACGGTTGTATCATCGAATCGCCTTGCTGACTAGGCGCATAATGGGGCGCCGCGCGGAGGCCGTGACTTCGTAGGCTGCGATTTCTCTTATTCAGCTTGTCTGTGTAGCACTGCGCCCACCACGCTTTTCCCGCGCTCGTAAGCCACCTGGTAAGTGTCGCGTCTTTGCGCCCGCGTGTAGCCGTAACCGACGCCGTAGAAGTGCTCCAGGCCCTTGCCCAGCACGTACGTCGCAGCGTAAGCGATCGCGCCTTTGGGGATGAGACCTGCGCCCAGCGGAATAAATCCGACCAGCTCGCGGGCCAGCGCACGCCAACCGAAAGCTCCGGCCAGAATGGACGCCAGCTCGACTTTCTGCTGGCCATAGCCCACCTTCTGATCGCTGGCCGCCGCTACCAGAAACGCCATGCGCACCTGATTCATGGTGATGAAGGCCGTGTCGGAAGCGAACTCACCTATGGACCAGGGCAGTTCGAGCAGGCTCGGCAGGACATTCGGCAGGGCGCTGGCGACGGCGAAGATAGCGTTCTCGCGCGCGATGGAGTTGATGAGCCGGTCCACCACAGGCCGCCGGAAGGGATCGAAATTGCGTGCCAGGGCGAGCCCCAGGTCTTCGCGTGCATTCAGGATATCCGAGATGGTGCGCTCGGGATCCTCGCGGAAAAAAGTAAACGCAGTGGCAGGGCATGGCAGGCCCTGTTCATACAGCACCACGTCAAACTTTTCGGGAATGCCCGGATCACAGGCCCGATATACGTACTGCATCACTTCCATGCGTTTGTTGTGCGAGATGCCTGAAGGCGCCAGGAAGTCCTCGATTTCGGCATAAGCCGGGCCGTCCGACGAAACCAGCCCTATGGCCAGACGGCGCTCCGCGCGCAGCCGCACTTCATCCGGATTGAGCAGTGAGACGGCGGCGCGGGCTTGCTTTAAGTATTGCAGCATAGTGAGCTTTCCACGTTCAGGGCCGTTCCGCTCCGCGTAGGCGGAACATCACTTGCAAGCCCTTCCGCCATTCTACTCCGACGCCGACGCGCTCCACATCGATGGAGGGCTGGAAATAACTCAAGATGGTTTCGGTGGCCGGGTGGAATTCGAGCGCGGGCGAAACCAGGAACAGGCGTGGCGGCTCCGGGCGCAAGGCCACGCCGGGAAAATAGCCGTTAGGCGTAAACTCGTTGCGATCGAGGTGCCACTTGACGCGCAGCCAGTAATCCAGGGCTTGCAAAGGCAACCGCAGATCGGCGGTGGCTTTCAGTTCGAGCACGGCGAGGCGGCCGGAGCGCTCCACCGCCAGCAAATCCAGGACGCCCCGATCCCCGGCGGCGAACGCAGGCACCTGGTCATAGACCGGCGCGGGCAGTAGCGGCGCGTAAATCTGTTCGATCTGCGCCCGCACCTGCGATTCCAGCCAGGCTTCCGGATTCTGGCGATAGAGCGGATGTTCGTGGTCGGCCGCGGCGGGAGAAC
>JBEKUO010000815.1:0-2861 GCA_049514955.1 Bryobacteraceae bacterium | reverse complement strand
ATCGGAGGTTGACGTCGGATCTGTCGAATTAACTCACGGAATGTGTCAACCTCTTCCGGATGCCCCACATCCTTATAGGGAAGTGCATACACAGGCGGCTTGGCGCCCGGAATCGGAACGTTGCGTTCGGGCAGACTCCGCGGATCGACGACAACCTTGGCCATGTTCACATTGTAGCCCGAATCGACACGCTCCCCACTTACCCCACAAACTGCCGCCAATCCACGCCCCGCATATCTCCCGTCCGCAGATACTGCTCGTGCAGCTTGAACGCCGCCGTCAGAGTTTGTGGCGTATGCCCGCCTTCCACCATCTCCAGATACCCGTTCAACTCGTCGCGAAAATCCGGGTGCGCGCAGTTATGGATAATCAGCACCGCCCGCTCGTAGGGCGACCGGCCGCGCAGATCGGCGATGCCATATTCCGTGGCCACGATCTGCACGGAGTGCTCGCTGTGGTCCATGTGGCTCACCAGCGGCACGATGGTCGAGATCTTGCCGCCTTTGGCCGTCGACGGGCAGGTGAAGATCGAAAGATAAGCGTTGCGTGTGAAGTCGCCTGAGCCGCCGATGCCGTTCATCATCTGGCGGCCCATCACGTGCGTACTATTCACATTGCCGAAGATGTCCACTTCGATGGCGGTGTTGATCGAGATGATGCCCAGCCGCCGGATCACTTCCGGATTGTTGCTGATCTCCTGCGGCCGCAGCAGGATGCGCGATCGGAACCACTCTAGGTGGTCGTAGACCGAGCGCAGCGTCGCGTGGCTCACGGTCAGCGAGCAACTACTGGCGAATTTCACGCGCTCGTTTTTCATCAGGCGGATGACGGAATCCTGCAGCACCTCGGTGTACATCTCGAAGGCGGGTATCTCCGGATGCTTGCCCAGCGCTCCGAGTACGGCGTTGGCGATGTCGCCCACGCCGGACTGAATCGGCAGGAAGGATTTCGGCACATGGCCGCAGGCGATCTCGGCGGCCAGGAACTCCGCCACGTTCTGCCCGATCTTCTCGGTGACTGGAGTGGGCTCTGCGAATGCATTCGTCTCGTCGTCCGCCGCAGTCTCCACCACGCCCGCGATGCGCGCCGGATCGACTTTGATCACCGGCGAGCCGATGCGGTCGGAAGCCGCATAAATGGGGATTTCACGGCGATGCGGCGGATCGGCCGGCTCATAGATATCGTGCATGCCGAGCAGCGTGGGCGGATGGCGATGGTTCAGCTCGATAATGATCTTTTCGGCCTTGCTGCAGAAGGTCGGCGCGCACCCCACCGACGAGGTGAGCACGATGCCTCCGCCGGCGGTGACGTCGCTCGCTTCCACGACTGCCCAATGCACGGGCCCCAAAAAGCCGTAGCGCGTGGCCTGCGGCATCAGGGACAGGTGCATGTCGAAGAAACGGGTCTGGCCGGCATTGATGCGCGCGCGCAGGCTCGGATCGGACTGGTAGGGCGTGCGGAAGCTGATAGCGTCCGCTTTGGCGAGTGCGCCATCGAGCGATGTGCCCGTGGAGGCGCCTGTGAGGACGCCGATCTGGAACTCGCGGCCGGCCTGGTGCTCCGCCGTGGCGCGCTCGGCGATCGCCAGCGGTACGGCCTTCGGCGCACCGGCCGGAGTGAAGCCGCTGAAACCGACGGTCTGGCCGTGCTCGATCAGCGCGGCAGCCTCTTCGGCCGACAGCAGGGGGAACGAAAAAATCATGATGGAGTCTCCGTATAAATATCGAGCAGCCGCCGCGCTGCGCGAAATGGGCTGATGCGGCCCGCCAGTACGTCCTGCTCGTAAGCGGGCAGCTTCTCGCGCACACCGTCATGCTGGAGGAACTTTTCGCGCAGGGCCTGTTCGATCAGCTCGTACATCCAGGTCTTCACCTGCTCGCGGCGGAAGCCCTCGAGCTGCCCGGTGCTCGCCAGCCAGGCATTATGTTCGAGCACGGCTTCCCAGATTTCGGCGATGCCTTCCCGCGCGCGCGCCGAGCAGGTGATCACGCGCGGCGTCCAACCGGTGCCCGAACCGGAAAACAGATGCAGCGCATTTTCATATTCGCGGCGCGCCGCTTCAGCTTTCGCGCGGTTGTTGCCGTCCGCTTTGTTGAAGGCGATGAGATCGGTCATCTCGATGATGCCGCGCTTCATGCCTTGCAATTCGTCGCCCGCGCCGGCCAGCATCAGGAGCAGGAAGAAATCGACCATGGAGCGGACGGCGGTTTCCGACTGGCCCACTCCCACGGTCTCCACGATCACATTACGGTAGCCGGCGGCTTCGCACAGCAACATGGTTTCGCGCGTGCGCCGGGCCACGCCTCCAAGCGACCCACCCGAAGGCGAGGGCCTTATGAAGGACCGCTCGTCGTTGGCCAGAGTTTCCATGCGCGTCTTATCGCCCAGGATGCTGCCGCGCGAAACCTGGCTCGAAGGGTCCACGGCCAGCACGGCGACTTTCTCGGCGCGCTCGCGCGTGAGATAGACTCCCAGGACCTCGATCAGCGAGCTCTTGCCCACCCCGGGAACGCCGGTGATGCCCACGCGAATCGAATCGCCGGAGTACGGCAGGCACTGCTCGAGCACATCCTGCGCCAGTTCCGTATCTTCAGGGCGCAGGCTTTCGATCAAGGTGATGGCCTGGCTCAGGATGGTGCGGTCGCCGCGCAGGACACCTTCCACGTACGCGTCGCGGGTGAGGCGCGGTTTAGGCATTGTGGGCTCCGGCCCGCCATGACGCCGGCAAGAGTGCCGGCGGGATCGGGTAGGAGGGGCCTCGCGACCCCGTCCTCCCACACCACCGTACGTACTTGAATGTATACGGCGGTTTCATCTAGTGTCGTAACGAGTCATACTTCAGGACCAGAGATACGAGTCCC
>JBEKUO010000814.1:0-2869 GCA_049514955.1 Bryobacteraceae bacterium | reverse complement strand
CCGCAGGACACTTTCAATCTGATCACGTTCTCGGGCGATACCCATATCCTGTTTCCGGAGCCGGTGCTGGCCACGCGCGAGAATCTTCGTACGGCCCAGGAGTTTTTGCAATCGCGCCACGGCAGCGGCGGTACCGAGATGATGAAGGCCATACAGGCTGCGCTGGGCGGAGGCGAATCGCACGACCACGTGCGCGTGGTCTGCTTCATGACGGATGGCGAGGTCGGCAACGATCTCGAGATCCTGGCGGAGGTGCAGCAGCACCCCAATGCGCGCGTCTTTGCGTTCGGAATCGGCAGCTCGGTGAATCATTTTCTGTTGGACAACATGGCGCGGTATGGACGCGGCGAAGTCGAGTATGTGGGGTTGAACGACGACGGCTCGGCCGCCGCCCGGCGCTTTCATGAACGCGTGCGAAATCCGCTGCTGACCGATATTTCAGTCGACTGGGGCGGGTTGCCGGTCACCGACATCTATCCGAAGCGGATACCCGACCTGTTCAGCGCCAAGCCAGTGATGATCTCGGGGCGTTATACGGCGACGGGACATGGCACTCTGCGGCTGCGCGGCAAGATGGCTGGACACGACTTCGTGCGCGAGATCCCCGTGGATTTTTCCGCAGCGGGGCCGGCGCACGATTCCCTCGCCACGCTATGGGCCCGCCAGCATGTGGATGACTTGCTGGGCCAGGATCTGGCCGGTGTACAGCGCGGAGCCATGCGCCAGGATTTGCGCGAACAGATCGTGCAACTCGGACTCGATTACCACTTGATGACCCAGTTCACCTCGATGGTCGCGGTGGAGGAAAAGATCGTCACCGAGGGTGGCGAGCCACTCCGCATCGAAGTGCCGGTGGAGATGCCGGAGGGCGTGAGCTATGAGGGCGTCTTCGGCGATCGAAACGAGCAGCGTGCGGCCTCGATGCGCTTTCAGAGTGGTGGCTTCGCTACCGCCGGCACTTTCGCTCGTGGTGCCCGCGCGCAAGCACTTCCGCTGCCGGCGCCGCCGCCGCAAGCTGAACTTGTCGCCGCGCGTTCGCCCCGTCTGCATCCCTGGATCGAGGCGCTCATACGGCATGGCGCCAGCGGCCACGAAGCGCAATTCGTGCGCGACGGCAAGGCCGCGGTCCAGATCTACTTGAGCGATACCGCGCCGGAAA
Source organism: Bryobacteraceae bacterium (assembly GCA_049514955.1). Lineage (GTDB taxonomy): Bacteria > Acidobacteriota > Terriglobia > Bryobacterales > Bryobacteraceae > Bog-159. Next base: position 1,710 of record JBEKUO010000814.1, on the reverse strand, counting down.
CGCTGGCGCAGCTCCGCGCTCTGGGCTTTGAGATCACCTATCTGCCGAAGACCGGTTCGATGGTGACCGGACGCATCGCCGTGGGCAAGCTGGAGGCGCTTTCGCAGTTGAGCGCCGTGAAGTACATGGCGCCACGTCTGTAGCCCTGGCGCACGCTTCAGAGGGTGCTGAAAAAATGCCTGACAGGCTGAATGCCTGTCCCACATGGCTTGTAATCCGTTGATGCTCTGTGGTGGGGCAGGCGCTTTCGCCTGCCAATCACAGGTGCCAAGGCTTTTTTCAGACCCTCTTCAGCGTTCCGCTGCGAACTTCATTTCGCAGTCTTCATGAGGCCAGCAACTCCGCTGACGTGATCGTGTCCCGGTAGTGATCCAACCCGGGCACGCGCATCCCGGGCACCTTCGCGAGATCGTCCCAGCGCCGCAGCCGCACGGCCTCGCGCGCGAACGGCTTTTGCTCGAATGCGCGTGCTTCCGCTTCCGTGAAAGGCCCGCCTTGCAGTTCGAGGCTCTGCACGGAAGCCGGCGAGAGCAGCCCCAGATATTCAGGGTCGGTCGCGCAGAGATAGCGCTTGGCCGACACGTGCAGGCGGACCGGCGTGGTGATCTCGGGACCGAAGTATTCCGCCAGCCAGGCTTGCCCGAGATCTTCGTGCCGGGCGTCGATGCCCAGATCGGCTACTTGCTCCGGCATCTCGTGCAACAGGTGGCCGATGTCGTGCAGCAGAGCGGCAACCACGAGCCACCCCGGCGCGTTTTCCCGTTCGGCATGATACGCGGCCTGCAGAGCGTGCTCGAGTTGCGACACCGGCTCGCCAAAGTAAGCGGCGCCGCCTTTGATTTGGAAGATCCGTATGATTTCATCGCTAACGTTCATCGTCATGCTGGCTCCAGGTCTGGGACACGCCGCCGCTGGTTGATCAGCAGGAGAGCCGCCGCTCCGCTCGAAAGCAATGCGACGCCGGCCAGCGCCAGGAAAGCTCCCGTCCAGCCGAAGCTCAGGGAAACGCTCGAGACGGCGCCGCCTGAGAGTATGCCGCCGAGATATCCGACGCCATCGATAATCCCGGAAGCTGTTGCGCTGCCATGCTTGCCGCCAAAATCCAAAGCGATGGCGCCCGCCAGATAGGCGTACGGCCCGATTACCAGGAAGCCGACCAAGCCTACCAGAAATGTTGGCAATGCATGCCCGCCACCCGCGCGCAACGAGCCGAGCGCGAACAGCGCGACGGAGCTCAGCAGCAGGCTGTAAAACATGATCGCCGAACGCCCGTTGCGGCCCAGGCGATCGCTCCAGAAACCCGAGAGGAGCACGGAAACACCGCCAAACAGCGGGAACACCGCGCTCATTCCGGCGGCCTCGGCCTTACTGTAGCCCACCACGTGGTTAAAGTAAGTGGGCGTCCACGTATTAAAGGTCTCGCGCACCAGCGTGGTTCCGAGCGACAGCGCGCACACCATCCAGAAGGCTGGACTGCGGAACAGGGGAGCGAGCAAGTCGCGCAGACTGGATGGTTTCGGATCGCCGCCCTCCGCGCCGAACAGGTTCAGCGGATTTACGTCCGGCTCCGCCATGCCGATCTGGGCGCGCGATTCCTTCAGCAGCAGTAAATTCGCAAGGAAGATGACGAACAGCGTGCCCGCCGCCACTTGGAACACCGCGCGCCAGCCGAACCCGTGGCCGATCAGAAAGCCCATGAACTGCCGCGCG
>JBEKUO010000813.1:0-2874 GCA_049514955.1 Bryobacteraceae bacterium | reverse complement strand
GGCAGCTACCCGGCCGCCCACCATCACGGTCGGATCCAGACCCGCATGGTTGAGAATCGTGGCGGTCATGGACGTAGTGGTGGTCTTGCCGTGGCTGCCGGCGATGGCGATGCCGTACTTCAGGCGCATCAGCTCCGCCAGCAGCTCGCCGCGCGGGATGACGGGAATCTGGAGGCGGCGCGCCTCCTGCACTTCGGGGTTCTGCTCGTCCACCGCCGAGCTGACCACCAGGGCGCGCGCTCCGGCGACGTTCGACGCGGCATGGCCTTCATAAACCGTGGCGCCCAGCGCCACCAGCCGCTCGGTGATGGGAGTTAGCTTCAAGTCGGAGCCGCTGATGGTGTATCCCAAATTCAGCAGCACTTCGGCGATGCCGCTCATGCCGATTCCGCCAATCCCCGTGAAATGCAGGTGCTGCCGTCTAAAAAACATTATCTTAATGTATTGTTTCGGCTTCTTGTGCGAGTGTCAATGAAAATCGTAATAGTTTAAGCACGCGCCACCTCTTCCAGGACCTCCGCCGCGCGTCGCGCCGCTCCTGGATGCGCCAATCCGCGCGCAGCCACCCCCATGCGCTCGAGCGCGGCAGGTTCGCCGGCCAGTTCGGCGATAGTTTCAAACAGTCTCTGGCCGTTCATCTCGTTGTCTCGCACCAACCGGGCCGCGCCGGCGCGCGCGAACGCTTCGGCGTTGCGCAACTGGTGCTGATCGGCCGCGAATGGGAACGGCGAGAGGATGGAGGGCTTGCCCGCGGCGGCCAGCTCGGCGACGGCCCCCGCTCCGGAGCGGCACACGACCAGGCTGGCCTGGGCGAACGCGGCTGGCATATCGGGGATGAACGGCACCAGTTCGCCATCCATGCCGGATTCGGCGAAGGCCGCCCGCAATTCTTCGCAAGCCGCCGGGCCGCTCTGGTGGATCATGCGCACGGGCAGGCCGGCCTGGCGTAACAGCGGCCAGCTTTGGCGCGCCGCCTGGTTCAGCGTGCGCGAGCCCTGGCTGCCCCCTGTGATCAAGACCGTGAACTTCTCGCCGCGCGGCTTGGGCGGGAGAGCGAAAAACTCCTCGCGCACAGGCAATCCGGTGACTTCGGTGCGGCCATAACGGAAATAGCGCACCGTTTCGGGGAAGCTGATGAGCGCGCGCGAAGCGAACATCGCGATGCGCCGGTTGGTGAACCCCGGGACGGCGTTCGGTTCCATGACGACGACGGGAACCTGGCGAATGAGCGCGGCGATCACCGGCGGCCCGGCGACATAGCCACCCATACTGAATACGGCCGCCACGCGGTGACTTTCGAGCAGCCGCCCGGCATGTATCGTGCTGATAGGCAATTGGAACAGCGTCGCCGCCGTCTGGCGCAAACCGACCCGCTTCAAGCCGCCGATCTCGATGAGCTCGAGCGGGAAATTCTCGCGGGGCACCAGCTTGGCCTCGAGTCCGTGGGCCGTGCCAACGAAAAAAGCGGAGTGGCCGCGCTGGCGGAGTTCGCGGGCGACGGCGAGCGCTGGGATCACGTGGCCGCCGGTGCCGCCACCGGCGAATAGGAAAGCGCCTTTGGCGCCTTCGGGGCTGGGGGCTGGGGGCTGGGGGCTGGGGCTTTGATCCTCGCTCACTTGCGCGCCTCCAGAGAGTTGCGCAAGGCATGGAGCTGTTTTCCCAGTGTCTGAATGTCCGAAACCGTTGAGTGTACCTGTTCCGGCGGGAGATAACGCAGCCGGACTGCGATCTCGAGTTGCGTTTCGACTTCCGCCAAAGATGCTTGGGCGATCGACAGGTGGTTCAGGTATTCTCGCGTCGACGCCCTCGTGTGACCCTCCGCGATGTTCGACGCTATCGATACCGCTGCCCGGCGCATCTGCGACTTCAAGCCGTAATTCTCTTCGGCAGGCAGTGCCAGTGACAAACGATATACGCTCTCCACCAAACCCATGGCTCCTTGCCAGACCCGAAGTTCCTTAAAGCTCCTGACTGTCCCGCTCACAAAGCTAAACCCCAGCCCCCAGTCCCTAGCCCCCAGCCCCGGCGCGCAAAGCGCGCCTAGCCGGCATGTTCCGACACATTCATCAAAATCCCCAGCGACGCCAGCGTCGACAGCAGCGAGCTGCCCCCCGAGCTGACCAGCGGCAGCGGGATTCCCTTCGTCGGCATCATCCCCAGCACCACGCTGATGTTCATGAGGCCTTGCACCACCACAATCGTGGTTACGCCCAGGGCCAGGTAGCGGCCGAAATCGTCGGGCATACGCACCGCCGCGCGCAGGCCGCGCCAGGAGATCAGCAGGAACGCCAGCAGTACACCCACCGAGCCGACCAGGCCCATCTCCTCGCTTACCACCGCATAGATGAAATCCGTGTGGGCTTCCGGCAGGTAGAGCAGCTTCTGCTTGCCCTGCATGAGCCCAGCGCCCAGCACGCCGCCCGTGCCCACCGCGATTTTGGACTGCTCCGACTGGTAGCCGGTGTCGCGCGAAGTGAGCGACTTGTGCAGGTACTGCTGTATGTTGCCATCCGGATCGAATCGCCCGATGATGGAGAAGTCCCGGTCGACGTATCCCACGATACGCGCCACCCGGTAGGGCTGCGAAGCGATGAAAAACACCAGGCCCGCCGCCGCGCACGCGCAGGCGATCGCGCAATAGCGCCAGCGTAGCCCCGCGACGAAGAAGACCACCGTGGCGGTCACGCCTAGCACCACAGCGGTGCCGAGGTCAGCCACCACTACGGCCAGGATCACCAGACCCACGGCCAGCGCGGCTGGGAACAAGGTAAAGCGAGTATTAATGGCCGGCGCACGCCAAGTGACAAAGAATGCCAGGAAGATGACCAGCGCGGGCTTGGCCAGTTCCGAAGGCTGCAAACCGATGGGGCCCAT
>JBEKUO010000812.1:0-2876 GCA_049514955.1 Bryobacteraceae bacterium | reverse complement strand
AAACCATGAAGCTGCTGGTCACAGGTGTCAGCCACAAGACGGCGCCCGTCGAGGTGCGGGAATGCCTGGCTTTTCCGGAGCCCGCTCTGCCCCAGGCTCTCGAATCTCTGAAGTCCCGCGAAGGCATCTCCGAAGCCTGCATCCTGTCGACCTGCAACCGCGTCGAGGTCACCGTAACCGCGGATGACGCCGTCGACCCGCAAGCATTGGTCGACGAATTTTTGCGCGAATCGCGCTTGGTAGCGCCCGAATCCATCGAGCCGTACCTCTACCGGCACGAAGGCCAGGACGCCATTCATCACCTGTTCCGGGTTGCCTCCAGCCTGGATTCCATGGTGGTCGGCGAGCCGCAAATCCTCGGCCAGCTCAAGACTGCTTACAGCGTCGCGAAAAACCAGGGCGCGCTCTGCGGCTGGCTCGACGGCCTGCTGGAGCGTGCGTTCAGCGTGGCCAAGCGAGTGCGCTCGGAAACCGGTATCGGGCAGATGGCCGTGTCGGTCAGCTACGCGGCCGTCGAGCTGGCGCGCAAAATCTTCGGATCGTTGAACAATCGCACGGTGATGATCGTGGGCGCCGGCAAGATGTCCGAGTTGGCCGCGCGCCACCTCCGCCGCTCCGGCGCCACACACGTTTTCGTCACCAATCGCACGCACGAGCGCGCTATCGAAATGGCCAAACTGTTCCAGGGCACGCCCGTCGATTACACCCGCTTCCTGACCATGCTGCCCGAAGTGGATATCCTGATCGCTTCCAGCGGTGCGCCGCACTACATCCTGCACAAGGATGAAATGCACCGGATCATCGCCGCGCGCCGCAACAAGCCGATGTTCCTGATCGATATCGCCGTGCCGCGGAACATCGAGCCCGCGGTCCACGATCTCGCGAATGTTTTCCTCTACGACATCGACGACCTTCAGGAGGTGGTCAACGCCAACCTGCGCGAGCGGCTCAAAGAAGCCGAGCGCGCCGAGGAAATCGTAACGCAAGAGGTGGAGCGCATGATGGCCCGCCTGAAGGTCCAGGAGGTCACCCCCACCATCGTCAGCCTGCAGGAGGAACTGGAGCGCATTCGCTTGGCGGAGATCGACAAGGTGCGCCGCAGGTATGGTCCGGTCACGCGAGAGCAGGAGGAGGCCTGGGACATGCTGACGCGCGGCATCATCAACAAGGTGGCGCACGGGCCGATCACGGAATTGCGTTTGCAGGCGGGCCAGCCGGATGGCGCGCATGTGATCGCCGCCATACGCAAGGTATTTCACCTTACCGAGCCACGCCAGTGAGGAGCCATGAAGAAATCGGGTGTGGGGCAGGCGCTTTCGCCTGCCAACCATTTTTTTTGCAGCGTCTAGGTGAGCGGTCTTAGCATGCTCGTCGTCGCATCGAGGGGATCGCAACTGGCCCTGTGGCAGGCTCACTGGGTCCAGCAAAAACTCGCAGACCTGGGCTGCCAGAGCCGTATCGAAATCATTAAGACCACCGGCGACAAGATCACCGAAGTGCCGCTGGCCCAGGTCGGAACAAAAGGCCTGTTCACCAAGGAAATCGAGGAAGCCCTGCTGGATGGGCGCGCGGACCTCGCGGTGCACAGCCTCAAGGACCTGCCCACGGAACTGCCCGCGGGGCTGATATTGGCCGCGACACCCGCGCGCGAAGATCCGCGCGATGCCATTGTGGGCATGCGGTTGGCGGATCTTCCAAGGGGCGCGAAGGTCGGCACCAGTTCTCTCCGCCGAGCGGCGCAACTCCGCAAACTTCGGCCCGGCCTGCGGATCGAGCCGGTGCGAGGTAATCTGGACACGCGCCTGCGCAAGCTCGATCAGGGCCACTACGACGCTATTGTGCTGGCGGCCGCGGGCCTCAAGAGGCTAGGTTGGGAGAGCCGCATTGCCGAAGTCCTTTCGCCCGATATCGTTTGCCCAGCCGTGGGCCAGGGCGCGCTGGCGATCGAGACCGCCGGCAGCCCGGGTTCGCTGATCTGCGCGCAGCTCGATCACACGCCCACTCGGCAGGCGGTCACCGCCGAGCGCGCTCTCTTAGGCGCTCTGGGAGGAGGCTGCCAGGTGCCCATCGGTGCGTACGCCACCGTCGCGGATGGCCGTCTCCGCCTTCAGGGCGTCGTGGTCTCGCCGGACGGCGCAGAACTCGTGCGCGACCAAGCCGAAGGCCTCGCCGCGGATGCCGAGCGAATCGGCAGAGAACTCGGCGAGGCGCTGCTCGCCGCCGGTGGGGACCGCATTCTGGAAAGCGTCTACGGATGAGCCGGCGATGAGCGAAGTCCGATGAGCAAAGTCTACCTGGTGGGCGCCGGCCCCGGCGATCCGGAACTGATCACATTGAAAGGCCGCCGCCTGCTGGAACAGGCCGATGCGGTTCTATACGATCACCTCGCCAACCCCGCGCTGCTCGACCTGACGCCCCCGCGGGCCGAACGCATTTACGTCGGCAAGAAGAAGTCCGTGCACGCCTTCAGCCAGGAAGAGATTTGCAGCATGATGATCGAGCGCGCGCGCCGCGGCCTCCACGTCGTCAGGCTCAAAGGCGGGGATCCGTTCATCTTCGGCCGTGGCGGAGAAGAGGCCGAAGCCCTGGCTGCCGCGGGCGTCGCTTTCGAAATCGTACCGGGAGTGACATCGCCACTGGGAATCGCCGCTTACACCGGAGTGCCGCTCACCCATCGCGAGCACACCCGCCTCGTGACCTTTGTAACGGGTCACGATCCGTCCCTCATCGATTGGAGCAAGGTAGGCACCACCGAGACGCTGGTCATCTTTATGGGCATCACCTGCTTCGATCAAATCGCCCGCGAGTTGATCGCGCACGGCCGTTCTCCGGAGGCGCCTGCCATGGCCGTGCGTTGGGGCACGCGGCCCGATCAA
>JBEKUO010000811.1:0-4697 GCA_049514955.1 Bryobacteraceae bacterium | reverse complement strand
ATCCACAATGACGGCTTTCCAAAAGGCCAGTTCTTGCATTCCCATTTGATTGTACCGGGAATGTGCCGCCCCGCGGCTACACCCCGTGCCGGCGCAACAGTTCCAAGCCGCGCGTGTTCCCGTGCTCCGCGGCCTTGCCGGCATGCCGCCGCGCGGCGGGATAATCCTCTCTTACGGCGTAAATCTCCGCGAGTGCTACGTGCGCATCGGCGAACGCATCATCCAGGCGCACGGCTTCGAGCAGCAGCGCCAGCGCCTCGTCCTGCCGCAACTCGATGCGGTAGAGTTGCGCCAGGTTGTACCACGGCTGTGGATTGTCGGGCTCCCGCGCGATCCATTCCTTCTGTTCGCGAATGTGCGCGGCGGTCTCGCGATCCAGGGCGAAACCGATGACCTCTTTGCGCCAGAAGCTCATCGTTGTTCTCCCACCAGGACCACGCGCACATCCGCCACGTTGGTGTGCGTGGGGCCGGTCACGATCAGGTCGCCCAATCCCTCAAAGTAACGATACGAGTCGTTGCGCGCCAGGAACTCGGGCGCACGCGGGTCGCGCCCCAGCGTGCGGCCGTCCGCGATGGCGCCCGCCGCGTCCGTCGGTCCATCCGACCCGTCCGTGCCGGCGCTGAGCACAACCACGTTCGGCAAACCGGCAATGTCGATCGCCGCCGCCAGCACAAACTCCTGGTTGCGCCCGCCCAAGCCGTCGCCGCGCAGCGTGACGGTAGTCTCGCCGCCCGTGATGATGCACGCCGGCGGCTTCAACGGCCGCCTGGAATGCACGATTTCTTTGGCGATTGCGGCGTGCATGCGGGCGATTTCGCGGGTTTCGCCCTCGATGAAGGTCGAGAGCACGAGCGTGTGAAAGCCTGCTGCGCGGGCGCGCGCGGCGGCCCTGTCCACCGCCAACCGATTGCTGCCGACCACCACGTTGCGCACCTGCGCGAAGATCGCGTCGCCCTCCTTGGGCGTTTCCGGAATCTCGCCGTGCATCCCGAGCGCGATGCGCTCGCGGATGGAGGCGGGCACGCGCTGGAATATCTCGTACTTCTCCAGAATGGCCCGGGTGAGCGCGAATGTGGAGGCGTCCGGCGCAGTGGGTCCGGAGCCGATCACGTCGAGGTTATCGCCGATCACGTCCGAGAGCAGCAGCGACAAAACCCGCGCGGGATACGCCAGCCGCGCCAATTGTCCGCCCTTGATGCGGGAGATGTGTTTTCGGACGGCGTTGAACTCGTGGATGCTGGCGCCGCAGGCCAGCAACAATTTCGTAGTTTCCTGTTTTTCGTCGAGCGTGACCGGATCGGCGGGCAGGGGCAGCAAGGCGGACGCGCCGCCGGAAATCAGGCAGAGCACCAAGTCGTCTGCGCCGGCGCTGGAGGCGATTTCGGCGATACGCCGGGCGCCCTCCACACCCTGCCGGTCGGGCACGGGATGGCCGCACTCGTGCAGTTCGATGCGGCGCAACGCGGCGGCATAGCCGTACTTGACGTTCAGCAGGCCGCGCGTGATGCGGCGGCCCAGCACGCGCTCGGCGGCGCGCGCCATCGCGAAGCCGGCCTTTCCCGCCCCGACCACATAGATGTTGCGGTAGCGCCCGAAATCTTCCCGGGCCAGCCGCGCGGCTACGGCTTGTCCGGGATCGGCTGCCGCCAGAGCGGCTTTCCAAATGGCGACCGCCTGCTTGCGGAGCCTGGCTTCCAGCTTCATTGGAATAATGGCAAACCGAGCACGGCTTCCACGGCCACAGCCGGATCGTCGCTCAAGATCGGTATGCGGTAATCGGCGCGCGCGTACCACTCGCGGCGCTCCTCATAAAGCCGCGCGAGGCGTTCCAGATCGCGCGCCAGCGGCCGGTGGTACGTCTTCTCCACGCGGCGACGCACGGTCGCCAGAGGGCAATCCAACCAGATGGTGATGCCGTTGTTTTCGACCAGCGCGTAATTTTTTGGCTGGATGAAAGCGCCGCCGCCTAGCGCTATCACGGTAGGACTGCCGCGCTCAATGGCCTTCACCCGCGCGCGCATCATCTGATGTTCCAGCCGCCGGAATTCTTCTTCGCCGCGCGTTTCGAAGATCTGCGCGATAGTAATGTTCTCCGCGGCTTCGATCTCTTCATCCAGATCGACGAAGTGCCAGCCCAGCCGTTCGGCGAGCAGCCGGCCGATGGTGGTCTTGCCGGACGCCATGAATCCGGCCAGATAGATACCAGGCGTGTTCTTCAGTTTGAGAATCATACGTCGTGCAGAATAGCGGCCAGTTGCGCGTCCACCAGAGCGGGAAACAAGCGCTCGGCCAGCACCAGCAACCAGCCCGCCCTGGGCGCCATCACGGTTCGCGCGCCGCGCTCCACGCCGCGCGCGGTAGCCTCCGCGCACTGCTCGGGGGTGATGGCGAATTGCTTGCGGCGCGCGACCTTGGGTGGCGGCTCGCCGCCCAGTGCGTGCCGCTGGAAATCGGTGCGTACGTATCCGGGGCAAACCGTCATGGTATGAATGCCGTCCTTCTGCAACTCCATACGGAGGCCGTCGGTGAGGGAGCACAGCGCGTACTTGGAGGCGGAATACAATGTGAACCACGGCAGCGTGACCCTGCCGGCAATCGACGAGATGTTCACGATTACGCCACTGCGGCGCTGGCGCATGTGCGGCGCCACAAGCTGCGTCAACGCCAGGGGCGCGAAGAAATTCAGCTCGAACAGGCGGCGCGCATCGTCGATCGGCGTGTCCCAGGCGGGCGCATACAGGCCCATGCCGGCGTTGTTGATCAGGATATCGATGGCGCCGAAGCGCTCCAGCGTCCCCGCCACCGCCGCCTCCCTCATTTCAGGCAGCGTGATATCGCCCGCATTGACGAGCGCCTCCGGCCCGCCCGCCGCGCTCGCAATTTCTCCGCCGAGCGGGCTACCAGCGATAGCCGCGCGCCGCGCTTCCGGAAGGCTGCCGCGCATGCCGCGCCGATACCCTCCGAAGCTCCGGTGATGAGAACTACTTTGCCGTCAATGCGCATCTTGCGAGACACACGCGACCTTTACTGAGCCGCGACCGTCAGGAGCCGTGAAAATCGGGCGTGTCGCCGCGTTGACAGACGAGAGCGTCTGTCCCACCCCACTGTCGAAGGCCTTGCAACCACGTGGGGCAGGCGCTTACGTCTGCCAAGCACAAATCTCCAAAATATCCGACACCTTTCCATGATTGCCGGAACCGGCCTGAAACGCAATAATAGTAGCATGTCCTCGCGGTTGCTCCCGCTGTTTCCGTTGCAAGTGGTGGTCTTCCCGCGCACGCACCTGCCGCTGCACATCTTCGAGGAGCGCTACAAGGAGATGGTCGGCAATGCCTTGCGGGAGAACACCGAGTTTGGCATCGTGCTGGCGAAGGAGGACGGCATCGTCAACGCCGGCTGTACCGTGATCGTCGAGAAGGTCCTGAAACGCTACCCCGACGGGAAAATGGACATCCTGGCCTGCGGGCGCAGGCGCTTCGAGGTGGTGATGCTGAATGAAGAGAAGGCCTACCTGCGCGGAGAAGTCGAATTCTTCGACGACGATGAGGGCGAGCCGGCGCCGCTAGAAGCGCAGCATATGGCGCTGACGCAGTACAAGAGCCTGCTCGAATCGGGCGCCATGCAACTGCCACTGGCCGAGCCCGACCTGGAGGATCCGCAGCTCAGCTTCCAACTGGCGCAAGGAATCCAGGACGTCGATTTTCTGAGCACGCTGCTGCGCACGCGGTCGGAATCGCAGCGTCTGCGGGAGTTGAACGAGTTCCTCTCGCAGTACATCCCGCGGCAACGGCATATCGCGCGGATGCGGCAGGTGGCCCCTCTCAACGGATTCGGCGGCAAGCCGGCCGGCATCTAGCTGTCATGTTTGCGCGACCCAGGCCGGCGCCTTTCGCACTTTCCGTTCTGACCCACGGACTCCTGCTGGCCTGGGTGGCCTCGGGTCCAGTGCACGAGGAATCCAAGTCGCTCTACACGCGGGTGATCGCGCCCCACGCGAGCAAGATCGTGTGGTACAACTTTCGCGAGAAGCTGCCGAATGTGGCGCCCGCAACGCCGAACATTGCCGCCAGGCCGCCGCGCGCGGAATTCAAAATCGCTTCGCAGGAGATCGTGGCCGGCTCGGCCAATGCGCCGCACGCGCGGCAATTTATCTGGCAGCCGGCGCCGAAGCTGGAGCTGCAGCAGGATCTGCGGTCGCCGAACGTGGTAGCCGTGCAGGCGCCGCACATAGAGCCGCCGCCGAAACCGAAGCTGTTCGTGCCGCCTCCGGAAACGCCTAAACCCGCGGCGGAAGCGCCGGCGCCCAAACTGGACGCTCCTCCGGAAATTCACGTGGCGCGGAACTTGAGTGCGGCGGGAACCATCGGCAATGTGCTCGGTGGGAAGCCTGCCAGACCCCAACCCCGCGCTTTTGTGTTGCCGCGAGCGGGCCAGGCTGGTAGCGGCAGCACGCCCGCGCTGCCAGCGCCGCCGCCCGTGGAAGTCGCCACGAATCTGAGTGCAGCCGGCCACCTCCCTTTGGGCAACGAACCGGCCAAGCCGGCGCGCCGGGTTTATGAGCCGCCTGCCGGAGGTGGGAAGACCAGCCCCTTCGGGCCTCCCCTGCCCGACGCGCCGGCATTGCCCGCGTCGGCATCCGCTGCCGATATCAGCGTGGCCATTGTGGGCCTCGATCCGAGCGCCACCGCGCCTGT
>JBEKUO010000810.1:0-2897 GCA_049514955.1 Bryobacteraceae bacterium | reverse complement strand
CGAGCGTGTCGCCGACGTGCAGGCCCAATCGCTGCGCCTCGCCGCCGCCCAGTTCCAGCACGAATTGCGCTTGCTGATGGCCGCCGTAGTTGGCGCACTGGCTGGCCTTGGTCTTGCACGGCGGCGTATCGGCGGAGATCTCCACGATGCGGCGGCTCGAGTCCATCCAAAGCATATCGAGCGGAATCCGCACCTGGTACATCCAATACGGGTACAGGCCCGGCTTCTGGTGGATGAAGAGCATGCCGTGGCCGCGCGCGAGCGAGTCGCGAAACATCATCCCTTTTTGCATGTCGATCGGATCGATCTCGACTTCGGCGCGAATCTCCTGCCCGTTCGGCAGTTTGACGGTACGCATCCTGAGTACTTCAGGGCCGGCGGTCTCCGGGTCCCCGCAGCCGGCGGCCAGCAGGCTCAAGAGCATCAGCGGCAAAAAATAGCGCATGCGATAAAATGGTAGCCGCTTTTGAAGACCATGTGGAAACGCATCCGGCTCACGCTGGAAATGATCAAGTTCGAGCATTCCGTGTTTGCGCTGCCATTCGCGCTGACTGGGGCGCTGCTGGCCGTTCGCCAGGGCGGCCTGAGCGGGCGCGAGGCGTGGATCAAGACCGGCTGGATCGTGGTGGCCATGGTGGGGGCGCGCTCGGCGGCGATGGCCTTCAACCGCCTGATAGACGCCCCTATCGACGCGCGCAACCCGCGCACGCGCATGCGGCACTTGCCCGCCGGCGTGCTCTCGCGTGGTTTCACCTGGGGCTTCGTAGCGGCCGCGGCGCTGGTCTTCATATTCGCGGCGCGGGAGCTGAATCCGCTTTGCTTCCGGCTCGCGCCGGTGGCCTTGGGAATCGTATTTTTCTACTCGTTCACCAAGCGGTTCACGTCGTTTTCGCACCTGGTGCTGGGTTTCGCGCTGGGGGTGGCGCCGTCGGCGGCCTGGATCGCGATGCGCGGCTCGCTCGACCCGCGCATCCTTTGGCTGACCGCGGCCGTCACCTTCTGGACCGCCGGCTTCGACGTAATCTACGCCTGCCAGGATTACGAATTCGATTCGGTGGAGGGTCTCTTCAGCCTGCCGCGGCGGCTGGGGATCGCGGGCGCGCTGCGCGTGGCCCGCTTGTTCCACGTGCTGATGGTGGCTTGCCTGCTGGCGCTGGTATACAGCCTGGGGCTGGGCGCGCTGAGCCTGGCGGGCGTGGCAGCGGTTACCGGCCTGCTGATTTACGAACACAGTTTGGTCAAAGCGAACGATCTCTCGCGCGTGGATGCGGCCTTCTTCACGATGAACGGCTACGTCAGCATGCTATTCTTTGTGTTTTGGGCTGCCGATTTCCTATGCAAATCGTAATTGACGATCCGCGGCTGGAACCTATCCTGGAGAAGGTGGAGGCGGGCGTTCGTTTGTCCTACGAAGACGGGGTGACGCTTTACCAGACCCCGGACATTCTATCCGTGGGTTACATGGCGAACCTGGTGCGCGAGCGACTGCACGGCTCGGTCACTTATTTCAACGTGAACCGGCACATCAACCCGACCGACGTGTGCGTGGCCAGTTGCCGTTTGTGCGCCTTCGGCAAGCGCGTGAGGGATCCCAAGGCCTACACGATGTCGCTCGAAGAGGTGTGGCATCGCGCGGGCGAAGGCTGGACGGAAGCGGTAACCGAGTTCCACATCGTGGGCGGGCTGCATCCGGAACTCACTTTGGACTGGTATTGCGAGATGTTGCGCGGGCTGAAGGACCGGTTCCCGCAGGTGCATTTGAAGGCGTTCACGATGGTCGAAGTCGGATATCTGGCGCAGCGCGCGAAGATTTCGGTGCGCGAGGTGCTGGAGCGGCTGCGGGACGCCGGCATGGATTCGCTGCCGGGCGGCGGCGCCGAGATCTTTTGCGACCGCGTGCGGCGCATCATCTGCGACCACAAGATCACCGGCGAGCAGTGGCTGGAAACCGCGCGCACGGCGCATGAACTGGGGCTGCGTTCCAACTGTACGATGCTCTACGGCCACATCGAGAATGACGAGGACCGCGCGGACCACCTGGTGAAACTGCGCGAATTGCAGGACGAAACCGGTGGCTTCGTGACGTTTATTCCGCTGGCGTTCCATCCGGATAACACGGCGCTGCAGCATATCTCGAAGACCACCGGGTTTGCGGACATCAAGAACATCGCGGTGGCGCGGTTGATGCTGGACAATATCCCGCACATCAAGGCCTACTGGATCATGATGACGCCGCGCATCGCGCAGGTGGCGCTGCGCTTCGGTGCAGACGATATCGACGGCACGGTGGTGGAGGAGAAGATCTATCACGACGCCGGTGCCACCACCACCCAGTCGCTGCGGCGCGGTGAGCTGCTGCAATTGATCCGAAAGGCTGGGCGCGAGCCGGTGGAGCGCGATACGCTGTACCGGCCTGTGACGCGGACGGAGTCGACGTTTACTGTGCTGGTGTAGGGCTAGGGGACGCGGGGACGCGGAGACACGGGGGCTGGAGGCGCTTGCGGGTGTAGGCCGTTCTGGTCCAGGCTGGCTTCGAATTGGCTTCGCACTTCGGGCTTTTCGCTGCAAATAAAGGAAGAATTGGCGCAGCGGGGGGCACTCCAGACGATGGCTGCGAATTGGCTTCATATCGTGGGCGGTTTGTTGAAAACAAAGGATGGATTGGGTTCGTTCTGCAACTTTTCGTGTTCCGAGGCGCGCCTCGTCTGACGCATGAAGAGAAGCACAAAACGGATAAGGACAAATGAAACCCCTACCCCCGCCGCCCGCAGGCAACACGGATGCCGAGCGCATGGACAATGCCGTCCGCAAAATGTTCACGGTCTCCAAAGAGGAAATCCTGAAGCGTGAAGCCGAATGGCAACGCGCCCACGGGAAGAGGAAACGGGCTAAGAAAC
>JBEKUO010000809.1:0-2897 GCA_049514955.1 Bryobacteraceae bacterium | reverse complement strand
ACCGCGCGGTTGCCGTGAACGTACTTGAATCCCTGCACCAGGTGCGACCACGGGGAATCCTGCGCCCGCCGTCTGAACTTCGGCAGCCGCATCGCCAGCAGGCAGCCGATCACCGCCAGAAAACTGATGCCGTTCAGCAGGAAGCAGACCCCCTCGCCGACAGCCGCTACCAGCACCCCGGCGATCGCGGGTCCCACGACCCGCGCGGCATTGAAGATCGCCGAATTCAGGGAGATCGCATTCAGCAGGTCCTCTTTGCTGGTCATCTCGATGATCAGCGACTGCCGGGCCGGCATATCGAAGGCATTGATCGTACCGAGCGCCACCGCAAAAACGAGAATGTGCCAGACCTGTACTTTTCCGCTTAGGGTAAGCGCGGCCAGCGCGAAAGCCTGGCACATGGAGAGGGTTTGCGTCAGAACCACCAGCCGGTACCGGGAGCGCCGGTCCGCCGCCAGGCCGCCCAGCGCGCCGAATGCAAACACCGGGATCTGCGTACAAAACCAAGCCGTGCCCAGCAGCAGCTCGGAATGCGTCAGGCGGTAGACCAGCCAGGCCTGCGCCACGTTCTGCATCCAGGTTCCCACCAGCGAAACGATTTGCCCGGTGACGAACAGCCGGAAATTGCGGTGGCGCAGCGCCCGGAAGGCTTGCCTGAACCCGCGCAGCTCGCCGGCCGGCGGCAATCCGGCGGATGCCGTAAGGTCTGACTGTGTGGAGAGCTCCTGGAGGACCAGCGACGGGGCTTCGCCCTCACGCCCCGGGGTGGGAACCGGCATGGCTCATTCCAGAATAGCGCACCGTTTGCGCTAGAATTAAGAAGTTACCGTCGAGGAGATTCCATTGGCAGAAGACAAAACCTACAAAGCAGAGTATCTGGGGAGCGGCACCTTCAATATCAGCAAGCCGAAGCGCACCAAGGCAAAACGCCGCCAAACCAATCTGAAGAACCCGCAACGCGGCGCCCGCAAGTAGCGCAAGCTTCAGCTTGCCGCGGCGAACTTCAGTTCGCCGCAACCTGCTAGGTGGGGCAGGCGCTGCCAACCGCACCTGAGGCTGAGGCCGCCCACACATAAGAAAAATTACCGAACGAACCCAATCAAAACAAATAACTCTTTTGTTTTCAACAAAACTCCCGAGTCGCCCCAGCAAACGAACCCAATTCGACCCCCCCCGGAAGATACTGCCTCCTCACCCGCCCCAGCCAGCGTATAACTGATTGAGTAGGTAGTTCATGAAGCTCCTGCCGGTCATTATCATTTCGCTTTGCATTCTCCCCGCGCTGGCCGACCAGCCCACCGTCGACCAGATCATGGCGCGCGTCGCCGGGAACCAAACCCGTGCACAGGAAATGCGCCGGGCGTACATCTACAACCAGAAGGTTCTGGCGCGCTTCACTCGCGGCAATGGCAAACTGGCGCGCGAGGAGAAACACGAATACCTGGTCACCCCCACTCCCGACGGCATCGAAAAGAAACTCGAGCATTTCGAAGGCAAGGTCGACCGGCACGGCCACCTCGTCCCCTACGACGATCCGGACAAGGAAATGAAGGACCTGGATATCGACGGCGATCTGATCCGAGACATGGTCAATGAGATGACCGCCGACAAAGAGTCCAAGGACGGCATCGGCCACGACCTGTTCCCGCTGACCGCCAAAGAACAGGAAAAGTACATCTATACCCTGGAAGGCAAAGACGCCTACCGCGGCCGCCAGGTCTACCGCATCAGCTTCCGTCCGAAGCCTCATGAGGAGGACGCGGACTGGAAAGGAGAAGCGCTGATCGACGTTGAAGAGTGCCAGCCGCTGTTGGTCACCACCAAATTCGCCACACATATTCCGGCGGCGGTGAAGATCCTTCTAGGCACCGACATCAAGGGCCTGGGATTCTCGGTCACCTACCAGAAGTTCGACGATGGACTGTGGTTCCCGGTCAGCTACGGCGGTGAATTCCATCTCCGGGCCGTGTTCTTTTATTCCCGGAACATGTCGATCTCCATGGTCAACAGCGGCTTCACGCGCGCGAAAGTCTCCAGCCGGGTCGTGTACGATACGAGTGAGAAGTGACCGCACTGCAAATGCCCCAACGGGCTCCATCCACGGCGGGCGCATTGGATTTCGCCGGCTTGGTCCGGCAGCACCAGGCCATGGTCTTCAGCGTGGCTTGGCACTTCCTGCGCGACCACGCGCTGGCCGAAGAACTGGCGCAGGAGGTATTTCTGTCGCTGCATCAGCACCTGGCGACGCTGGAATCGCCTGAGCACGTGCAGTTCTGGCTGCGCAAGGTCACCGCCAATCGCGCGCTGGATGTAGTGCGCCGCCAGCAGCGCCGGCCCATGGTGAGCCTGGAAGTTGTGCCTGAGCCTGTGGCCGCCACATCCGCCGGTGACCCCATGTTGGGCGAGACGCTGCGGAAGTTGGTGGCCACGCTGCCGGAAAAGGCGCGCATGGTTGTAATTTTGCGCTACCAGGAGGATCTGGACCCGACCGAAATCGCCGAGGCCCTGAGCATCCCGGTGGGCACCGTGAAGAGTCAATTGCAGCGGGCGCTCGCGTTGTTGCGCGCGAAGATGTCCCGCAGCCTTGGGGAGAAAGCTATATGAATCTGGAAGACGAACTGAGATCCGCGCTGCGCCGCCGGGAGCCATCCCCGGACTTCACGGATCGCGTGTTGGCGCGCGTTGCCGCTGCCCCCGCCCCGCATGCCGCGCGCCCGTGGGTACGCTGGGTGGCCGCGTTGGCCGCCTCAGTGCTGCTGGCGGCGGGCGCCGTCGAGTATCGCCATTACCAGGGCGAGCGCGCCAAGTCGCAAGTGCTGCTGGCCGTGCGCATCGCTGGCAGCACCCTGCACAAGGCACAGAGGAAAGTGCAAATGCTGCATACCGCGCACCGGAGT
>JBEKUO010000808.1:0-2915 GCA_049514955.1 Bryobacteraceae bacterium | reverse complement strand
GCGGCCCGCATCGCCTTTCAGGGCGAGCGCGGCGCTTTCAGCGAAGAGGCCGCCCGCAAGCTGCTGGGCCCCACTATCGACGTGCTGCCCTGCCCGCGCTTCGAGGATGTTTTCCGCAGCCTCAAGGAAGGCGCCGCCGCGGGCGCCGTGATTCCCATCGAAAATACCTTAGCCGGCTCCGTCCACGAGAACTACGATCACCTGCAACGCTTCGAGTTGCCCATTGTGGCCGAAACCAGCGTGCGAATCGTCCACAACCTGATGGCGCCGCCCGGCGTGCCTTTCTCCCACATACGGCGGGTGTACTCGCATCCGGTGGCCCTGAATCAGTGCCTGGATTTCTTCGCACGCCATCCGCAAATCGAGAAGGTGACCTTCTACGACACGGCCGGCAGCGCGAAGATGATCATGGAACAAGGGCTCCGCGACGCTGGCGCCATCGCTTCCGCGGTCGCCGCTGAAATCTACGGCGCACGCATTCTGCGGCGCTCGATTGAGGATGACCGCCGCAACTTTACCCGCTTTTTTCTACTAAGGACCCCCACATTTACCCGCCGTTTTCCATTAGAAATACCCCCAAATGCGCAATGGAAGACCTCCCTCGTATTTTCCACCCGGAATATCCCTGGTGCCTTGTTCCGTTGTCTGAGCGCTTTCGCCCTGCGGGACCTTAACCTCACCAAGATCGAATCCCGGCCCCTCCGCGGCAAACCTTGGGAGTATTTGTTCTATTTGGACTTTCTGGGCCGCGTGGACACTCCCAACGCCCAAAACGCCCTCGGTCACCTGCGGGAACTCGCCGACTTGCTGCAGGTTCTGGGCTGCTATCCGAGGGGTTCCTGACTGGTACCAAGGTTACACTGAGCTTAGGAAGCCTATGCCTGTCGATGAAGAGGTTCCGCCGCCCGCCCCCGAGACGCAAATCGAGGCCGTCGAAGAACTACCCGTCCTAGCCGTACGAGACACCGTCTTGTTTCCACACGCTCTGCTGCCCATCACGGTGGCCCGCCCCACCTCGATCGCCTTGGTCGAATCGTTGGGAGAGAACCGGCTGATGGCCGTGGTTTCGCAGTTCGACCCACGCGTCGAGTCTCCGGCGCCGGCGGACCTCTACGGCATCGGCACTGTTGCTCTTCTGCACAAGGTCATCAAGGTCCCCCGCGATAGCCTGCTGCTGTTCTGCGAAGGCGTGTCCCGCATGCGCATCGGCGACTACACCGGAACCGAGCCGTTCCTAAAAGCCCGCATCGAGCGCATTCCCGACATCGAGCCGGAATCCACCCCCGAACTGGAAGCCGTTCGCGACAACGTCCTGTCTCTGTTCCAACAGATCGTCGCCAGTTCCCCGAACCTCTCCGACGATTTGTCCAATGTCGCCGCCCAGTTCGCCGAACCGGGCAGGCTGGCCGACTTCGTCGCCAGCGCTCTGCCCAGCCTCAGCCCAGCCGAGCGCCAAGGGCTACTGGAACAGTTCGATGCCCGCACCCGCCTTGCGGAGATTCACAAGCACCTCACGCGCGAAAGCGAATTGCTCGAGCTGCGCAGCCGTATACAGTCGCAGGTGCAGGGCCAGTTGTCGCAAAGCCAGCGCGATTTCTATCTGCGTGAGCAGCTTAAGGCCATCCAGAAGGAACTGGGCGAGGGAGACGAAAGCCAGCGCGACATGCAAGACCTGCGCCAGAAAGTAGAGGCGGCCGGCATGTCGGATGAGGTGAAAAAGGAGGTCCTGAAAGAGCTAGACCGCCTGGCGCGAATCTCGCCCATGTCGCCGGAATACGGCGTCACCCGCACATACCTGGAGTGGATGGTCAGCCTTCCCTGGAGCGTCTCCTCGGGCGCGCCGGTGGATGTGAAACACGCCGCCGGGATCCTCGACGAGGACCATTATGACCTGGAGAAGGTCAAAGATCGCATCCTCGATTACCTCTCGGTGCTGCAGCTTCGCCCGGTACTGAAAGGTCCCATCCTGTGCTTTGTGGGTCCTCCTGGAGTGGGCAAAACATCGCTCGGCCGCTCCATCGCCCGCGCTCTAGGACGCAAATTCGCGCGCATCTCCATGGGCGGCATGCACGACGAGGCCGAGATCCGCGGCCACCGCCGCACCTACATTGGCGCGCTCCCCGGCCAGATCATCCAAGGCATACGCCGCGCCGGCGCCAACGACCCGGTCTACATGCTGGACGAGGTGGATAAGCTGGGCCGCGATTTCCGCGGCGACCCCGCATCCGCGTTGCTCGAAGTGCTCGACCCGGAGCAGAACGTCTCGTTCCGCGACAACTACCTGGACGTGCCCTTCGATCTCTCCAAGGTCCTGTTCATCACCACCGCCAACGTTCTCGACCCTGTGCCGGATGCCTTGCGCGACCGCATGGAGATTATCGATCTGCAAGGCTACACCGAGCAGGAGAAGGTGATGATCGCCTTCCGGTATTTGATCCCGCGCCAGACCGGCGAAAACGGACTCAGCGCGGACAACGATATCCACTTCAGAGACGAAGCCGTGCGCTTCCTGATTCGCCGCTACACGCGGGAAGCCGGCGTGCGCAATCTGGAGCGAGAAATCGGAACTATCTGCCGCAAGCAGGCGCGGCGCATCGCGGAAGGAAGCGCGGCTGGCGCCGCCGAAGTCACGCCGGAGTTAGTGGAGCAATCGCTGGGCGCGCCGCGCTTCCGTACGGACGTAGAAGTCGCCGAGCGTACGCGCCGCCCGGGTGTGGCCGTCGGCCTGGCGTGGACGCCTGTGGGGGGCGATGTTCTGTTCATCGAGGCCGGCCGCATGCCGGGCGGCAACAAGGGTCTGATCATGACCGGCCAGTTAGGCCCCGTCATGCAGGAATCCGTGCAAGCCGCCCTCACCTGGGTGCGCGCCAACGCCAGGGCCTACGGCATTGACCCGGACCTGTTCAAGTCGAGCG
>JBEKUO010000807.1:0-2921 GCA_049514955.1 Bryobacteraceae bacterium | reverse complement strand
TGGCAAACAGGTCGGTCATATCGGTGTGCTCCCAGCCATCGTTGTCCACCACCAGGCGGGTCGCATCCAGCGAGTGAGTGAGGGTGTAGAGCCCTTTCAGATGATTCTGCTGCCGCGGGTCGTGCAGGTCGGGCACGCCCCAGCTTTCGTTAATTGGCACCCAGATTACGATGGACGGGTGATTATAATCGCGCTCGACGGCCTCGGTCCACTCATGCGTGAAGCGCTCCACGTAGGCGTCGTCGAACTCGTAGGCGTTGGCCATTTCGCTCGAGACCAGAAAGCCCATGCGGTCGGCAAAAAAGAGGTAGCGCGGATCTTCCAGCTTCTGATGCTTGCGCGCGCCATTGAAGCCCATCTGTTTGGCCATGCGGATGTCGTACTGGATGGCTTGGTCGGTTGGCGGTGTCAGGTTGCTCTCGGGCCAGTAACCCTGATCGAGCACCATTTTCAGAAAGACCGGTTCGCCGTTCAGCAGCACTTTTCCGTGTTCGGCCGTAACGGTACGGAAGCCAAAATAGGAGAACACGCGGTCGACCCGCACGCCGTTGTGCCACAGGTCGAGCACAACGTTGTACAGCTCGGGGGAGTCCGGCGACCAGTGCCGGGGCGCGTCTATGTGGAGTTGGAGGGTGGCGCGCGCGCCGGTCGCTTTGCCGGTGGCAGACGTTGCCGGCCGGCCGTGAAAGTCGACCGACGCCATGACTTCCAGATCCGGCTGCGGCCGCGCGATGAACCAATCCACCCGCACGGAGCCGTCCATGGCGGGCGTGATGCGGACGCGCTCCAGGTAGCTGGCGCCCGCCGCCTCGATCCACACGGGCTGCCAGATGCCGCTGGTCCGGGTGTAGAAGATGCTCTTGGATTTGGGCTCCCAATACTGCTTTCCGCGGGGGATGGAGCGATCCTCCGGCGGGAAGTGGGCCCTCACGGTCACGATGTTGGGGCCCGGCTTCAGCAGAGGCGTCACGTCGAGGGTGAACGGCGTATGACCGCCTTCATGACTACCGCTCAGCTCGCCGTTGACCCAAACCATGGCCCAGTAATTCACCGCGCCGAAACGCATCAGGACCCGCTGGCCTTTCCATTCCGCCGGCACGTTGAACTTGCGCCGGTACCAGATCCAAGGATGAAACGAGGTATCGCCGATGCCGCTCAGCTTGCTCTCGAAACAATACGGGACGTTAATGTTGCGGGTGAATTTTCGGCTGCCCGAGGCCCAATCGGCATCCAGACCGGCGTTGGCATCGTCGAACTCGAACTCCCAGGCGCCGTTGAGGCTCACGAAGCGTGACCGCTGGAACTGCGGCTGGGGATATTCGGGGCGAGGGAAAACGCCTGCGTACAGGCCCCAAGCGCAAAATAGGGCTGCTATTTTCTTCATGAAAGTCTATTGTAGCCGCGAGGAGGCGAGCCCGGCTCGCCAACATCGACACAAGGCGTCGATGTTACGAGGGGGCGAGGGGGCGGGTGGGCGAGCGGGCGACACGCTCAGCGGCGCGCGGTCACGTAGCGGGATATCCGGCCACGGTGCGACAGCGTTTAGTCGCTCCCAGCGGCGCGGGCGCGGCCAGCGGCAAAATGCGGAGTTTTGCCGCAGCCCATTTGTACTAGCAGGTAGCCCGCGCATTGGTGCTTTGGTGCTATTGTCGTGCAGCGCCGCCGGGGGGATTATTAGCTCATGGCGGACAAAGATTCAAGGCTCGATCCCGCGGTGGAGCGGCGTACATCGAAGAGATTTCAGATCGAAGAAGAAGTGTGTTATAGAACCCTGGACCAGAGGGCCGTAGCGCCCGAGAGCGGCACTGGGAGAACTATAGATATCAGCAGCGGGGGCGTGCTGCTCGGGACCGGGCAGCGCTTGCGCTCCGGAAAGCGCATGGAGGTCTCCATCAATTGGCCGGCTCAATTGGAGGGCGGCTGTCCGCTGAAATTCGTGGCGGTAGGCCGCGTGGTGCGTGCGGACGACACGCAAGCGGCCGTCACGATCGAACAGTACGAGTTCCGTACCCGGCGCTCCAAGGAGATGCCGCCCGCCACCCAAGAGAAGCCATTCTGCGCCCGAGCTCCGTATTAACTAGAGTTTGGACCTTACCCGCGATACCGATAGCGCCAGCGATCTGTGCCGGGCCCTGCTCGGGTCTCCGAATCGATTTCGCCGTGCTTCGACTATCTGCACCTAGTGTTTCTCGTATCAAAGCAGGCTCAGCCATCCATCGCCGCGCATATCAGTCGCGGGGCAACTATGCGAGGCAAATCATTTCGCCCGTATCATCGCAATTTTTCCAATGGCCGCTCCAGTGCATCCTATCAAGAAGAACCGGCGGTGGCCAGCGCTGTCGTTGTATCGGCAGGCAAGACGGGGCGGGCCAGCCCGTTTGTCCGCCTCGATGCGAAAGACGGCAACCCGCTTGTCCCGTTCCTCGCCGGTTACGTCGCGGCTGCTGTGGCTCGCGCCAAGGTACGCAGCGCCGGCTCCAGGTCGCGGCAGCGGACCAGTTCGGTTGATCTCTAGTAGAATATGGACAGGAGTCGTCCCCATGCGAGGTTGGTTTGTGTGGATTGCCGGCCTCTCCACCGCTTGTTCGCTGGTATGGCCGGTATTGGGCCAGCCTGCCCCGACAGCTCAATCACCGCCGCAGATACACAAGGAGTGGACGCTTGGGAAAGAGATGGCGCAGGAGTTGGAGAACCGGGACGGCCGTCTCAACGATCCTGCCATGACGCAATATCTTCAGGGCGTCGAAGACCGGTTGGCGGTGGCAGCCGGGCAGACCACGCTCGAAATCCGGCTGACACGCAGTTCCAAACTCTACGCCACGGTCTTGGAAAATGGCCTGCAGTATCTTTCCTCCGGGCTCGTCCAACGGCTGGAAAATGAAATGGAGCTCGCCGGATTGCTGGCTCATCAACTCGCACAT
>JBEKUO010000806.1:0-2938 GCA_049514955.1 Bryobacteraceae bacterium | reverse complement strand
GGTTCCGCTGTTTTTCCGGCGTCGTCTTAGAGCCACCGACTTCAAGTATCGGAGAGCTTTGAAGAGGTTCGATTTGCCTGCGCCATTTGCTCCGTAAAGAACCGCCGTTCGGAGCACTTTCTCTTTGGAGTCAGGAATGGGGACAGCGTGATCGTCGTGGCTTCCCGAAAGACGGTTGCTTGCCACCAGCGAAACGGTTTCCTCCGACGAGAAGGACCTGAAGTTGGAGACCGAAAAGGAGACGATCATAGCATTAGCGTGATACAATCACACTATAGCGCGTTTCCAAGGCGGGATCTTACTCGAAAAGGCACGTATATGTGATTTTGTCACGCTTGGCAGGCGAAGGCGCCTGCCCGCCTATCCGTCAACGTGCCGGCTGAAGAAGTGATCAAGCGCCGCCTTGTTCCTGTCCGCCAGCTCGCCGGATAGCTGCTTCATCTCGGCGGGCGGCAGCGGCTTGAAAGCTTTCGCCAGCGCCACGTTCTGGTCGATGAGTTCGAACTTCGGCATACCGGCTACAGCCAGCGTGACGCCGGGCAGGGACATCGCATAATAGAGCAACTTTTCGGGCGGGGCCTGGCCGACCAGCGCTTCCTGCGCGAATATCTTCATGGCGATCACGCCCATCTTCTTGGCGCGCGCCACCGGCAGGGCCACGTCTTCGAAGCTGGTCTTCAGCGCGTCATTGGGCACCATCGAGCTCGCGCCGTTCTTCATCCCCACGCGCGCGGCGTTGAGTGCCATCTGCGAGCAGTCGAAATCGTGCCGCTCGAGCGCGGTCTTCAGCACCACGGGATCGGTATGGCTGGTGATTCCGATGAAGCGCGTCACCTTTTGATCGCGCAGCTTCAGCAGGACGTTCAGCACGCCATCCGGCGCTTCGACCTCCGCCAGGTCCTTTTCGTCCGTCAGACTGTGCACGTGGATGAGGTCCAGGTGGTCTGTTTGCAGGCGTTTCAGGCTGCCTTCCAAAACGCGCTGCGCCTCGTCGCCTTTACGCTTATTGATCTTGGTAGCCAGGAAGATGCCTTTGCGGCGGGTCTTCATGACCTTGCCTACGCGCTCTTCGCTGAGCCCGTTGCCGTAGCGATAGGCTGTGTCCATGTAGGTGATGCCTAGGTCGAACGCGCGGTTGAGGGCCTCCAGCGCCTTGTCCTCGTCCTTGTACATGAGGAACCGGCTGCCGCCGCCCATAGCCAGGATTGAGACACGCGCGCCCGTCCGCCCAAGCACTCGGGTGGGCATGGCATCCGCAGCGGCGCGCGCGGCTACCCCGGTTAATGCCGCCGTCTCCAAAAATGCGCGCCGGGACATGGTCATACGCTATCCCTCCCCTAATAGATGAAGTAGCACATTTCGCCGATGGTGCGCGGTCCGATGTTCGAATACATAGATTCCCTGCCAGGTGCCCAAAGCCAGCCGCCCGTCTTGTACCGGAATCGAAAGATGCGTCTGGGTGAGCGCCGCGCGGATTTGCGCAGGCATATCGTCGGGACCTTCCACGGTATGGCGGTAGAGCCGGTTATCCTCGGGCGCCACGCGCGCGAAGAAGTCGTTGAGGTCGCGCACTACATCCGGATCGGCGTTCTCTTGAATCACCAGCGAAGCCGACGTGTGTTGGACGAAGACCGTGAGCAGCCCGGTGCGGATGGCGCACTCCTCGACCCAGCGCACGATCTCGGCGCCGATTTCATACAAGCCTTTGCCCCGCGTGGAAACGGCCAGGCGGTGCGTGAACTGCTTCACTGGGACGCGGCCGGCGACTTCACGACCCAGCCATCGGCCAACTGCACGATGCGGTGTCCATAGCTGGCATTGACCTCCGAATGCGTCACCTGCACGATCGTAGCGCCCTCATCGTTCAAGCGCTTGAACAGCTCCATGATCTCCTTGCCCTGGCTGGAGTGCAGGTTGCCGGTGGGCTCGTCGGCCAGGATCAGCTTCGGGCTCGCGATCACCGCGCGCGCCACGGCCACAAGCTGCTGCTGGCCGCCGGATAGCTGGTTGGGATACAGGTCGCGCTTGCCCACGATGTGGAAGCGGTCCAGCGTGTCGCACACCAGGCTGGCGCGCTCGGCCGATTTGACGTTGCGGTATGAGAGCGGAATATCCAGGTTCTCGTAGACGGTCAGGTTGTCGATCAAGTGGTAGCTCTGGAACACGAAGCCGATATACTTCTTGTTCAGCTCGACGCGGTCCTTGGACTTCATTTTGTGAACCGGGTGGTCGAGGAAATAGAACTCGCCGGTCCAGGAGCTGTCCAGCATGCCGAGGATGCTGAGCAGCGTGGATTTGCCGGCGCCGGACGGACCCATGATGGTCACAAACTCGCCTTCCTTGATCTCCATCTCGATACGCCGCAGGACATAGGTTCTGCCGTAGCCCGCTTCGTAGAATTTGTCCAGATTCGCTACTTTGATCATGTGTATCTATTCTACTTGACGCGCGAGGCTGACAGGCGTCTTGCCTGCTTTTGCGAACCCGGACGCGGCTGGGCGGCAAACAGCTTATATCCGGGGTTCGGCGGGAACCAGCGGGCGAGCAATGCCAGGCGCCGGCGCAATTGTGGGGCCGGGAGGTGATCCGGACCTTCCCGGACGCTCACATCGTGCCACAAGGAATGCACGTACTCGGCGGCGGTGGCCGCGAAGGAAGCCAGTCCGTACTGCTCCAGTCGCTGCGGGCTGCGCGCGTGGCCGGCCAGCACTTGGTGCTTCATTTCCACTGCGGCTTCGTCGATCTCGCCGCTGATACCTGCCCGAATTTCCGCTTCGAGCAGCCTCCAGTATGCGGTACGTTCAGCCTCAGAGAGCTTACCCCACAACACCTGGCCGAGACACACCAACAACTCGAGGGCCGCATCGTGCGCGTCGGTGTTTTCCGCCGCGATGGAGATTTCGACGGACGATTGCGTGACAGACCATTTGGAGGTCTG
>JBEKUO010000805.1:0-2946 GCA_049514955.1 Bryobacteraceae bacterium | reverse complement strand
GATCACAACGGTGCGGCGCGTGGGCACCCCTTCATCGTCGAAGGGCGACGTGCCGAACAGGCCCGGGATGGTGCCGTCGTCGATCACCGTGAGCTTGTCGGATGCCACCCGCTCGCCAAGCTTGCCGGCCAGGAAGGATTCGTTGCGGTAGACCGACACACCATGCACCGCATCGAATATGTGGTCGACCAGGGAGCGTGCGGTGCGCGGCTCGAAAACCACCGGCACTTTCTTTGTTTCGACCTTCACGGCGCCGAGCCGCCGCAGGGCCCGTTGCGCGGCAATACGGCCGACGTCCTCGGGTTTCTCCAGACCGGCGAGGGCGCGCGCCATGGTGAACCAGTAGTCGCGCTCCATGGACTCGCCCTCGCGCGCCACCGGCACTGTGCTCAACGAACAGTAGCTGGTGCGATACTCGCCCACGAAGCCGCGCGAGTTGGCGAAGGCCTGGTGGCCCACGTGCGTATCGAAGGAGGCGCCTTCGGAATTGGTGATGCGGGGGTCCGCGCGCAAGGAGGCATCCTCAGCGCGGCGCGCCATATCGATCTTCAGCTCGGTGTCGAGCCCCTCGACATCGTTCGAGTACAGCCCCATTTCGCCCGGAATGGACCCGAGGTCGGTGGCATCCGGCAGGCCGGCGTGCGGATCTTCGGTGGTGATCTCCGCCAGTTCCATAGCCGAGCGCACCATGTGCCGAATGCCGTCATCCGAGAGATCGGAGGTATAAGCTGAACCGGTGTGCTTGCCGGCAAGGATGCGCACTCCAGCGCCGCGGGAGCCCGCTTCCTTGAGCGTTTCGACTTCGCGCAAGCGCACGTTGGCGGAAAACTCGTCACCCTCGGCGATGGTGCACTCGGCATCCGTGGCGCCCGCCGCCAGCGCCTGCTGGACGATATCGGCCGCGAGACCGGCCAAGTGATTCCCGCTCACGCGGTGCCCCCCACCGTCATGCGGTCGATCTTGATGGTCGGGATGCCCACGCCCACAGGCACGCTTTGCCCCTCCTTGCCGCACACCCCTATACCTTCGTCGAGCTGCAGGTCGTTGCCCACCATGCTGACGTACTTCAACGCTTCCGGACCGTTGCCGATCAAGCTGGCGTTGCGCACGGGCCGGGTCACCTTGCCGCCTTCGATGAGATAGCTCTCCGAAGCGGAGAACACGAAATTGCCGCTGGTGATATCCACTTGCCCGCCGCCGAAATCCGGACAATAGAGGCCCTTGGGCACCGAGCGTATGATCTCGGCGGGATCGCTCTCGCCGGCCAGCATGAACGTGTTGGTCATGCGCGGCATCGGAATGTGCGCGTAGCTTTCGCGGCGGCCGC
Source organism: Bryobacteraceae bacterium (assembly GCA_049514955.1). Lineage (GTDB taxonomy): Bacteria > Acidobacteriota > Terriglobia > Bryobacterales > Bryobacteraceae > Bog-159. The sequence goes on along the minus strand of JBEKUO010000805.1, from coordinate 1,619 downwards.
TGCCGGTCTCCGCGGCGCCCGTCAGGCGGCTGGAGAGCTTGTCCTGCAGGTAGCCGCGCAGGATGCCGTTTTCGATGAGCACGTTCGACTGCGTCGGATGCCCTTCATCGTCCACGTTGAGCGATCCGCGCCGGTTGGCCATGGTGCCGTCGTCGATGACGGTACACAAGGGGCTGGCCACCTGCTGCCCCATGCGTCCGCTGAATGCGGAGACTCCTTTGCGGTTGAAATCGGCCTCCAGGCCGTGGCCGACGGCTTCATGCAGGAGGATGCCGGGCCAGCCGGGTCCCAGCACGACAGTCATCTCGCCCGCGGGCGCATCCACGGCATCCAGCATGACGATGGCTTCACGCGCGGCCTCGGCGGCAAAATGCTCGGGCGTTTTCTCGTTGAGGAAAAAGCTGAGTTCGACGCGTCCGCCGCCGCCCGCATGTCCGCGCTGCGGAGTTCCGCCGTCGTCTCGCGCCAGCGCCGCTACGTTCAGGCGGGCGAGCGGCTGCCGGTCCCAGGACAGCACGCCATCGCTGGTGGCGACCATCACCTGGCGCAGGCTGTCGGCGTAGCTGGCCTGCACCTGAAAAACGCGCGGATCGTAGGCGCGGGCTGCGCGGTCGGCGCGCTTGACCAACTCGACGCGCTCGGTGAAGGCTGTCTCGGTGGGCGCCGTGATCACCGGATAGAGGTTGCGGCGCTGGCCTTCATTCAGCGAAACTTTTTCGACAGTGGCAGGACCCGCCGCGATGTGCGCCGCTACGCGTGCGGCTTTGCGAATCTTCTCCGGACTGAGATCGTCGCTGTAGGCGTAGCCCGTGCGCTCCCCGGCAATCACCCGGACTCCGACGCCCAAGGACACGCCTTGCGAGGCGCTTTTGACGATCGATTCGTCGATGCTGATGGCGCTGGTGGAGAGGTATTCGAAATACAGATCGGCGTAGGCGCCACCTTGCGCAAGCGCTTCGGCGAGGTATTTCTCAAGATCCCGCGGGGTGATGCCAAAGCGGCGAGCGAAGAACGACTCGGAGAAGTGCATATAGTTTAAGGCTAGCAGACGCGGGGATGGCGGCTGGGGGCTGCGGGATTTCGTGCATTTGGTGTGAACTCCATTTGCCGGACGCGCTCGATCCGCGCGACGATGCTTTTCACATACCTCGCGCCGCTTCCCGGTTTCCGCGGGACCTTCGATCCTCTGCGTGAACCCGCCTGGTTTGCGCTGGTTCGCGCCGATGCGGACCTGGGCACCGAATCTTGGCCTAACGCTGCGGGCCTGGATGCCGGCGCTTTTACGGACAGATCACCGGGATGCCGATTTTACAGGCGGACGATGTCCGTTTGGCGTCGAACCGAAGTTCGTCTGGCCAGGCGGCACCCCGCGCTGAAGCGTGCGCCACGAGGCGACCAAAGCCCGTGCCGGCCTCACCAGGACGTTGTGGCGCGTTCGCGGCATGATCGCATCCCCGCTCAGCGCGCGGCGGTGAAATGGATTAATGTATCGACGAGGTATCTGCGATGATCGAGACGAAGGACACCACCTCGCGTCGCGCGTTCCTGAGCGACGCCGGCCGCATCGCCGGGGTTTCGACCCTGGCCGGCATGACTCTGCCCTACGTGCACGCGGCGGA
>JBEKUO010000804.1:0-2948 GCA_049514955.1 Bryobacteraceae bacterium | reverse complement strand
TTAGTCTCATCGTGCCGGAATCCGCCGCCATCCAGCGCGCGATGTTGGATGATCCACTGCGCGGCGCGTTTGGCGTCGGACAGACACGCCTCATCGGCCGTAGCCTGATACAGCACCGCGAGCGCGCCGATGGCCCATCCGTTTTCGCGCGCATAGATGTGCTTGTCCACGCGAGGCACCCCCAGGCGCCGACGCGCGGCATCGCTCAACTGGAAATATTTCGCGCTATGCTGGCCATCGACCAGGTCGGCGTTTTGGCTGGTGTAGAATGCGCCGTCGGGCGAGGTCAGGAACGTCTTCAAGAACCGGCGTATGGCGAGCGCCGCCTGCAGATGTTCGGGCTTGTGCCACTGCTGGTAAGCCAGCGCGTAGATCCGCAGATTCTCGGCCTGAAACTGCATGATCTTCTCGAAGTGCGGATGCTTCCAGTCGCCATCAGTGGAATATTGATACACGCCGCCCCACGCCGGATCGATCAGGTTAAGCTGCCCCGCCAGCGTCTGGAGCGCCATCTTCTCAGCCTCCGCGTCGCCCTTGCGCGCCAGCACCATGGCGTATTCCACGCCGTCCCAGTCCAGGAACTTCTGCGTGTCGCCCCAACTGCCGTTCTTGGCGTCGTATCGTTTGCGATAATTCTCCTGCAGTTGTTTCCGCAGATCGGCGGACAGGAATGGACTCGCCGCGAACTGGATCGGTTTTTCCGGCGTCACAGAGGGACCGGGCGACGGATCGGCGATGATCGCGCGCAGCATGGCAACCATCTCATCCGGCGGAATGTAGCCCTGGCGCTTCACGATCTCATGGCCGTTACCATCGAACACGATGGTGGCCGGCCAGCCGTAATCCTCGTAGCGGCTGGCAAGATCGGGGCGCGAATCCTGATCGACGCGCACCGTGATGTATTTGGACTTCAGCAGCGCGATGGTTGCCGGATCTTTGTAAGTGGTGGCATCCATCACATGGCACCAATGGCACCAGACCGCCTCAAGATCGAGCAGGACGAAGCGGTTCTCCCGCTTGGCCTGCGCGAAGGTCTCGTCGGACCACTTGTCCCAATCGAGCGAGGCGGAATTGCCGCCCAATGCCGACGCGGCGATTAGCAGACCAAGGAATATCCGATTCAGTGATGCTCTCAACATGAGGACCTCTGGATTATTCTACGGTGATTCCGGGCTAATCGGATTGTGTGCTAACGGCCGGGAGCGAGCAGGGCTCGCTTGTGCCGGCAGGAGTGCCGGCACGGCAGGCTGAGAGCCTGCGCCACTATGCGCTGGAACGCGCGTCGCGGACGCCGCGAAAATAGTCGATGGTGCGGCGTAGCCCCTCGTCCAGCGGCACGCGCGGATCCCAGTCCAGCAGACGCCGCGCCTTGGAGATATCCGGCCGGCGCTGCCTGGGGTCGTCCTCTGGCAACGGGAGAGTCACGATGTGGGACGGACTGGCGGTGATGCGCAGGATCCGCTCGGCGAACTCGCGTACGGTCATTTCCTCGGGATTGCCCAGGTTGACCGGATAGTTTTCGGCGGAGTGCATCAGCTTGCAGATCCCGTCCACCAAATCGCTGACATAGCAAAAGCTCCGCGTCTGCGATCCGTCTCCGAAGATGGTGAGAGGCGCGCCACCGAGCGCCTGATCGATGAAGGCGGGCACTACGCGGCCGTCATCCAGCTTCATGCGTGGCCCATAGGTATTGAAGATGCGCGCGATATTTGTACGCAGGCCGTACGTGCGATGGTAGGCCATGGTGAGCGCCTCGCCGAAGCGTTTGCTCTCGTCGTAACAGGAGCGCGGTCCGACCGGGTTCACATTGCCCCAATAGGTTTCCACCTGCGGATGCACCAGCGGGTCGCCGTAACATTCGGACGTGGAAGCGAGCAGGAAGCGGGCGGCTTTGGCGCGCGCCAGCTCCAACATATTGCGCGTGCCGGCGGACCCCACGTCGAGCGTCGCGATGGGATACTCCAAGTAATCCTTGGGACTGGCGGGCGAGGCCAAATTCAACACGCCATCAAGCGGACCATCGATGGCGAGCGGCTGCGTAATGTCGTGCAAGACGAAGCGGAAGCGCGCATGTGTGGAAAGATGCGCCAGGTTCTCTTGCGCCCCGGTGAGGAAATTATCGACAGCGACCACGTCGTAGCCATCCGCCAGCAGGCGGTCACACATGTGCGAGCCTATGAATCCGGCGGCTCCGGCAACTAAAATGCGCAAACAGTCACTCCGTCGAGCAAGTTTTCAGCGGACTTCGTGAACCGCTGTGCTACATTCAAAGGTTACCGCATGGCCCACCCTTCCTGGCTGGAAATTGCGATCCTGGTGGTCCTGTTATGCATCTCCGGATCGCTGTTCTGGTTGCGTTTCCGCAAGCCGTTGGATGCAATTCGCCGCTCGCGCGACAATCCCGATTTTCATCTACGGCCGCTGGGGCCGCGCGTATGGCAATTCTTCTGGGAAGTGATGCTCCAGGGGAAGGTCATACGGGAGCGTCCGCTGCCCGGTGTGGCGCACGCATTTGTGTTCTGGGGATTCTGCGCGTTTGCGCTGATCACCGTCAACCATCTCGCGGCCGGCTTCGGCGCGCCGTTCCTCAACCGGGATAGCACATTCGGCAAGGCCTACTTCCTTTTCGTAGCGGCGTTCGCGATCGCCGTGGCGATTTCCATCGCCGGACTGGCGATTCGCCGCTTCGTGGTGCAACCGATCTGGCTGGGCAAAGTCTCGCCGGAATCCGGCATCATCGCGCTGTTCATTTTCATTCTGATGGTGACTTACCTGGCCGGCCTCGCGCTCGACGAAGGGACGACCACGGCGCGCGTGAACTGGTGGATGCACACGATCACACTGCTGGCGTTCCTGCCGCTGATTCCGCACACGAAGCACCTGCACCTGGTTATCAGCCCCGCGACGGTGTTCCTGCGGCGGGATGGGTTCAGCAAAATTCCGCCGCT
>JBEKUO010000803.1:0-2955 GCA_049514955.1 Bryobacteraceae bacterium | reverse complement strand
GGATGAGGTTCTGAGCAAGACGACGTTACAAGACCTGCTCCGCACCGAGGGTGAAATGAACTCGTGGGTGAAGGGCATCCCCAGTCACAACCAGCTCACGTTGCTTCAGTGAACCGGCTGGGTCTCCCCTATTGATCGCTCGCGCTTTGCGTTTCGACGCGAGTTCAGCCGGAAGTTCCAAGGCATCGCTCCGGTGGCAAAGCGAAAGCTGGACCAAATTCATGCGGCAGGTGCGATCACTGACTTGTGTGCGATTCCCGGGAACCGCTTCGAGGCCCTGGCCGGCGATCGGTGGGGGCACTTGCAGCATCCTGGTCAATGACCAATGGCGCATCTGCTTCCGCTGGGCACACCCCGATGCAATTGACGTCGAGATTGTTGATTACCATTGAGGACCATAGCCAATGCCTACAAAGACCAAGACAATGCCGCCCGTCCATCCCGGCGAGACGCTTCGGGAGGACTTTCTGAAACCGCTGGGACTCACAGCCAATCGGCTGGCAACCGACTTTTCGTGCCTGTGACGCGGGTCAACGACATCGTTCGTGGCCGGCGCGCCATCACCGCGGACAGCGCTTTGCGCCTGGCTCGTTACTTCGGAACCACGCCCCAGTTTTGGATGAACCTCCAGTCAAACTTCGAGATCGAGTTGGCGCAGGCCGCAAAGGGATCCGAGATTTCCGCCGTGTCCGGCCTCATCGCGCTGCATGACCGCAACCTGGCTCCGCGATCGCGCCTTTACCGCAGTTGCGCCGCCGCCCGCGCTTTGAGACCGTATCGTTATGCGAGTCTTTACGCCGCTGGCCGCGCTCGTGCTGCTCTCTCTGGTGCGCGGCGCGGCCGTCGCCGACGGCCCCTATCAGTATCCTTTCCAGAATCCGGACCTTCCCCTCGAACAACGAGTCGGCAACATCGTATCGCTCATGACCTTGGACGAAAAGGTCGCCTGCCTGGGCACCAACCCCAGCGTGCCGCGCCTCGGAATCCACGCAACGGGCCACGTCGAGGGCCTGCACGGGCTGGCGCTGGGCGGCCCCGGTGGCTGGGGACGGCCCACCCCTATCCCCACCACTCAATTCGCGCAAGCCATCGGCATGGGAGAGACTTGGGATCCCGATCTCATCCGCCAGGCCGGAGGCGTGGAAGGCCGCGAGACTCGCTACATCTATCAGAGCCAGCACCGGGGCGGGTTGGTGGTCCGCGCGCCCAATGCGGACCTCGGCCGCGACCCGCGTTGGGGCCGAACCGAAGAGTGCTTCGGCGAAGATCCGTTCTTCAATGGAACGATGGTCACGGCCATGGTGAAGGGCCTCCAGGGCGACGACCCCAAGTACTGGTTGACCGCCTCCCTGATGAAGCACTTCCTCGCCAACAGCAACGAGAACGGTCGCGGCGGCTCGTCGTCCGATTTCGATGCGCGCTTGTTGCGCGAATACTACTCCGTCCCGTTTCGCATGGGCGTGATGGAGGGCGGGTCGCGCGCCTTCATGGCGGCCTACAACGCCTGGAATCACATTCCCATGACCGTGAACCCGATTCTCAAAGAGATTGCCATGAAGGAGTGGGGCGTGGATGGAATCATCTGTACCGACGCCGGCGCGTTGCGGAACATGATCATGCTGCACAAGTATTACCCCACCTTGAGCCAGGGCGCCGCCGGAGCGGTGAAGGCCGGCATCAATCAGTTTCTGGACCGCTTCCGCGATCCAGTCAGCGACGCGCTGAAAGAAAAGCTGTTGACCGAAGCCGATATCGATGAGGCGATCAAGGGCGAGTTCCGCGTTATGATCCGGCTCGGATTGCTGGACCCGCCCGAGCGCGTTCCGTACTCGAAGCTGGTGGGCGAAACCGAGGCCTGGAAGACCCCCGGGCACCAGGACGTGGCCCGCCAGGTGGCGCGCGAATCCGTCGTGCTCCTCAAGAACACAAATGGGTTCCTGCCTCTCGATCGATCGAAGCTCAAGTCCATTGCCGTGATCGGTCCGCGCGCCGACCAGGTGCTGCTCGATTGGTACAGCGGCACTCCTCCCTACACCATTACGCCGCTCGAGGGCATACGTGCCAAAGCCGGATCCGCATTGCAGGTGAACTACGCCGCGAACAACGACCACGACGCCGCTGTGAAGGCAGCCAGAGATTCGGATGTTGCCGTGGTCTTTGTCGGCAATCACACCACCTGCGATGCCGGGTGGGAGAAGTGCCCGACACCCAGCGATGGCAAAGAGGCCGTCGACCGGCGGTCCATCAATCTCGAAATGGAGGAACTGGTCAAGCAGGTCTACGCGGCGAATCCGAAAACCGCGATGGTGCTCGTATCCAGCTTCCCGTTCGCCGTCAACTGGAGCCAGGAGACGCTGCCTGCCATCCTGCATATGACTCACAACGCGCAGGAGATGGGAACCGCCATCGCGGATGTGCTGTTCGGCGATTATAACCCGGCCGGACGCCTCGTCCAGACCTGGCCTAAGTCGCTCGATCAGGTTCCCACCATGATGGACTACGACATACGGCATGGCCGCACCTACATGTACTTCCGCGGCGATCCGCTCTATCCGTTCGGTTATGGTCTCAGCTACACGGCATTCCGCTACTCGAACCTGCGCGTCACTCCGGATCGTTTGGCGGACGGCGGCAACGTCACGGTCAGCATCGACGTTACGAACGCAGGATCGCGTGAAGGCGACGAAGTGGTGCAACTCTACGTGAAGCATGAGAAGCCGGCCGTAGACCGGCCCGCCAAGGAACTGCGCGGGTTTCGCCGGGTCACGCTGTCGCCCAGCCAGACCAAGACCGTGCAGATTCCGCTCACTGCCCAGTCGCTCGCCTGGTGGAATGAGGACCAGAAACGCTGGGTTGTGGAACCGGATGAGGTGGAACTCCTGGTGGGCGCTTCATCCGCGGACATCAAACTGAGCAAGATGCTGCGGGTCGTTCCGTAGAGGGATCGTCGAGAAC
>JBEKUO010000802.1:0-2967 GCA_049514955.1 Bryobacteraceae bacterium | reverse complement strand
GCCAGCCGGAAGGCGCTTAACGAGCTGTTGCAGCGCGCGCAGGCTTTCGCACGGGAGCAGAAGTGGAACGCTACGGCGCTGGTGATCGACGTGGACCCATTCACGCTGTTGTAGAGCGACAATCACACTCATCGGAGGGTCCGAGATCCAAAAAGGCGCTCATCGAAAACGAAGGGCACCGGCGGCTCAACTGTAATTGCCGCAAAGTCGGGATGCCGCGGGTTTAGTAAATAGTTGTGTTCGAAAGGCACGACAGTGGAGCGGACCTCGAGCACTGCGGAATCGAGCGAGTCGATCCACCGGTCACCGAGCCGTCTGGGGCTTACGTCAGGACCCGAGCACCAGGTCCGCATCTCGCAGCATGCGGATGTTCTCAGGCACGACCGCCGCCACCACCACGTATCCAGTCGGAAAGTCCTGCCTGGCCATGTGCACCAAGTTCTCCAGCACGGCCAATGAGATCGTCTCGGCCATATAAACGACTGGCCGTCCTGGTGAATTCCAACGCCCGCCAGCGCGCTTGGCGCCTTCGCCGTCCAGGTTCGCGTGGATTGAGCGGCAAACGCGGTAGATCCGCCGGGGCATTTATGATGGGATGTTGTACTCGATGCGCGTGAGGATTTGGTCGACGGCATCGACATCGCCTCGCGCCAGAATCTGCGCCGGGCTGCGGTTATCAAGCAGCGCCAACGGTGTTGCCAACCAGTGGGAGGCCTTTTGTTCGTCCCCAAAAACTGCCACAGCATGTGCCACGGTTGGTAGGACACGCTCGATATCCACAGCTTCAGTGCTACCCGAAGCCGCTTGGCCTACCGCGTTCGTTACAGGTGGGCGCTTGCGGGCAAGCGCCTTCTGAGCCAACTCACTAAACCTGGCCCTGGCTCGCGATTTTAGCAACCGAAACTGTGCCTCCGTCAGTCCCATTTCGGCGCAAATCCGATCCTGGGATTGCTCGTCCAGATAGAAGCGAGCAAGGATCTCCCGATCCCGTGGCGCAAGGCCCTTCAATGCCGTATCCATCAACGACTTCCTTTCATCGACGAAGGATCCCTCTTCTGAAGGGCTAGTGCGCCGCTGGTGAACTGTGGGCGTCCGGGCGTCCGGATGAGAGCGGCTTGGCATAGCTCAACTTCATTCTAAACGAAACCGGAGCCGGGGACCATCGATCACGCTTCGCACGAAGCGGTCCATGAAGTCGTGATAATGCTAGCGGCGGCATTGCAGTTGTTTCAGGCGGGGACGCCGGAAGGGATACGCACGGAAAGGATATGGCACGTGTCCCATCCGGGCGGATGGTCCGGTCTCTTCACCTAGCGCAGAAAGGTATTGGGACCCGTGCAATTGTTTTCGATTTGGCATCGCTCACCCCTTACCCTCGTTGGGACGTAAAACCTTGGGGACGGGCGCCTCCGGTGCCGCAAGTCGCTTGGTTCGTCGTATTGCCACAAGACGGCAGCCCTCCTGGACGCCATAGGGAGTGGCGCGCCACAGAGTTTCCACCCGAAGCGGATTGGGCACACCCTCAATCAGGCCAAGGGCTACCATCTGATTGATTACCTTCCCAAACGAACTTCGCGAGAGCACCGGATTTTCCCAATCAGCAAACGCGCGGCTGTCCCCCCGCCTGTCGGCCTTCTCGCGGGCGAGCGAAGCCAAAGCCGATGCAACGGCATCGTTATCGGCCCCGACCCCAAAAGTCTGCGGGAGAACGCTCCTGATTATGTCTTCCCACGTGGCTTCGTAGCTTGAGGCCTCCCCGCTTTGAAATGTGATGACGATGCTTGTTCGATCCTGACCGTGTTCCAGGTCCTCGGTGCCTGGCGGCGGATTTCGACGCCTTGCTTGTTCCAACTCGGCATTCAGTGAATCCATTTCGCGCCGGGCCCTCAACAATTCATCTTTCAGCTTGTCATCCGTAGCGTCGGTGGACTTGATCCATCCAACCCCGGGACGCGTCTTTTTTAGGTGCTGAACCCCGGTAAACACGGCCGCTGTCAACTCACCACGATCACCCCAGTGTCTGCAGTTCTTCTTTCGTAGTTCGGACCGAAAGTCATTGAAACGCTTCCGCCCTGCGTCGCTGTCTTCGGTCTTGTCCGCTGGCAAGGTCCCAGGGTTAGAATGCAGCAGTGCTATCGTCGGCTTCCCAGCCGATTGAGCGTACTCGTATTCCAGATGGGTGTAGCTCTTACCTGTGGCGTTATCGAGCGTCCCATATCGCCCGCCAAGGATGATGAGGTAGTAATCCGAATCGTCTATGACGCTCCTAATCAAAGTCAAGGAATCATCGTCGGCAGCCGGAAACAACTCCATTCCGGCTGGGAAGCAATCGATTTGAAGTAGGGCGCCGATCACGGCAGCGCGTTCTTCGCGAAGGTCCTCGAACGTCGAGCTGACGAAAACTTGATAACGCTTATCCACGACCTCTATGGTAGGCCATCCGGCGAGGCATAACAACGGGGAAAGCGAGACACGGGGAAGGCGAGACAACCGGCCCAAGAGGTCGAAACCTTCCACGCTCGCAAGGCGGGTTCCGACCTTGCGAAAACGCGTCAAACGGCAATATGAAGCCATCCTGCAAGGCTTCCGCGAGCGCTCCTACGACATACTGGTCGGCACGCAGATGATCGCCAAGGGCCACGATATTCCGAACGTGACGCTGGTCGGAGTGGTCTCCGCCGACGTGGGCCTCGGGCTGCCGGATTTCCGCGCCGCCGAGCGCACCTTCCAACTCCTCACGCAGGTCGCCGGACGCGCCGGGCGCGGCAGCCTACCCGGCATCGTCCTCATACAGACCATCAACCCCGATCACTATGCGGTACGCATGGCCGCCGCGCAGGATTACCAGACTTTCTATGCGAAGGAATTACAGTTCCGCCGCATGATGCATTACCCGCCATTCAGCGCCATGGCTAATATTCTGGTGCGCAGCGAGCGGCAGGAACAGGCCCTGCGCATGAGCACCGA
>JBEKUO010000801.1:0-2975 GCA_049514955.1 Bryobacteraceae bacterium | reverse complement strand
AAGTATTGCTCGCCTGCGCTCTCGTCGGGTCGGGTGAATTTGGCTACTTCTCAGCTTCGGCGGTGAGGGACCCGTTATCGGCGCTAACGGGCAAGAAATATGAGATTCCTGGGTTTTCGCGCCACCTCAAGGATTTTAGCGAAGAGGAGAGGGGACGCATCCTCCGAAAGGAGGGGCAGACAAGGAAGTTTCGATTCCGTTTTCGCAATCCGCTTATGAAGCCCCTCATCATTATGAAGGGGATTGCCGAACACAGGCTCAGCGTAGACGTACTGAAGAGGTATCAGTTGTGATCCAACTGGCGGACCGTCCTCCCGGCCGCCGCTAGGATCAAGCGCACACAAATAGCGCACTACCGGCCGGTGCCTCGTACCTTACCTTGGAGAACTCCGCTCGCATGCCCGCCGGATGCGATACACTGTCTCAGGCTCCCAGGCATGACTGAAATACGCAGCACCATCCCCGATTTCCCGCTCACCATTCGCGGCATCTTCGAGCACGGCGAGCGCATATACGCGTCGAGCGAGGTCGCCACTTACGCCGGAGACCATTTTCGCCGCGCCAGCTATGCGCAGGTGGCCGATCGCGCGCGACGCCTGGCCACGGCCCTCGCCAAGCTCGGCATAGGCGCCGGCGACCGCGTCGGCACGTTCGCGTGGAACAACCAGGAGCACCTGGAGGCGTACTATGCGGTGCCCTGCATGGGCGCCGTGCTCCACTGCATCAACATCCGGCTCTTTCCCGAGCAGTTGGTTTATATCGTCAACCATGCCGCCGATCGCGTCATCATCGTCGATGGATCGCTGGCCCCGCTGTTGGCCAAGCTCGCCCCGCATCTCACCACCGTCGAGCGCTATATCGTCATCGGCGAGGGAACCGGCCTGCCGGGAGAGGTGCTCCGCTATGAGGATCTGATCGCCGCCAGCGCGCCCGTCAGCCAGTGGCCGGACGTCTCGGAAAGCTCGGCCGCCGCCATGTGCTACACCAGCGGCACTACCGGCAACCCCAAGGGCGTGGTCTACAGCCATCGCTCCACCTGGCTTCACGCCGTGGCATCCACCATGGCGAACTCCATCGGCGTCACCGAAGACGACAAGGTCCTGCCCATCGTGCCGATGTTTCACGCCAACGCCTGGGGGCTGCCCTATTCGGGCTGGGTGTCCGGCGCCGATTTTCTGATGCCGGACCGCTATCTGCAGGCCGAGCGCATCTGCCGCATGATCGCCGCCGAGCGCCCCACCGTCTCCGCCGCGGTGCCGACCATCTGGAACGACGTGCTGCGTTACGTGGACGCCAACGGCGTCGATATATCGTCGCTGCGCTGCGTCGTCTGCGGCGGCGCGGCCGTGCCCCGCAGCATGCAGGAGGGCTTCCTCCAGCGGCACGGCGTGCGCGTCGTGCAAGGTTGGGGCATGACCGAGACCAGCCCGCTCGCCGCCGTCTCGCGCCCGCCGCGGGGTACGCCGCCCGACCGCGAGATCGACTGGCTGAACAAGAGCGGCCGCGTCGTCGCCGGTGTCGAACTGCGCTTGATGAACGGCGATGAGGTGCTTCCCTGGGACGGCGAATCGGTCGGCGAGATCGAGGTGCGCGGTCCCTGGATCACGGGGTCCTACTATCTCGATCCCTCCCCCGAGAAGTTCCACGATGGCTGGCTTCGCACCGGCGATGTCGGCACGGTGGATGCCAAGGGGTTCATCCAGATCACCGACCGCGCCAAAGACGTCATCAAGTCCGGCGGCGAGTGGATCTCTTCGATGGAACTGGAAAACCAGTTGCTCGCTCACCCCGCGGTGCTCGAAGCGGTAGTCATCGGCGTGCCTGACGAGCGCTGGGATGAGCGCCCGCTGGCTTGCGTGGTGATGAAGCCCGGCGCTTCGGTCACCTTCGACGAACTGCGAGATTTCCTGTCCGCGCGCGTGGCCCGCTGGTGGCTCCCGGAGCGCTGGGCATTCATCGCGGAGATCCCCAAGACCAGCGTCGGGAAGCTGGATAAGAAGGTGCTGCGGTCCCGCTACGCCAAGGGAGAGATCGGCGAGGTGAAGGTAGCGAAGCCCGCGACAACGCCCTGAAGCGTGGGAGGTGGGACAGACGCTTTCGTCTGTCAACCGGTGGGGCAGACGCTTTCGTCTGTCAACCGGTGCGGCCCCACGCCAGCCGCCAGCGAGACCGTGAAGATGCATCCCTCAGTCACCGCAGCTCCGCCTCCCCGCCGCTCTCTGGCCCGCTGGGCGGCCCTCGCCCTCGTCATGGTGATCGGGTCGTACCTCGTCACCATTCTGCTAGCCGCGCTGTGTGTCTACCTGCCCTATCTCCTGGTGACAGTCACCACCAATATCCAGGCTTTGATCCTGCTTCTCTGCGGTGTGGTGATGGCGGGGACAATTTTGTGGTCGCTGGTGCCGCGCCGCGACAACTTCGTGCCGCCGGGCCCGCCGCTCGACCCTGCGCGCCAGCAGCGCCTCTTCTCCGAACTGGAAAGCATCGCCGCGGCCCTGAACGAACCCATGCCGCGCGAGGTCTACTTGATTCCCGACGTCAACGCCTGGGTGGCCGAACGCGGGGGCACGATGGGCTTCGGCAGCCGCCGCGTGATGGGATTGGGCCTGCCCCTGATGCAGATCCTGACGGTCGCCCAGTTCCGGGCCGTGCTGGCGCACGAATTCGGCCACTACTATGGAGGCGACACGCGCCTGGGCCCGTGGGTCTATAGGACGCGCGCCACCATGGTCCGCACATTGATGAATCTGGCCTCTCCATCCGCGCCGCTGCGGGCGCTGACTAGGATCGCTGTGGCGCGCCTGGCCCACTACCTGGTGGTCGCGGGTCTGAATGCATATTGGACGCTATTCCTGCGCGCCACGCAAATGGTGTCGCGAAGGCAGGAGTCTCGCGCGGACGAGCTCGCCTGCTGGGTGGCGGGTTCCGAAGCCCTGATCGACGGCCTCTGCTCCATTGAGAAGGCCTCGGCTGCC
>JBEKUO010000800.1:0-2976 GCA_049514955.1 Bryobacteraceae bacterium | reverse complement strand
GTGTTCAGCGGTTCGCTGATTTTCTGAGGCAACATGGTGCCATCAGGGCGACTGCTGACTCCACGGCTAATGCACCCTCGCCGCTCAGCCCCTTTCGTGATTGGCTTCTGCGGCATCGGGGACTGGCAATGCGCACCGTGGAACGCCATGAGCGCTTGATCGCCAAAATGCTACCGGCGCTCGGCGCCGACGCTGGCGAGTACAATGCAGCTTCGGTACGCAGGGTCATCCTGAATCAGATCCGCGGCTGCCGGCCCGCTTATGCAAAAACGTTCGTCGGAGCGCTCCGCGTCTATTTGCGATTCCTTGCAACGAGTGGTGCCTGCCAACCTGGCCTCGACCATTTAGTCCCAACTGTGGCCGAGTGGAAACTTTCCTCGCTGCCCCGATATCTCGACGCCCACCAAGTAGCCCGCCTCCTTGACTCCTGTTGCAAGGATGGGCCGCAGGGATGGAGGGACCGGGCGATCGTATTGTTGTTGCTTCGGCTCGGGCTCCGCGCGGGAGATATTGCGGGCATGCGCCCCGCTGATATCGATTGGCACGAGGCCACGCTGCTGGTGCGAGGCAAGGGACGCAGGGACGTCCGTCTACCTCTACCACAGGATGCAGGAGACGCAGTTCTGGACTACATTGAACATGCACGCCCACAGGTCGTCATCGACCGCGTGTTTCTCTGCGCAAAGGCCCCATTCCGCCCTTTGCGGTCTGGAATGATCGTTTCCGGCATCGTTCGTGCTGCACTCCGGCGCGCTGGCATCGAGAATCCACCAACCCATGGCGCGAATCTCCTTCGCCACAGCGTCGCAACCATGATGTTGCGTGCCGGTTCCACGTTGGACGAGATTGGAACCGTGCTGAGGCATAAGTCGCCGGATACGACCGCGCACTACGCAAAAGTCGATGTCGCTACCCTCCAAGAAGTCGCGCAACCCTGGCCCAAGGAGGACAGATCATGCTGAGCGAAGCCGTCAATCGCCACATCGAGTTGTACCGGAGTATGGGCTTTAAGTACAAGGTCCAGGCATACATGCTCCACAGCTTCGCGGATTTTGCCCAAGGGCGGTCCGAAGAATTTGTCCACACGGACTCAGTCCTGGAGTGGGCAGCAAGTGCGCCCTCGGTCCGCCAGCGCCATGATCGCTTGCTCACCGTCCGCCGTCTGGCGTGTGCATTGAACGCGGAAGACAAGCGTCACCAAGTGCCGCCAGCCGACTTTTTCGGCCGCGCACGAAAGAGCCGTCGAACGTGTCACATCTTCACTCCGGACGAAATCGACCGTCTCCTTCGAGCCGCCTCCCATCTACCTCCGACAGGATCGATGCGGCCAGTTACGTATACGGCTTTGCTGTCTCTTATCGTTTGCACCGGTCTCCGAGTTTCAGAAGCCTTGAAACTCGAACTCTCCGACCTGACGGAAGACGGGCTACTCATCCGTGCGACAAAGTTCCAAAAGAACCGCCTTGTTCCTCTTCACGAAAGTGCACGCTGCGAGTTGCAGCGTTATGTCGCTGCTCGGAGCCGGGTAGCGACAACCACAGCCACGGTCTTCATATCCCAACGGGGTGCCAGGCTTCCTTATCCGACAGTGAACGCCACCTACCTACGTCTGGCGCGCTCCGCCGGTCTGCGCGGTGGCCCGGGACTCGGCGGCTGCCGTATTCAGGACCTTCGTCATACATTTGCGGTCCGGTCGCTTGAACAGTGTGCGGGAGACCGCAAGGCTGTTGCACGGCACATGGCTGCGCTGAGCACCTATCTTGGTCACGCTCACGTCTCCGATACCTACTGGTACCTGCAGGCCACACCGAAACTCCTGGGAGACGTGGCCACAGCCGCCGAGGCTCTGCATCAAGGAGGTGAGCGATGACGCCCATCGGTCCCCATCTGACGGCTTTCTTGCGCGAGTACATTCCCAGCCAGCGAGAAATGAGCCTACAAACCTCCGACACGTACGCCTATGCCTTCCAACTGCTGGTGTGCTTCGCCGCCGAACGCCTGAAAACCACTCCCTCGGCGCTGTCGATCGAGCAACTCGACGCGACACTCGTACTGGCCTTTCTCGAACACCTTGAGAAGACTCGCGGGAACTGCGCCAGAACACGAAATTCAAGATTGGCCGCTATCAAGACGTTCTTCCGGTTCTTGGAATACCGGCTACCGTCATGTCTTGAGCAGGCCCGCCGCATTCGTGCCATCCCTGTAAAGAAAACTGACGAAGTCATCATCGGATATCTCAACAGGCAGGAGATTCAGGCTTTACTGGATGCTCCCGACCCGAACGGCCGGTGGGGGTTGCGAGACCGTGCAATGCTTCATCTAGCCTTCGTCGGGGGGCTGCGTGTCTCCGAGTTGGTCGGGCTAAACTTAGCCGATCTGGCCTTCCACCCTCAACCCACTGTTCACGTAATGGGCAAAGGCCGTCGCGAGAGGGTGCTTCCTTTGTGGAAGGAGACAGTGACCGTCCTTCGCGATTGGCTTAAGGTGCGCGGCGAGCCGAAGGCCACAGCGCTCTTCTTGAACGCCCGCGGCGATGTCATGACTAGGTCTGGTTTCGAATACATTCTGGAAAAGCACGTTCGAACGGCCGGAGCCAAGGAACCTTCGCTAGTCAAAAAGCGGGTTTCGCCGCACAGTTTGAGGCATTCGTGCGCCATGCTCACTCTGCACGCCACCGGCGACATTCGGAAGGTCTCTCTTTGGCTCGGCCACGCAACCCTCCAAAGCACAGAGGTCTATCTGAGAGCCGATCCCACAGAAAAGCTGGAGGCCATGGCGTCGTTGGTTCCGCCGACCTTACGGCGAGGTCACTTCCGACCCCCGGATAAGTTGCTCGCCATGCTTCGGCCCAAACAGTAGCAAACGTTATGCGCCGTCCTGGGCCTCGCAAGTGGTCAATTCTGCGGGTTCGCACTGCCCGACTCCGCATATCAACGGACGGCGCATATTTCCTGCCATCCACTGCCTCGATCCCTA
>JBEKUO010000799.1:0-2976 GCA_049514955.1 Bryobacteraceae bacterium | reverse complement strand
CCATCCGTGTATCCGCATCAGGTTCGCTGTCGACCACGTAATAGCCCTGCTTGCGTATGTGCGCGATCACGCGCGCGGCTGCAGTGTCGTGATCGATCCCCTTCACCAGGCGTATGTCGATCGTTGCCGTGGCGGTCGCAGGCACCACGTTACTGGCCTGGGTGCCCGTCCGCGCGCTGCTCATCCCGCGTATGTTCAGCGACGGCAGGTTCAGCAGCTCGACGAGCTTCTTACCGTCGCCCTCCGTGCCGCCGAGCCATAGCTCGCGCATCAAGTCGCGATCCACGTCTGGCGCTTCCGCGATCGCGCGGCGCTCGGTCTCGCTCAACGGTTCAATCCCGTCGTAGAAACGATCGATCGTCACGCGGCCCTCATCGTCCTTCATCGACGCGAGCAACCGCGCCAGCATCATCGCTGGATTCGGCGCCCAGTTCCCGTAGTGCCCGCTGTGCAGCTCGTGCTTCGGCCCGTATACCGTGATGTCCAGCTCCGTGATGCCGCGCGCGCCGAATACGATTTGCTGCCGCCTGCTCTGGTGCACCGGGCCATCGCAGATCAGCCACACATCGCCGCCCAGCAGGTCCTTGTATTTCTCGAGAATGCTCGCCAGGTGCGGCGATCCGGCCTCTTCCTCGCCTTCGAAGACGAACTTGATGTTGGAGTGCAGAGTTATTCCGGCTGCCTTCAGCGCATCGAGCGCCACACCGAGAGCCATGATCGGCGCTTTGTCGTCGGATGCGGATCGCGCGTAAATGCGCCCGTCCCGCACGACCGGTTCCCACGGAGGCGTGGTCCATTCTTTCGGATCGAGCGGCTGGCCATCATAGTGCGCATAGAAGACCAGGGTCCGCGTGGCGCCCGGAGAATCGATCGCGCCGAATACCACGGGCGGCGCACCGGACACTTCGAGCAGCCGCGTCTTCACGCCGCGTTTCTCGAGCAAGGCGGACACTGCAGCGGCGTTTTTTCGAATGTTGGGGGCATCACGGGCCAGGTTTGGAATCGCCAGAAGGTCCATGAATTCGGCGAGGATAGCTGGCTCGTGCGTCGCGCGCCAAGCGTGGGCTGCTGCGGCCGCGGGATTCTGCTGGGCGTTTGCTATTGTTGCCAGGGACAGGGCGGCAAGCACGCACGCCAAGCGTTGGCAGGAGGTGGGACAGACGCTTTCGTCTGTCAACATAGATTTCAACTCAATTGCCTCTTTATGGGCAGCTCTCGTATGCGCTTTCCGGTCGCCGCGAAAACCGCGTTGCAGATCGCCGGCGCGATGGGCGGCACGCCCGGCTCCCCTACACCCGCAGGAGCCGCATCGCTCTCCACGATGTGCACGCGCGTTTCCAGGGGCGCTTCGTTCATGCGCGCCACAGGATACCGGTTAAAGTTCGTCTGCTGTATCTGGCCGTTGGCCGCGGTGATCTCGCCCATGAGCGCGATACTCGTTCCAAATACGGCGGCCCCTTCAAACTGGGCCTTCACGCGATCCGGGTTGATCACGCGTCCCGCATCTACCACCACGTCGACCCGCG
The DNA here is from genome assembly GCA_049514955.1 of Bryobacteraceae bacterium. GTDB lineage: Bacteria > Acidobacteriota > Terriglobia > Bryobacterales > Bryobacteraceae > Bog-159. Next base: position 1,450 of record JBEKUO010000799.1, on the reverse strand, counting down.
GAATCCGGATGTCGCCGTTGTGCACTTCGACCTCCACCACCGCCGCCACGTATGTCAGGAAACTGCGATGTACCGCAATACCCAGCGCGCGTCCAGGAGCCTCTTTCTTGTTCGCCCAGCCCGATTGCTGCGCCGCCACCTCGACCACATTCCGCAGACGCGCCGTATCGAACGGGTACTTAGGGTTGTTCGGACCGCCCTGTTTCAGGCCTTCCTTGGAGAGATCGATGATGCGCGGCTGCCCGATCAACTCCAGCAGATACTCCACACGGTCGCGCCCGGCTGCCGCAGCCAGCTCGTCCGTAAAGGTCTGCACTCCGAACGCATGATAGATGTTCGAAACCGAGCGCAGCCATCCGATCCGCACATGCGCCTTGGCCGGCCCGTTCTCCACGCGCAGATTGGGGATAGCATACGGTATATCCGTCCATCCCATGCCGAGTTGGCCGCCGCCGTACTGCTCGCTTGCATTGAATAGCATCCCAATCGGCGGGAACACGCTGCGCTGCAACCACGCGCTGGGATGACCCTTCTCATCCACCGCGGCCTTGATATACAACGCGGCTGGAGAATGGAAGTAATCGAATCGTATATCGTCCTCGCGACTCCAGACGATTTTGACCGGCTTGCCCACTTGCTTGGAAAGCAGCGCCGCCTCCGCCACGTAGTCCGGTTTCGATTTGCGCCCGAATCCGCCGCCCAGCAAGGTCACGTTACAAAGCACGTCCTCCTTGTGTATGCCGAGCGCCTTGGCCACCGTGTCCTGCACGGCCTGCGGATTCTGTGTCGCCGCCCACGCTGTCACTTTTCCGTCTTTGAACTCGGCCACTGCGGCGGGCGGTTCCATGGAAGCGTGCGCCAGCATCGGCGTGTAATAGGACGCCTCGACGATCTTCCCTCCCTTGGCGAACTCGGCATCCACATTGCCGGTTTCGCGCGCCACCCGGCCAGGCTGCCGCGCCGTATCCAGCATGGTCTGACGATACGCGGCCGAATCGTAGCCGGCGTGCTCGCCCAGATCCCATTCCACCTTGAGCTTCTTCCGTCCTTGGAGCGCCGCCCAACTGTTGTCCGCGATCACCGCCGCGCCGCCCAGAGCCTGGAATCCGTAAGGAGGCTTCGCCAGGTCCAGCATGACGACCTGCTGCACACCTTTCACTTGTTTGGCCGCCGCGTCGTCGCAGGTCTTTAGCGCGCTCCCCATCACCGGGGGACGCTCGATCGCCGCGTAGACCATTCCGGGCATGCGCGCGTCGATTCCGAATGTCGCTTTGCCCGTCACCAGGCCGTCCAGATCGACGATCGCCATGTCCTTGCCGATGTAGCGGAACTGGCTGGGCGTCTTGAATCGTACGCCGTTCTGCGTGGGCGCCGCCCCCGCCGATGCGGTCGCCACCAGATCGCCATACGCCAGTTTGCGGCCGGTCTTGGCGTGTACTACAAAATGGTT
>JBEKUO010000798.1:0-2978 GCA_049514955.1 Bryobacteraceae bacterium | reverse complement strand
ACAGCCAGCCATCGCCCCGATCCTTGAGGTCGCGCTGGATCGCACGGGTGTTCTTGCTGCCCAGATGCACATTCGCGGTCTCGAAACCCATGGCGTGCAGCAGCCGCAATTCATCGCGTTCCTTAGGCAGCGCGGAGAGCTCTATGCGCGAACAATCCGGGGCCAGCCGTCGCACGATCCACTTGCCCTTCAGCTTCACGTACGGATCGCAGCAACGCACCGAGGTATCCAGGATTTCCTGGTACCGCAGGCGCGCCGACCCCCTACAGCCCCCCGCCCACCAGCATGCCGAAGGGGCCATCGCCTTAGCCTCACGCGCGATCAAGCCGCCGTGCCACTCGGCCAGTGCCACAAAGCGCTGGCGGCCCAGGCTGCCCAGTCCGGCCACGCGATGCACGTGCTGGCGATCCAGATCCGGGTGGGGCAGCATCCGCGTTATGCCCTTGGCGGCGCCGTCCGGAATCTTCCCCTTGACCACCGGCCAACTCTTGAGTTTCTCCCAGAACGTGACGACCTCTTTCAGCCGGTGTACCGCCATCTCGCGCAGCGCCGGATGGTGCTCGGCCAGCACGAAGGGACTTCCGCCGCCGGCCAGCGATTCGGAGTAGCCCTCCAGGATCACGCGCGCCGCGTCCTTCATGTCGATCGCCAGGTGGTTCGCCGCAATAGCCATTTGCGCGCTGGTCGCCAGACGTACCAGGTCGTGGGTGTACGGCAGCGGATAGGTCTCGTCGAAGTCGTTGATGCCCCAAATCAGGCGCCCCTCGGAATCGCGCCAGGTTCCGAAATTTTCGACGTGCAGATCGCCCACCCCCAGGACCACCGGACCCGAAGCCAGGTCCCCGCAGACCTCCGGCCAGATTTGCGTCCAGCGATAATAAGTCGCGCGCATAAACGGGAACAGCGCGCTGGCCATCTGCTCGTGTTTCAGCTTCAAATCCGTTTCGACGATGGTCAGCTCTTTGGCCAGCCACTCTTCGTACCGGCTGGTGGCTTTTTGGATTTTCATAATCGCAGATTATACCAATCGCGGCGTCAGCATCCATTTCAGAATGCCGCGCGGGGCGCCGCTGAAGTTCTCCTCATCGATACGTACCAGGGCCGCCTTTTTCAGATCGACGTGCATCGCCGGAGCGCCCAGCAGATGCGCCACGGTCATGCCCAGCAGCGGCTCGTGTCCCGCGAGCAGGATCGCGCCCTCGCGGCGGCGCGCGCAAATCGCCTCCCAGACATCCGCGGGCGTGGACCCGGGTACCAGGACATCGCTCTCGACGACCTTGCCGCATCCGAGCACTTCCCCCGCCGTTTGGGCCGTTTCCTTTGCCCGGCGGTACGGGCTGGTCAGTATGAGCGACGGCGCCACGCCCGCCGCGCGCGCCCGCTCCAGCACGCGGCGCAGCTTTTCCCTGCCGGTCTCCGTCAACGCACGCTCCGCATCTGCCATGCCACCCCTGGCTTCCTCCGCGATTCCGTGGCGCAGGATGTAGATCTCCATCATTCTCCCGTGCCGCGCCCCGCACCGCGCTTCCCGCGGCGGCGTGCGCCCGCGCCGTTGACTTTCTCGAAGGGCAGCGCGGAGACATGCCGTTGCAACTCGCGAAAGATGGCCTCCGCCGGCTGCGTGGCATCCACGATCGTGAAGTTGTAGGCGCTGGCCATGGAATCCAATGCCTGGATCAGCCGCCGCTGATAACGCACGAAGCTCTGGAACTTGTCGTCACCAAAGCGCAGATCCATGCCGCTCTCCCAATAATCGAAAGCTCCGCGGCCCAGCACCACCCGCGATACCAGGTCCTTCACCCGCGCCCGCAGGTAATATACAGCATGCGGCGCCAGTGCGAATCCCGCCACCTGCTCGATCCACTTGCGGTCTTCGCCGCGCGCAATAGCCCGCGCCATGATCGAAAAAATGTACCGGTCGATCAGCACCACAAACCCAGCCCGCAACGCCGGAATGATCTCGTTCTCCAGGCGGTCGGCGAAATCCGTCGTGTAAAACAGGGTCATCGTGATGGGCCCCAGGGTGTTGCCCTTCTTGGCCTCCTGGATGCCCTTGCCGGCCAGCGCGGAACGGGCCATGCCGGTATCCAGCACCGCGTGGCCTTCCTGCTCGAGCCACTGCTTCAATTGCCGTACCTGCGTACTGCGGCCCACCGCGTCCGGACCCTCGATGACGATGAGCTTGCCGTGCAACTCCGAGGTGTCCACGCCGGGCAGCGGTTCGCTATAGAACTGCAGCGGCTGTCGCGATTCCATCGCTCCCCTTTTGAGCTGCGCGCAATACGCCGGTTCGCAAAACCTCGCCCAGGCTGTCCACCACGATCTGCCGCATCCGCCGTTGCTGCTCTTCGATCGACAGCGTCGCGTCGATCATGTGGAAGCCCATTTCTCCGGCCATGGCTTCGTACTCGTCCAGTATGCGGCCCTGAAAAATGCGGAAGCTCTCTTCCACGTTGCGGCTGAGCCCCAGATCCATACCCGCTTCGTAATACTTGATGGCGTCGCGCCCGCCCAGAATCCGGCCGATCGCAACGTCCAGCGGCACGCGAAAGTAGAAGCTCAGGCTGGGCCGCAGCGCGAAACTGTAAAGGTTGCGCACCCAGTTGCGGCTGGCCCCCCGCGCCACGTCGCGCGCAAAGGCCGTGTAGGCGTAGCGGTCCGCGCACACCACCGCCCCGGCCTTCACCAGCGGCAGGATGTAGCTCTCCATGCGGTCCGCGAAATCCGTCGCGTGGATCAAGCTGAACGTCGTGGGAGTGAACATCGCCTTCTTCTTACCGCGCCGTGTGGTCTGTCTTACCAGCGGCGACGAGTTCCATTCGCTGAAGGCAACGGCGTAGCCCTGCGCGCGCAGCCAGTGGCTGAGCAGGGTAATCTGTGTGGATTTGCCCGATCCGTCAATGCCTTCTACGACGATCAGCTTGCCTTTGTAGCGGTTGGGAAGCATAAGTAACTGGAGTCAGGCCCGCCGGGTTTCT
>JBEKUO010000797.1:0-2992 GCA_049514955.1 Bryobacteraceae bacterium | reverse complement strand
CATGTGGCGGCCACGTTGCGGATCGCCGATTACATCGCGGCGGGGAACTCGGAAATCGACAAGCTCGCCGCCTTGGCAGGCGCCGATCGCGACTCGTTATACAGGATGATGCGGCACCTGGTGAGCAAGGGTGTCTTCGACGAGCCGGCGCGCGGGCAGTTCGCGCTCAATGAAGTCGCCCGCGGGCTGATCGAGGGCCCGATGCGCCTGGGCCTCGATCTCGATGGCATTGGCGGCCGCATGGCGTACGCGTGGGGAACGCTTTTATCCGCCGTGCGCAGCGGCAAGCCGGCCTATCACGAGGCTTTCGGCCGCGGGTTCTGGGAGGATCTGGAGGCGCACCCGGAGATCGCCGCCAGCTTCGACGCGCTGATGGGTCCGGCCGGCCACGGCGTCCCGGATCCCGAAGTCTTGGTCGATCCAGCAGATTGGGAATCCGTTAGAACGGTGGTGGATGTCGGCGGCGGCGCGGGAGCGTTGTTGGTTGAGGTGCTCCGGGCCCGGCCTCAAGTCCGTGGCACGCTGGTCGATCTGCCGCGAACGGTGGCTCGGTCGGCTGAAGTCTTCCAGGCGGCTGGCGTGGCAGATCGGGTGACGACTGTGGGGCAGAGCTTTTTCGATCCGTTGCCGGGCGGGGGCGACTTGTACATTTTAAAGAACGTCCTCGGCGACTGGCCCGATCGCGAGGCGACGGCCATCCTGAGGAGATGCGCGGAGGCGGCGCGCCCGTCCGGCCGGGTGGTGGTTTTCACGGGCGCGGGACCCGGCGAGGACGCATCGCCGGAGCTGCTGATGATGGTCCTGGTAGGAGGCCGGGGACGGACGTTGGATGAATTCCGCGAGATGGCTCGGGAAGCAGGTTTGGAGGTGAGGGCGGTTGGACGGCAGCCTTCGGGCCGGGTGATTGTGGAGTGCCGGCCGACGTGATCGGCCCAGCACTGCACAGCCCGGTATGGGAGCCTGGCATTTGTTAATTCCGGGCTCGGCGTGGCAGAATTTAAAGCAATCAAATCGGATTAATGAATCGTGCGCGTCTTGCGGTTCATGTAATCCATCAGCAAATACTGCCCGAGCGTATACGGCGTCGTGAAGTACGCTTTGCCGCGACAGATTTCGGTCACCTTCTGGACGAAGTTGACTAATCCATAGTCGCTGGCCAGCATGAACGTGTTGATGATGATGCCTTGCTTTTTGCAGCGGTTGACTTCTTCGAGCGTGCGGCTGATCACCAGCGGGTCGAGCCCGAAGGCGTTCTTGTACATGCGTCCGTCTTCCAGTGTGAGGCAGCTTGGCTTGCCGTCGGTGATCATGACGATCTGGCGCATGTCCTTCTTCTCCTGCGCCAGCAGCCGCTGCGCCAGGATCAGGCCGTCGCGGGTGTTGGTGTAGTACGGCCCCACCTGCACGCGCGCAAGCTGGCTGATGGCCAACTCCTCGGCGGAATCGTGGAACAGCACACAACGCAGGCTGTCGCCCGGATACTGCGTGCGGATCAGGTGCGCCAGCGCCAGGGCCACCTTCTTGGCCGGCGTGAACCGGTCTTCGCCGTACAGGATCATGCTGTGGCTGCAATCCAGCATCAGCACCGTGGCGCATGAGCTCTGGTACTCGCATTGGTGGACGTGCAGGTCGGAATACTCCAGGTCCAGCGGGACTTTGGCGCCCTCGCGCTGGATCGCGTGAAACAGCGTCTCGCTGATGTCCAGGTTCAGCGTGTCGCCGAATTCGTACTGCTTGGAGGAACCCGACGCCTCGATACCCGTGGCCAAGTCGCGCGTATCATGCCGCCCGAAACTGGATTTGCCCAACGATCCCAGCAGGTCCTTCAGGGTCTTAAACCCCAGAAAGTCCAGCGATTTGTCGGTGACTTCAAAGCGCACCTTGCTGTCCGGGCCGTTACCCGGTCCCGGCGTCCCCGGCTGCGGGTCGCCCGGCTGTTCGACTGTGATCTGCCCCTCGTCGATCATCTTCTGCACGAGGTTGTCGAGCAGTTTCTGCATCTGCTCGGGCGAGAGATTTTCTAGGCGTTCCATCATCTCCCGCATGTGCTCGTCGTCGAATAGGCTGCCCTGCTCGAGGGCCTGCTGGATGGCCTTTTTCAGATCCTCCAGCGTGTGCTCGTTCCACTCGCTGAAAGGCATGTATTGCGTGTTGAAGCCGCTCTGCAGGAGGAAATCCGAAAGGGCCTGCAGCAGATCTTCGGCGCCGATGCCGAAGTCTTCGCCGGTATATTTGGAGTATTTGATCTTCATGAAAAGCGGTTCTGGGTGATGGGTGATAGGTGATGGGTAAGACCTAACACCCACAACCTATCACCCACCACCTCTCACCTAGTTGTATTGCCTTCGAAAATTCGGCCGCTGCTGCCCTTCTTCGCGCGGCGCTTCGCGTTTGCGCTCTTCCGCGCCGAAGCCGCGCTCCTCGTTGCGGCTGATGCGCCGGTGCGCGTAGAGTCCCTCGAGCACGAATTCCGCTGCGGATGCGCGCACGCCATCCGGCTCGTTGGCCCCCAGCTTCAGGGCTTTGAGCTTCTCCATCAGTCCCTGGATGGAGCCCAGCAACTTCACCATGGCCGCCGAATCCAGACTTTCGTCGAGCTTCAAGCTGCCGCCGAGATCGAACCACTGGACGATCTGCGCAACGTTGGAGCCTTCGAAATACTTGTCGTAGACCTTGCCCACCGCCACGCGAATCAATTCGCGGGCCACCGCGTCGCCGCCCTTCAACTCGCCTTCATACTCCAACTCCATCTTGCCGGTAATCGAAGGCAGCGCCGAATAGATATCCAGTATGCGCGGCACGGCGGCCGGCTCCTTGGTGCGCAAGGCGCGGCGCTCGGCGTTCGACACCACGTTTTCCAGCACCGAGATGGGCAGCCGCTGCGAAACGCCGGAGCGTTTGTCCACGCGCTTGTCCTCGCGCGCCAGGAAGGCCAACTGCTCGACAATTTCCTTGATATACGCCGGCACGCGGACCTCGATGGGCGCCGGCC
>JBEKUO010000796.1:0-2994 GCA_049514955.1 Bryobacteraceae bacterium | reverse complement strand
GGTGCCGCGCTATTCCTTGTTCCCCGGCCTGCGCGCTGCCGAGACCGATCCCGCCACCAACGCCATTTATTACATCTACCTCATGGCGGTGCCCGTGCCGATGCTGGCAGTGCGGTCATTCTGGAGATACCGGCCCATAAAATGGCGGGAAGCCGGCCGTCAGATCCGGTCCGACTTGGCGCCACTGCGGATGTATATGATCGCCTTGCTGGTGTGTCCCGCGGTCTATTTTCTGGTGGCTGCTCCGGACTACCGGAAATTTCTTTCATACGCCATAGTCCTAGAGAAGGCTTTTACGTATGAGGACTGGCACTTCTATAACACGCTGAACTTCATAACCTATTTTTGCCTCTTCGGCGCGATCGTGCTCCTCGTCACTACTCGAAGACTGTGGTTCGATCTGTTGCTCGTCACACCCTTTCTGGCCTTTGCGAACTATACAAACGGCAAGCGGAATATCGTATTCTTCAGCGCCTTGTGCTGCCTGCTGGCTCTAAGAATCTCCAAGAGTATCCGCACCCCCGTGCTGGTCTGTCTGTTGATCGTCTTCGCGGGCGCGTACGCGGCCTACAACGCCGTGTACCAAGACGCGTATCGTAGCTATGTTTTTGTCCGGGATGTCAATTACGATTCCGTCCGCCTCGACTGGGGACGCGATGCCGATGTCAAGCTCGCTCTATTCTCCGAACTGAACTCAGACACAGCTTCCATCCTGGAATACCGTTGCGAAACGCTGATTTTCAATACTCTGTTCTTTGTGCCCAGAGTGTATTGGGACGACAAGCCTTGGCCTTACTCCTACTACATAACAGCGCGGGCGATGCAGGTGCCCTATCAGCAATTGAGATGGGGCCTGACAACCAGCATCCTGGGGGAGGCGGTCGCCAATATGGGTTGGTTCGGCACCATTGCGGCACCTCTGTTCCTGGCCTGCCTGGGCTGGTTTGGCGATAGGACGGGAAACGCGGTCATGACACTTTTCACCGCGGCCATCGCGATTCTCTCGCTGATGCTGATGATGCCGAATTTTCTTCCGATCCTGCTCGTGTGGCTGGTGCTGGTCGTCCGTCACTGGCGAGGACGCGCGGGCGCTGAGCGGCGGCCGACGGCCGGCTATCCCGAGGGACGGCCCGCCAGGTGGGCTCAGGAACTTCCGTAATGGAAAGAGTGCTGTTGTTGTACAAGAGCGACCCGGCGCAGTTGCCACCGCTGCTTACGGTAGCGTCAGTGCTGGGAACCTTGGGAGCGCACGTCGAGGTAGCGGGTGTCGGCATCGGCCCCACCGCGCGCGAGGCCCTGGAGGGTCGCGGCATTCGCGTCACCGAATTGATGGCGTCGGAACCCGAAAGCAAGCCGGCGCATTACTGGAAATTCTTCCGGCGCGCCTGGCGCTTGATCGCCGACCGCCCCGCCGCCACGCTTCTGTGGATTGGCAGCGCCGATACCGCGTTTGCGCTGGGTCCGCCTCTGTGGCGCCGGCGGCACATCCTCCAGGTGCACGAGCTCTACGACGGTTTCCGGCGGTACCGCCTGATTCTTCCGGCCTACTTGCGGCATGCCACGGCGGTGGTGGTTCCTGAGCCGTCCCGGGCCGCCATTCTCAGGTGCTGGTACCAACTGCAGTCCACTCCATATGTGCTGCCGAATAAACCGCTGGTCTACGAGAGGGCTAGAAACCAGCCCGTTCGGGATCCGCACGCATCCAGCGCCTTGCAGGCCATTTCACCAGGATCCCGCATCATACTTTACCAGGGGCCGATGGATCTGCAAGAACGGAATCTGCTGGGTGTGGCGCGGGCCGTCTACGAAATGGGCCCTCCCTGGCAGTTGGTGGCGATGGGCCGGGATGCGAACTCCGTACGCACCTTTCAGCGCTCCTGCCCCAGCATGGTATACATCCCGCATGTGCCCGCGCCGGCGCACCTCGATATCACCAGCCATGCCTTTGCAGGAGTGGTGACGTATTCCTACCGCTCGCTCAACAACGTATTCTGTGCTCCCAATAAGATCTGGGAATTCGCCGCTTTCGGGGTGCCTCTGTTGTGCAACGCGCTGCCGGGCCTGGAGACGCACCTCCGGGAATTCCGGGCCGGCGTGAGCGTCGATTGCGACGATTGCGCTGCCATCAAGGCCGGACTCCACGCCCTGGCCGCCGATTACGCGAAGTACGCGGCGGGCGCGCACGCACTGTTCGACAGCGTCGACCTGAAGCGGATCATAGAAACGACGATCCGCAATACGTTCGGCGCCGGGTCTGCCCCGCGGGAGGAAGCTGCGGCGGTCCAGGCGGGGGCCTCCACCGCCGAGGCATGTTCGAAATGATCTCCGTGATCGTCGACTCTTCGCTCGGTTACCCGGCCGCCACCGGCGGGTTTTCGCCTTACGTGCGATTTCCCGAATATCGATTCGCCGGACTTTCGCCGGCCCGCAATGACGTGTACGAATGTGTCCGGCGGTTGTTTTCGCAGGCCGGTCTGGATGCCGCGCATTACGGTGCTCCGGATTGGAACCCCCTTGGCGCCTACATCCGGCCCGGCCAGTCCGTCTTTGTTCTGTGTAACTTCGTGTATCATCGCCGCGGACGCGAAACAGAACCGGAGTTTCACGCCAAGTGCACGCACGCCGCCGTTCTCCGGCCTGTCTTGGACTACGCCCTAGCGGCCACAGGAGAACGCGGGAAGGTGCGGTATGGGAACGCTCCTTTGCAATCGTGCGAGTGGCATCGGGTCATCGCCGATACGGGCGCTCTGGCGGTAAAAGACTTTTACGCCGCCGCCGGCGTGGCTAACATCGCGGAAGAGGATCTTCGCGGCCAAGTGGTACGCCGGGACGCGCTCGGCCGGACATCGCTCGATCGCTGTGCAACCGGGGAATCCGCCGTGACCGTGCAACTCGATCGATCCGGCAGTTGGCTCGATAAAGGAGCGCTCGACGGATCGCCGCGCTACCGCGTGGCGGACTATGGCAGCCGGCGCACGGAAGGGGCCCACGCGC
>JBEKUO010000795.1:0-2994 GCA_049514955.1 Bryobacteraceae bacterium | reverse complement strand
TCCACGAAGAAGACCACGAACAGAAGCATCAGCACCAGCCCGATAGCGGCGAACGCCACCGCAGGATCCTGCAGCTTCCGGTAGTTGGTCCTCTTGAGCAACATCATCACCGCCACGGAGGGCACAATCCACATACCCTGGCGCAGCACGAAGTGCCACGCGGATCCGAACTTCAGCTCGGCCATCACGGAGGATGCACTATATAAAATGACCACGCCAAAGGTGACCATGCCGATGGTGGTTGCGAAGAGGGTCCAGTCGGTTTTAAGTCGTTGCGCCATGTTCGTGTCCGGGCTCCAATTGTTGTACGAGGCTTTTGAAGACCTGCCCGCGATGCTCGTAGCTCGTGAACTGGTCGAAGCTGGCGCAGGCCGGGGCCAGCAGGACCGTATCGCCGGGCCGCGCGTGCGTATACGCAAAGCGCACGGCGTTGTCCAGTGTTTGAGAATGCTCCAGCGGAACCGCGCCGTGGAGCTGTTCCGCGATCTTGGGGGCGGCCGCGCCGATCAGCAGGGCGGCGTGCGCCTTGGCGGCCAACGGCTGGCGCAGGACAGTGTAATCGAGGCCCTTGTCCTTGCCACCGAGGATCACCCAAAGGCCTCCGGAAAAGGCGTCCAGCGCTTTGAGCGAGGCATCCACGCTGGTGGCTTTCGAATCATTATAGAAATCGACGCCGTTCAGGTTGCGTACAAACTCCAGGCGATGCTCCACGGCTTTGAAGGTGCGGACGGCGGCGGCGATGGAGGCGAGCGATGCTCCGGCCAGGCGCGTGGCCGCGGCAGCCGCCATGGTGTTTTCGATATTGTGGCGGCCGCGTATGGGAATCTCACGGGCGTCCATCAACACTTCGCCGTCGAAGCGGATCTGGTTGTCCTCCAGCCAGACTCCCGGAGTAACGGCGCGGGTGCTGCTGAACCAGAGCGGACGTCCGGCGGTGAGCGCGGCATAGCCTACGCAAGTGGCGTCGTCCGCGTTGAGAATCGCGAACGCACCGGAGCGCTGCGTCTCGAACAGGCGTCCCTTGGCGGCGGCATAGTTCGCGAACGTGTGATGCCGGTCCAAATGGTTCTGCGTGACGTTCAAGGCTACCGCGATATCGGCGTGAAACTCGGCGATGGTTTCAAGCTGGAAGCTGGACAGCTCCAGTACATTCCATTGGTCCGCCCGCGAGCTATCGATCATGGCCGTGACGGGCGTGCCGATATTCCCGCCAACCTGCACGGCAATGCCGGACTCCCGCAGGATATGGCCGACCAGTGAGGTTGTGGTGGTCTTGCCGTTGGTGCCGGTGATGCCGATGGTGCGGCCCTTAAGGAATGGCGCGGCCAGTTCGACCTCACCGATCACTCGCACGCCGCGTTGGCGGGCCGCCCCCAAGGGAGCAAGATCGGCCGGCACTCCAGGAGAGACAACGATCAGCTCGCAACCTTCAAAGACCGCGTCCGACTGCTGAGCAAAAGCAACTCCCAGGCGTTCCAGTGTCGCGGCGGCCTCCGGCATTTGTGCGAGGGGTTTCACATCTGTTGCACGGACGTTCGCGCCGTGCTGCAAAAGCACCTGGATCGAAGCCAGCCCCGACTTCTCCAGTCCGACGACAAGTGCGCGCAAGGGCGTGCTGAGGGTTGGATGCTGTGCGCTGGATGCCTTGGGGCGCGAGTGCAGCGCCTCGCCGTGTTTCGGCGAAGGCGGTTCGCCAGTCGGAGCTACCTCTGGTGGCGGGCTGCTTGTTTCTGTTTCTGCTGCGCCGCTCGCCTCAGGTTGCGCACGGCCTGCTGGACCAGTTGATCGCCGCGCTCGTCCATAGTCAGTTCCCTGGGCGGCTTGGTAGATATATTCGGGGATTTGAGCGCGCTGGGATTCGAGGATGGCATAAAGTTGCTCCCTACTTTCAAGATAGTCCTGTTTCCAAGTTAGGGCAATGCTCCCCGGTACCGGATTCGCACCGCTATTGTCGATGAACCAGAAGCGAACATCGGGATGGCCGGCATACTTCTCGGCCAGAGAGCGCACGGTGTCCGCAGCACCCTGATGAGTTCCGATGAGCGTGCCGATGGAAACCGTGCGCCCTTCCAAGCGGGCGCGGTCGAGTACTCCTTCGAAAGCTTGCTCTATGGGCCGATAGGTGTAAACGACGTGGACGCTTTTGCCGGCGTTCACCGCGGCCTCTATCAACTTCTCGGAATATTCCGGATTGCTCAGGGTGGTGTCCATCACTACATCGCCGGTAAGCCCACCGGTACTCTTGCCTGCGCCATTACCGCCGGCGGTGAAGATTACTTCGCCTATCTTTGGGTCTTTGAGCGCGCGGGCGAAAAGCTCGTCGCGCACCCACTGGGCCGCCGGATGCACGGCCGGGCGAAATTGCGCGCGGGACGCACGCGACGCGGCGTATTCCGGGAACAATTCGGCTGCATTATCGGCGTTCAGTATGTTGCCGAAACGCCGCGTGTATTCCGCGAGCAGCCCTTCGGGATCGTCCCGCGTACGGCGCAGGGCGTTCGCGCGCACTTCGGCTGCTTCCGCGCTGCGCCGCGAGTGCAGATCGTGTTCCGGCATCTCTTTTCCCGATTGGTGCCGAGGTTTTCCGAGGGCTGGCGGAAATGATTGCGTCACGCTATAGAGAGACTCAACCGGTTCCATACCGCCCTGCCAAATCCGAAGCTCCCGAAAACTCTGCATTGAGTCGCCCATCACCCACCTAGCGCAGCTTCAAAGTCGTCAGCGCAAACAACGCCAGCACTAATCCCGAAATCCAAAACCTTGCGATGATCTTCGCCTCCGTCCAGCCCAGCGCTTCAAAGTGGTGGTGCAGCGGGGCCATCTTGAAAATGCGTTTGCCGCGTAGCTTGAAGCTGCCCACTTGCAGGATCACGGACACCGTCTCCAGCACGAAGATGCCGCCGATGAACAGCAGCAGGATCTCCTGCTTGATCAAAATGGCCACGATGGCCAACGCGCCTCCCAGCCCCAGCGAACCGACGTCCCCCATGAAGA
>JBEKUO010000794.1:0-3015 GCA_049514955.1 Bryobacteraceae bacterium | reverse complement strand
TTGCGGCTCGCTTTCCGAGCAGAAACGATCCGGACGACATCCTCCTCGGTCCACGTGTGGCAGACCAGCAGAAGTTCCTTGACACAACCGATGGTCTGCCAGCGTTCTTCGCCGTTCACGAAACGGTCCTGTTCGCTGCGATGGTTCGGGTCGTCGAACACCAGCGCTGCGGCATCGAGGTCCACGCCATTGTTTGCTGCGTCTCTGGCGGTTCCTGACTCATCCGTTCGAAGGTCACCCGGCCATGCCTCGGCTCCATCCCTTTCGGCGTTTCCACAAATCACGCCAGATGATCCAGGTCGATCTTAAGCGCCTTGGCCAACTTCTTCAGCGTGGCGATCCCACCCCGTTTGTGTCCGGCCTCCATTGCGGCGATCATCGGCCGGGACACGCCTGACGCCTTCGCGAGATCTTCCTGCGTCATGCCCCGATGCTGCCGCCATACCTTGACCCCGCTTTCCCCGGCTAAGCGGCGTTCCGTAATCGCTAGCGGAATCAATTCGTCTTCGCCGCGTTCCAGGCGTCCCTTCGGTGCGTCATAAGCCTTCACATCCGCCAGCATTTCCGCGTCGTCCATCAGTTTCCTCAGCCGGTCGATCGGCAGTATGGCGAATTGCTTGCCGCCACGGATAATTCTTTCGATTCGCATCAGTAGACGCCTCCTCTCGGTCCGCCCTCTAAAACCAGCATCACCAGGCGATCGTCCCATAACTCGTCAATGACGCGCCAGTCGCCAATCCTGAGCCTGTATCCGTCGCGCTCCTGCAATTTCTTCAAGTTGTTGTTTGGGGCGTAGGGGTCCGCCGCAACCTTTTTGACTTTCGCCACGATTCGCCTCTGCCAATTCGCGGGCAGCTTGGCAAGAGCCTTGTCGAACGACTTAGTCGTGACGACGCTGTACATGGGCCAATTGTTACCCGCAGGAACAATTATACCAGCGGCAGCGGACCCAGGTACGTAGCGCACATGTCTCGGCAAACGCATTTTGGTGCGTCTGGCGTCCGCCGCAGGCTTACCGCATCGACTGCGCGCAACGCCTCGATTAGTGCGCGTCCGGTAACGGCCCCTTGGCTCCTCTAAAAAGCCGGCACGTCCTAATCGGACGGATCGGCACGACTTCCGTCACAGTTAGAACTTCGCACGGGCGAAGCCGATACTGAGTCTCTATCGGAAAAAAGTGACCGCCAGTGTTCCTCACACCGGCGGTCGAGGAGTGACCCGATGCTATACGTAGTAGCTACGAAAACGTCATTCTCCCTTCGCGCCGGCTACGCACGATGCGCGCGGGTTGTGACGTCGTGCTACCGCCACCGGCCTTCAACAAACACATAGCCGCCCCTACGGTGCTCCCAGCGCGGAGCGACCCATACCGCGTGAGGCCGGGGTGGCACTTCCCATCGGCCGGGCGTCCAGACATACGCGCTTCCGTTCCAAGTGTGATAGCCGCCAATCCACACATGCTGTGGACTTGGAGCGACCGTGCGCTCTTCCACTACGGGTCTCGGCGGAGCAACCTTTACCACGACTTCAGCCTGGGCTGACCCGATCCCGATGGCCGCTCCGAACAATGCAGTCAACAATAACTTACGCAAATTACACCTCCCAATTCCATGCGAGCATGCAAACGACCACTGTTCGATTCGGTTCTCCCAGGTTGTTAGCTTCTACGCGCTTGTGCTATATCGCGCACGTACGAGAATTCACGCAACAGTTAGTTCGGTTGCGGATGGAACATTGGAACGCAGCTTGCCGGAATGTATCTGGCGGGCTGTGGTCAAGGGCCACGTTTTTGCGAAATTAGTAAAGCACCTCTTCGGGTGGAGCTACGCGGCGCTACAAGCGTCCGAGTAGACTTAGTTCCGCGCGCGCCTCACACGGTTGATGAGGACACGCCACCGTTTGTTTTGTCGTCTTTTCTGGCTTCTGCTGGATTTGGTTGGGGCCTCGTCTATAGGGTCTCCAAGCACATCGAGCATAGCCACGTTCTTGCGGGGAGCCTGGATTTCCATTCGCGGCCGGTCGTGGGCCGCTCGCCGATTATCTCGTGCCTCGCGCTGCATCGATCGGTCTCCATTTCAGCCCCGCCGGGAACGCTGGCGCAGCCAAACCCAGACTGCCGCACGACGCCTGCGCGATATGCTTGCCACGGCGTCATTGTGAGCGAAGCGACAGTCGGGTCCTCCTTCACTGCACCCTTAGTGCCACCACCGGATCCACCCGCAAGGCCCGCCGTGCCGGCAGATAGCTCGCCAGAAACGCCACTCCGGTGAATAACACTGTCACCGAGCCGAATACCACCGGATCGGTTGGCTTCACACTAAACAGCAGGCTGGCCAGAAACCGCGTCAGGCCATAGGCCGCGGCCAACCCCGCCACAATCCCCACACCGGCCAGGGTCATTGCCTGCCGCACGATCATATTCCGCAGCGCCGGAAAATCCGCGCCCAGCGCCAACCGGATGCCGAATTCCAACGTCCGTTGCTCCACCGCATAAGCCATCAGTCCATATAGTCCGATTGACGCCAGCAGGATGGCCACTGCCGCGAAGATCCCCAGCACCCACGTGTTGAACTGATCGCGCGCGGTGGACCCTATCACAATCTGGTCCATGCTGCGTATATGCGCCGCCGGCAAATCGGCCGCATCCTGAAACGCACGCTGTATGGGCGCCGACACAGAGAACGGCGCAACCTTGGTGCGCACGACCCAGCTCAGCGGCATGAAGCGGTTGTTCAGCGCCATGTAAGCATCGCCCACCTGCGCGAGCGGCACGAATGTCTCCGGCTGCGGGTCGCTGTTCAGCCCGCCATCGCGCGCATCGCCCGCAATGCCGATAATCTCCCGCGGCGGCTGCGCAAAATCGGGACCCATGCCGGCGCCGATGATCAGCCGGTGGCCGATCGGATTTTCGTCATTTTTCCAGTACTTCTTCGCGAGAGCCTGGTTGATCACCACCACCGGCCGCCCGGCCGCATCGTCCCGTTCCGTGAAATCGCGGCCGCGTAGAATGGGAAT
>JBEKUO010000793.1:0-3030 GCA_049514955.1 Bryobacteraceae bacterium | reverse complement strand
CGGGACCGATCTCAACGATCAGCGGTTCCCGCCCGGGACACGCGGCGCAGGCAATGCGTTCGAGAACGGAGCGGCGAATCAGGAAGTGCTGGCCGAGTCTCTGGCGGGCCACTGCTATCCGTGAACGTCGTACTGGATGCGGCGGAAGGAAACCAGCACCTTCCCATTGGTCGGCTGCCCAAACCAGGTAGCCGGAGTGAAGCGCGAGGAGTACATCATCCTGGTGAGATCCGCTTGCAACTCTGGACTGAGCTGGCCGCGCTGCACGGAATAATCCGTCGCCTGGCCCCTGTCGTCGATGTACAGCTCCACCACGGTTTCGTCGTTGTTGATGAAGGGAGCGACCTCCACTACCGTGGCCACCGTGTACAACCGGATCGGGACATCGTTCCGCGGATGGGTATGGAAACCGAAGGTAGGCACCAGCATGCTGAACAGGAACAGCGCGGATACCACCCCTCCGGCAACCGGCAGCGCCAGCGGACGCATCAGATTGTCTATGGTGAGCTTGACGTCTATGGCCCAAGTCCGCCACGCCAGAGGCAGCGTCTTGGTGGAGTTCCAGCGGGCTCGCTCGCGCGATGCCAGCACCAGCAACTGGGTCTGCACGCGTTCTGGCACGGGCGCCAGCGGCAAGCCCTGCAGTCGAGCGCGGTCCTCCGAAAGCTCCTCCAGGTGCGTGGCACACTCCCGGCAGCGAGCCAGGTGCTGCGCCACGCGAAGCCGTTTCTCCCCGGCCAGTCTCTGGTCGAGAAACTCAGAAAGCGAATTTCGCACAATTTGGCAACTCATAGCACTTACTCGGCCGTTTTCGGCACTAACGACAAAGCCGGCTGCGATTGCAGCCGAATCTCCAATTCCTGGCGCAAGGCCTCGCGGCCCCGCAGAATTCGCGACTTCACGGTACCCAGGGAAATCTGCAATACGTCGGCGATCTCCTCGTAGCTCAAATCCGTAATATCCCGCAGCACAACGGCAGCCCGAAAGGTCGGGTTGATGCGGGCGACAGCCTCCTCGATCAAGGCTTGTTGCTCCTGGTCCAGGACGTAGTCGAACGGGGACTGCCCGGTATCCGCCAGGAGATCGGCCCTGCTTCTGGCATCCTCCCGCTCATCTTCCATGCCGACTTCCCGGTGGCGATGCCGGAAAAACCAGCGGCGCTGATTGTGCGCCTCGTTGATGGCAATGCGGAAAATCCAGGTTTTCAGGCTGCTCTGGTTCCGGAAATGCCCCACGTTGCGGAATACCTTGAGAAACACCTCCTGGACGACGTCGGATGCATCCGATGGATCGTTCAACAGCCGCAGGGACAGATTGTAGACGGGCTGTTGAAACCGCGACAGCAGCGTCTCATAGGCTTGCTCGGAGCCTTCCCGCAGGGCACGCACGAGGGCCACATCGTCCGTCTCCGCTACGGCCTCCGCCGTCCGTTGCGAGTTCAAGTCCAGAATTAAGGTGGCCACGGTCAGCCTTCCCTGACTCCATTATAGACACCGCGGGCGGCAAAAAGTTCCCGTGACCTGGATGCGCCTTAATTTTGGGGCGGAGTATCATAGTGCTATGGCTACGACAACCACGCTGATGACCTTCGCGGAATTCGAGCAGTTGCCCGATGAGCCGGCCAAGCTCGAACTTCTGGAGGGAGAGCTGATCCGCATGCCCCCACCCAAGAAAAAGCACATGACTACCTCCCAGCGTCTTTTCTTGGCGCTGCTGAAAGCTGCTGAGGGCTTGCGTGGAAGCCGTCCGCAGCTCGCCCTTGGCGACGTTCACCACGAGATGGGATACCTGTTAGGGACCGATCCCGGAACCTGGTTAGTACCCGACGTGAGCCTGACTCACCGAGACCAGAAGGGCGAGGACTATTACGAGGGCGCGCCCCTGATCGCCATCGAGGTGGCGTCGGAGTCGCAGAGCGCGCCTTACCTCGAAGCCAAAGCGCAAACGTACCTTTCGCACGGCGCCCAGGAGGTCTGGCTCGTTTACCCGAAGACGCAGCATGTCTGGGTTTACCGCACGGGGAGTTCGACGATGGAGCGGCAAGAGCACGCCATCCGCTCCGAGGTGCTGCCAGGCGTCGAACTGCGTTTCGAGGAGATTTTCTAACCCGCGCCGCGCTTCCAGAACGGGCGCTTAGGCGCCTGAATCCCCAACAGCCTCTTATAGCTTTCCACCTCCGCTTCCGCGAGCGGCTTGGATGCGCGCAGAACGTCCACCACCTCCAGCAGCCTGCAGAAATGGTCCAGGCAATGCCAGCAGCCTTTCACGTGGCGCTCCATTTCCTCGCGCCCGCGCCAGGTAGTGCGGCCGTCGATCACATCGAAGAAGGCTTTGGCCGGCAGGCAGTCTTTCGTGGATTGTGCGGCAGCCGCTTGACCCAGCAGCGGACCGTTGTCGGCGAGCAGGCTGCTGCGCCAGGCATCCACGCTGCCGCGGACCAATTCGGCAGCGCGACCGCGAATCTTCGCCGCGGTTTCGGGCGACATGCGCAGCATGCGGCCGGTAACGGCGTCCGCATAGCGCATGGTTTCGAACCAGGCCGTCAGTTTTTCGGTGAGCGTAAGCGGCTCCAGCGCCGCGCCCAGAGTCTCGATGTCGATGGGAACCTCGGGCGCCGCGCTGGCGCGATCGGCTTCCACGGCGGCGAGAACACGCTGCCGCAATTCGGAAACGAACGCCCGCTCCGGCGCCGGATCGAGCGACTGAAAGAGGCTCGATTCCGGCTGGTGCAAGGTCACCAGCACGCGCTCGATGAGCGCGCGGTCGCTTTCGCGCTCGGGATAGTAGTGCGCCAGGAATCCGCGAATCACTGGGACGTATTGCGTCAGGAAGTACGACCAGCCCTCGGGCAGACCGGCCCGGCAATCCTGGATCATTTCATAACAGGTATAGATCATGGCAACTGGTGGGGCAGGCATTCAGCCTGCCAACCTTTTCCGCAAAACAAGTCATACAACAGATGGATTCGCCTTGGTGGGGCGGGCGGTTTCGCCTGCCCCCCGGCCGTATGCTGGCCTTCTCCGCAACCTG
>JBEKUO010000792.1:0-3033 GCA_049514955.1 Bryobacteraceae bacterium | reverse complement strand
CGATGCGTTTATCGCGGCGCTGCATCGGGAATCCGCCAAGCTGCGCGCTAGAAAAACCAAGCGCGCGCCCAGATGAGGCATCTCGACTTTACGCCGCATTTCCTGCGGAGCTATAACAAGGCGCCCGCTGAAATCCGGCGCGCATTTGACAAGCAGGCACTCCTCCTCCGGGAGAACCTCAACCATCCATCGCTCCACGCCAATAAATACAACGAAGGCCAAGACGTCTGGCAGGCCCGAGTGACCAAAGGGTGGCGCTTCTACTTCAAGATCGTTGGCGATACCTACCGGCTGGAAGAAATACGGAATCATCCCAAATGACGTGTGGTTACCAAAGAAAGCCGGCCCCACCGGACCCAACGGGAATGGGACCCCGCATTCCGGCGAATTCCACATTCCGGTGAATTCTGAGGCAGCGCTTTGACGATCGCGAGCGCAGCACGCCCTATTCCTTGACCAGCACAACGGGCGCCTGCTCCGCCCCCGCCACCTGTTCAAAGAAAGCCTTCAGCGCTCCATACTGCTCCACCGGAATCACCCCCGCTTTAATCTCCAGCTTGCGCGCAAACGTGAGATCCTCGCCCTTGGCCGCGTACGAACAGGTGAAGCTCCCAAACGGCGTGTCCAGGTGGCCGCCCTCCGGCATCTCGTCGATCTTGAAGCCTGCCGGCAGCTTGACCCGCACAGTCTCCTGGAACGCCTCGCCATGCAGGACTACCGGATTCTGCCGCTTCGCTTCCGTGAAAACAGCCCGGTCGCGCCGCAACAGCACCGCCGGCCGGAAGATCAGCAGCCGCCCTTGCATCAATTGGGCATAGCGCGCCGCTCGAAATTCCAGTTGTAAATCGAAGCGGCCGTCCGCCGGCGCATCGGCAGGCTCCATCTTTCCGACGGTCGCGCCATTGGCTCCGCTGGAGATCCATTGCTCGATGGACTTCGTGAAATCGGCGCGCGCCTGCGAGCGGAGCACGTGCCGGAATGCCGCCGCACTCTGCCCATAGGCCCGCTCGCGAACCTGCGAAACGATCGAGCCGTCCGGCCCCAGCGCCACTTCGGTCTCGCGCTCCACCCGGTTCGCCGACGCAGGCATCACGGGCATGCGAATCAGACCTCCCGCGTCCGCCGCGTCGACCAGCGCCAGGCTGCCTTGCTCGTGCTGCGGCAGATCGCCGGGAGGTGTGTACTCGTCGGTGGGGTCGAAGAACAGCAGCCTACCCAGCTTCGGATGATCGGCCACCGCGGGTGCTTGCGTGGCGAAATCGCTCAGCTTGACGGCGACAATCGCGTGATTGAACTGTTGCGGTGACGGCCAGTCCTCCCGCACATACGCGGGATCGCCGGAATAGATGCTGACGATATATGCCGGAATGCCGGCTACGCGCAACATCGTGCGCATGAGGTTGGCCTTGTCCTTGCAGTCGCCGTATTGCTTCCGGAAGACCTCGGAAGCCAGGTGCGGTTTATAGCCGCCGCCGCGGCCGATCCCGGTCTGAATCGCGACGTAGCGCACGGCCTGCACGTAGCTCCCGATGGCGCGGATGCGTTCCCATTCGCTCTTCGCGCCCGCCACCAGACCGCCGGCCTTCGCCGAAAGGTCGCCGTCCGCGGCTCCCTGCGACTCCTCCAGTTCGGCCAGCCAGCGCGCCACATCCGGCCAGCCGTTGAAAAACTTTCCCTGGGTGGCCTTGGCGCTGCCCGCCGGAAAATAACTGACCGCCAGGCGCGGGACCATGGAATCCATCGCAGGGCTGGCCGGCTCCGGTTCAATGAACGGGAGATTGCGGCATTCCCACGTGTAGGACGATCCCGATTGTTCGGGCGCCACCTTGCCATTGAACACCACGGCTTCCGCCCGCCAGCCTTGCGGCACCGTGAGCGTATAGCGCGAAAGCAGCGCCGGCATGCGGCTTTGAAAACTCCACTCGAATTGGGTAAAAACGGAGCGGTCCTCGCTCACCGCTTCGTAGCCGAACACCGCCCCCGGATCGGCATCCTCCGAGGCCACCACCGCCCGCTCTCGCACTTCGTTATAAACATCGTTCTGCGCGAGCGCTATATCCAGCACCTCGCCCTTCCCGTATTTCTTCACTTCGCCGGAGGGCCGGATCAGCCAGGCCCGCAAGTCCCGGACTTTGCCCGTGTTCATCACGTAAATTTGGCCCGCTACCGCTTCCTTGCGACCCTCTCGTGTCAGGATGCGGATCGCCTTGCGGTCTGAGGTGACCACCCGGCCGCTCTCGTCCACGGTCACGGCTTGTTCACTGAACAGAACTACCGCGGGTACGTGCGGCGAATACGCCGGCGCCTTAGCGCTGGAATACTCGCGCAGCCACGAGGGAACATCGTCTCCCGCCCAGGCGCTGGCCGCCAAGGCCGCACACATCAGCAGACGTTTCATTTGGCGGCCGCCGCTTCCTGCTTGAGTGTGAGGGTATGATTGTCGGACTCGTGTATGCGATCGAATATCTGCTTCAGGGGCGTGTATTCCGCAACCGGGACCACGATTAATCCCCCTGCTCCGAATGTGAGCTTGCGCGTATAGTGCAGCTTTCTGGAGCTCTTGGTCACGAGAATCTTCACTTCGTACTTGCCGGCTCGTCCGAAATCGATCGGTACGGGAGCATCGGCGTGGTCCAGTTCGAAGCCGGCCGGCATTTGAATCTGCACGTCATCGTCTTCCGTCCACGGAAAATCGAAGTAGACCGGATATTTGCGCGTGGCCGTCGGGAATAGGGCCGACGCGTTGAACTGGAAATAGGCGAGCTGCAGGAAGAGCCGTTTCCCGGTGCGCTGCGCATATCCCGGCGCCTTCACGTGGTATTGATACACGAGCGCTTTTTCGGGATCGGTGGCGTTCTCCACCCGGATATCGGTGGTCTCCGCGGTGTTCATGCGGTTCTTGACCGTTTCGCGGATGTTCTCCGCGCGCTCTTCTGGAGATTCTCCCTCGATGGCTCTCTTCCGCGCGGCAGCCTCGTGGCCGGTGTATTCCAGGCGCACGTCGCCTTCCAGTGTGCCATCCTCAGCCAGGAC
>JBEKUO010000791.1:0-3036 GCA_049514955.1 Bryobacteraceae bacterium | reverse complement strand
TGTCGTATGGCGCGAGCAAGAACGCGCTGGAGAGCTATACGATGGCCGCCTCCGCGGAGCTGGCGCCGCTGGGCATCACGGCCAACGTGCTGTCTCCGCCGCCCACCGATACAGGCTGGATCTCGCCGCGCGTGGCCGCCGACCTTGCACAGGCCACCCCGCCGTTTCGCATCGCGCAACCCGAGGAGGTGGCGGAATTGATTGTGTTCCTCGCCTCGGAGCAAGCGCGGTCCATCAGCGGCCAGCGTATCCAGATGCGATAGTCGTGGCGCAGGTTCTCAGCCTGCCGCGCCGGCACTCTTGCCGGCGCAGGGTCACTTATCTTTCCGCGCTCTGCAGATCCAGGTTGACGCGCTCGCCGTTGATCAGCACAAACCCGGAGTCGATGAGTTGCTGGCCGGTGCAGTCGAACTGGTCGTAGCAGCGCAGTTTTGGAATATCGAAAACATATTCCACGGCCTGTCCAGCAGGCTTCACTGTGGTGCTGAAGTCGATACCCGCGAACTTCGGAGCGTCCTTGAAGTACGCGAGCACGGGCCGGATGAGGTGTGCGATGTGCTCGTCAAACGCGATGGCGGCCGCGCGGTAACGGGACACCGGCTCAGCCGACTGGATTGCCGTGGCGATCGACAGTTGCAAGTAGACGCCTCTGTGAAAATTCACGAAGGTGGGCGGAGCGTAGCTGACGAAATGCGCCGTCTGGTCCAGGTCGCGGACCATTTTGTCCAGCGTTTCCTGATAGGAAGTTTGCAGGGCATGCAGGGCATCGGGTGTAGGCTCAGGTGTTGCGACGACAGGCGCTGGTGCGGGAACTGGCGCTACTGGAGTTGGCGGCGCTGGCGCCACCGGCGCCACTGGCGCCGCAGCAGGCGCCTGAGCGGCGGGCGTCTCCGCGGGTGGATCCGCCGCCCGGTCAGACCACAGCGAGGCTGCTTCCCCATTGATGAAGAACGAACCTTCATCGATAGCCGCGGCTAGCGCGTCATCGTCGCGGGCGGCGATGAGGCGCAGGGCAGCGGCCTTGGGGAGTACCAGAACCACGTTTTCCGCGTGCTCCGTGCCGACTCCCATCATCTTCTTGCGCACGTGATGCGAGATTTCCAGAGCGAATCCTTGAATGCTCGGCTCATCGCGCAACTGCGGGACTTCCAACTGAAGGATCGGCAGCATCACGTCGGTGAACGTGCGCCGGGCGCGCTCCTCTTTTTTCATCAGCTCCGCGGAGTATGAAGCGTAGTAGTTGCCGGTGATTTGGATCACGGTCTGATGGCCGTACTTGGCGAACTGAATGGAACGCTGGTCCCTGGTTTTCTGTTGCTCCTCGTTGAGGTCCAGAGTCCGGCTGAAATAGAAACGGTAGGGGAACTGGTGGGCTGTGATGGAAACGGCTACGGCCTTCAATTCCGCCAGGTGCTTCTGCTGCAATTCGCGCAGATCGGGATTGCGAATCTCGGGCGGGGAGACGACTTGGGCGGATACCGACAGCGCGAATAGAGCCGCGAGCGTGAGAACGTGTGAAAAGAACGGTTGGCAGGCGGAAGCGCCTGCCCCACATGTCCGCAAAGACAGCGAGATGGGACAGACGCTTTCGTCTGTCAACTCAGTTCTTCGCATAGGTCAGCCCCTTCAAGCGATACGGGGGATCGGCAACCGCGCGTATATAGGCGATGAGCGCATCCACATCGGCCTTGCTCAAAGTATATCCGTAGGGCGGCATCTCCGGCGACTTGTTCAAAGCCGGTCCGCCGTGGCCGATGATAGAGGCCAGGTCCGCATCGCTCATGGCGTTCAGCACCGCACCTTCCGTGAACGCGTGGGCCTTGGCCGTCAGGTTGTCGTGGTTCGACACCCGCTCCGGCGTGGATTCCGGATCGTGGCATCGCGCGCAGTATCGATCGTTCAACACGCGGCCCTGCGTCTGCTGATAACCGAGAGCGATCTCGTCGAGCCGGAGTTCCGCGGTCTTGCCGGACTTGTCCCGCGTGGCTGCCACGATCTGATACCGCCCAGCGCTGCCGCCGAGAGTCACTGTCGAGCTGAGCTGTCCGTCGGCGCCCGTCAAGCCCATCTCAGGTGTTGCCACTGCTCCGCCGGCAACGTGAAATTCAACCAGAGCTCCGGCCACCGCCGCGCCCTGCGCGTCGTTCACTTGTACCATGATCGGCTGATCCAAAGCCGCGCCGATTCCAGCGACCTGCTTGCTTCCGCCGACTTCCGTGATCGCTGTTCCGAAAGATTTGGCGACCGGCGCCGGCGCGTTCGCCGAACGGTGGCAGCCGGCCAGCAGACTCAGCGCCAATACAACAGGTACCAGGCGCCTCATTTCTTGGCCACCTCCTTGTTCTGTCTCATCAGGAAGGCCGTGAGAGCGCGCGCGTCGTCATCGCTCATATCCCAGTTGGGCTCGATCGTTCCCGGCCGCAGCCCCCGCGGGTCTTTCAGCCAATGAAAGATCCAGGCCGCGTTGAGCCGCGTTCCCACTTGCGTCAGCGTGGGGCCTATGTAACCCTTATCGTTCTGCGGGTCGAAGATATGGCACGCCTGGCATGCATACTTCGAATAGAACAACTGCTTGCCGAGTTCCACGTCCGCCGCGCTGAACCTCGCCGGATCCAAAGCGTCGC
This sequence comes from Bryobacteraceae bacterium, assembly GCA_049514955.1. Lineage (GTDB taxonomy): Bacteria > Acidobacteriota > Terriglobia > Bryobacterales > Bryobacteraceae > Bog-159. The sequence continues at coordinate 412 of JBEKUO010000791.1, read as the reverse complement.
GGTCGAACGCCGGTGTCTGATAAACCGTCATGATGTAATCCGCAATGGTTTCGGCTTCCGCATCGGTCACATTAAAGCGCGGCATTCTGCGTATGAGCGCGGGACGCAGCGTGTTGGGGTTCTTCATGAAGCTCACCAGCCAGCGGCGCTGGACGGAGCTGCCTTCCCAAGTCAGGTCCGGCGCCATATCGCCGCCGCGGCCGTCGATCGCGTGACAACTGAAGCAATTCATGTCGGCCATCAATTGACCGGCTTTGCCGGCGGGCCGGTAATCGGATTCGCGTTTGCCCGCCACGCGAAGGGCCGCGGGCAAGGTCTGTGCGCGTTCGGTCTGCGCGAGTAGTGCCGTGACTAACGCATCCACCTGCGGCTGCGTGAAGGTGTACTGCGGCATCTTGGCGCCGGGGAAAGT
>JBEKUO010000790.1:0-3045 GCA_049514955.1 Bryobacteraceae bacterium | reverse complement strand
GGATGCGCGGCCCTCCCCCGAGGTTCTGATTGCCGTTGTTTGCAGTGTTGGTGATCTGACCAAATGTCAGGTCCGATATGCCGGTGTCGGGGTTCGCGAACTGCGTATGATTGAAAACGTTGAAAGCATCGCACCGAAATTCGAGGGTGGCGTGCTCGCGGATCTTGAATTTCTTGGCGAGGGCGATATCCACATTCGTCGCGCCGGGCCCACGGAAAGCGTTGCGGCCCAAGCTGCCGTAGGTGTAGCCCGGAAGCTGGGCAGCGTTCTGTTGCGCCGTGGCATCCAGACTCAGCAGCCGGGCGTTGGAGAAGTTGTTGGGGTTGAAAAAATAGTTGCCGGGGTTTCCATTGATGGTCTGATACGTTTCCGGGTTCATGACGCCTGCCGAACCGCCGACCAGATCGGCATGGACAGATCCCGCATCCCCCGCGCCGGAGGGTCCCGGATCGGTGGGCGTCGTTTGGAGGCCGGCGAAGACGTCCAAGGGAAAACCCGTGTGCCAGGTAACGATGGGATAGAGGCTCCATCCTGAAGTGAGCACCTTCGGGCCGCTCTGCCAGAGGCTATCGAAAGGCAGGTCCCAGCCTCCCGACAACACCAGTGCGTTGCGGACGTCGGTATCGCCCGAAGCGTAGAATTCATCATGATCGTAATACGGCACAATGCTGTTGCGCTCGCGGAATCCGGAGACGTTATCCAACTCGTGAGACCAAGTGTAACCCAAGGTGAAGAAACTCGATCCCCAGCCGTGCATATTGCTGAAGGTTCTGCGCAAATTAACGGTCATGCCGTTATAGTTGGCGTGGGTCACGTTCTGGAATTCGTCCAGGAAGCTGAAATTGGCGTTGAGGCGCGAGTTGGTGCCCAGCGGAAATGGATTGACGTCCACCAGGCCGGTGAGCCCTTCCGCCTTGTACCCCAAGTAGGAGAGTTCCAACACCATGCTCCCAGCGAGCTGCTGTTGCGCTGAGAGGTTGTACTGGTAAACGCGGGGTGTGCGCAGGTGCGGATCGACGAAGAACACCCCAGCGCCGCCGAACGGGATGTATCCATTTGCCGCGAAATCGATATCGCTCGAGGGTGGTTTAGAGGGGAATGGATTGGGGGCGCCCGAGTCCCCAAAGGGGTCCGACAGCCCTGTCCCCGCGCTGGTGCCATTAGTTCCTGGCGGGAAAAGAAATGCGTAACCGAAGAAGGGCGGCTGCCCGTTGAATTGCAAGTTGTCTTCACCCTTCAGGATGTCGTAAAAGATGCCGCTGCCGCCGCGCAGCACGGTTTTGGCGTTGCCGAAAATGTCCCAGGCGAAACCGGCCCGCGGCGCCCAGTCGCGGCGGTCGGGGAAATTGGAGCCTTTGGGTGCGCCTTGATCGCCCGGAAATACCAGCCCTTCCGGAGCGTTCGGGAAGCGCGTCGATTGCAAGCCGGGAATGTACGAGAAGGACCGCCCCTGCAAGTCGTACTTCGGCTGCGAGTACTCATAGCGAAGGCCCAGCGTGAGCGTCAGGCGCTTGGACACCTTCCAGGTATCCTGACCGTAGCCGGCATACTGATCAGAACGAATGTTAGAGGGCGCCTTGCCATACTCGAGGTAATCGTCCGGCAGACCCAGGAGGAAATCCGCCAGATCGAACCCGGAACCGACGCCCGTGCTGGGTCCGTAGAAATCGAACGCCCCGTCTATGAAGAAATCGTACACGGTGTTGTTTTGATAGGGCGAAAAGTAGAAACCGAATTTCAAGTTATGCCGGCCTTTGGTCCACGATAAGTTGTCGTAAAAAGCATAGGTATTGTCGACTTCCCGCGTGGGGCCCTGATAACTGTAGCCCACGGTCATCCCAGTTCCATCGAAGAACAGAATGGGCGGCCCGGTATTCTGGTCGGGCGTAATATTGATGCCAAGCTGGGCGGCATCGGGCTGCTTGTTTGCGGGGACAGCCTGTGAGTGGTCCAGCCGTTGCGCGGTTACCCGCAGTTCGTTCAACAGGGCAGGCGTGAAGGTATGCGTGTAAGCCACGGTGCCGGAGAATGTGTCGTTTCCGCTGGTGACCGGGAAGCCGGGCACGTTGTTGGCCGTGAATGGAGAGTATTGCGGATAGAGCTGGTGCGTGAAGGTAAAGCTGAACAGGTCGCGGGCAGTGATATTGTAGTCTAATTTGCCGAGATATTCATTGTAATTGGCGATGGCCGGCGCCTCCGGGGTCAAGAATCCGCTGGGAGTGATGGGAATCAGGTTGTTGGCAAAATAGGCCTTGGCCACCGGAGAGATGCTGTTGGGATCGATGATACCTTGGGCGGCGAGGGTAGGGTTCGACTGGTAATACGGATTATTCGCCAGGAAAGTGGCTACCGCCTGCTGCCCCGCGGACCCCGAGAAGTTGCCGTTGGCTTCCGCGGGCGTGTATACCGTGGTTTCCCCCAGTATCTGCGCGGAAGTCTGCCGCTGCCCCTCATACGAGAAGAAGAAGAAAACCTTGTTGCGTCCGTTCACTAACTTGGGGATTACAATCGGGCCGCCGATGGTGCCCCCGAACTGGTTGCGCTTCAGCACGGGGACTGGCACGCCCTGTTCGTTATTGAAGAAGGTATTGGCGTCGAAATCCGTATTGCGCACGTAGTCGTATAGGCTGCCATGCAGGGTGTTGGTGCCGCTCTTGGTCACGATGCTCACGATACCGCCCGCATTGCGCCCATATTCCGCCGTGTAGTTGTTCTCCAGCACCTTGAACTCGGCGACGGCGTCCGGATTCGGATTGGCCACCACCGCGTTTCCAAGCAGGCTGTTGTTGTTGCCGCCGTCGAGCAGATAGGTGACCGAATCGGTACGCTGTCCGCCGATGCTGTAGTTTCCCTGCGCGCCCGAGTCCGGATTGGTGGGAGTGACGCCGGGCTGCGTCTTGAGCAGGTCCAGGGTGTTGCGTCCGTTGAGTGGCAACTCCATGATGGCCATGCCCGTCACGGTAGCGCCCACTGTGGAGCTTTCAGTATCGACCAGGCTCCCGGTGCTCTCCACCACCACTGTATCGGTCAGCTTGCCGACGGGAA
>JBEKUO010000789.1:0-3054 GCA_049514955.1 Bryobacteraceae bacterium | reverse complement strand
CGAGGGCGCTCGGATTGATGCGGATGAGCCACCAGAGCAGCCGGGCATAGAACGGGAACACGATGATGGCTTTGTTGTGTTCCACGCCGCGGAGGATGGCGCGCGCGGCATCTTTGGCCGGGACCAGGCGTAGGGGGAGTTTCGCGACGAATTCGTCTTTATCGATCTCGACGCCGATGGCGTTCTCGAAGATGGCCGTGTCCACGAATCCCGGACAGACCACGCTGACGCGCACGCCCAAGCCCTCCGCCTCCGCGCGCAACGCGGTGGAGAGGGCCACTACCGCGCTCTTCGTCACGGAATACGGCGCCAGGCCGGGCTCCCCGATCAGGCCGGCCAGTGAAGCGGTGTTGACGATGTGGCCGGAACCTTGCCGCAGCATCGCGGAGTACGCAGCGGTGACGCCGTAGATCACTCCCCACAGGTTGACGTCGATGGCCTTGCGCCAGTAGTCGGGCGAGAGGTCGCGCACCTCGCCGCCCACGCCGATGCCGGCGTTGTTGAACATGTAATCCAGGCGGCCGTGCGCTTGCACCGTGTCTTCGACCAGCCGTTCGACGTCATCGGCGCGTGTGACGTCAAGCCGTGCGGCGATTGCCTGGCCGCCATTGGCGCAGATGGCGGAGGCGACCGCCTGCGCGCCCTCGAAGTTGATATCTGCGGCCACGGCCAAGGCTCCGCGGCGGGCCAACTCCTCGCACAGAGCTCGACCGATGCCGGAAGCGCCGCCGGTCACGATGGCTACCTGGTTGTGGAAGTAGGATGGCATGCTGCGGGGTGCGCGCCCACGCCCCATGATACGCCCGACGCCGCCCGGTTTGCGGTCGCACAAACTGTGGGAAAAGGCGCTTTCATGCGTTTCTTCAGTGGCGAACGCGCCTTCTAAGGAATGCAGGGATGTCGCGTGAGCCCTGGGTTACAGCCACGATCTCAATGGGCCGACGGTCAGAGCGATAGATGACGAGATAAGCGCCGACCGGCCAGAATAGGACCGGATATGGCGTGAGGTCTTCGTGCTTGTGGCCCATCCCAGACGTATGGCCGAGGGCTTCAAATGCATTGAACAGTTTTCCGATCCAACGATCGGCGGCTTCGATGCTATCCCCAGCGATGTATTCCCAAATCTCGTCGAGATCGAAGCCCGCATCGGCGCTAAGGACGTAGCCGGGACTTCCGGCGCTGTTCGGACTTGCGCTGCAATCGGGCCCGGGTCACGGCTGGGTCAACGACTTCGCCGAGATCTAGGGCGGCTAGGCGGCGGCCGAGTTCCTGGTTGAATTCCGCCAGCCGGGCGGCGCGCGCCGAGTCGTGCTCCTCCAGCAGCCGCAGCGCCTCCCGGACGACCTCGCTCGCCGAGTTGTAGCGGCCCGATTGCACCTTGGCGCTTACGAATTTTTCCAACTTCGGCGTGAGAGAGACGTTCATGGGTAAGCGCTCCAGTTTGTTTTCAGATTAATCCGGATGGCGAAGATTGTCAATGTGCGTTATTACGGTTCCTTGCTTCCGGACTTGCGAACATTCGCCATCGTCAGGCCGAAGCTATAATGTGTGCAGCTCTGTACGCGTGGAGCATCTCGACTGGCGATCACGACCTGTTTGGAAGCGGTACTGCACCGTCACGCCGGCGGTGCCGAGGCAATCGTTACGCACAACGTCGCGGACTTCCGTTCAGCCGACTTCGGCTTGTCGGGCCTTCGAGCTTCGGCTCGTAGAGACGCCCTGGGAGAATTGATATGAGTACACTGACGATCCGAATTCCGGAAGACAAGCACGACCGCTTGCGTAGCCTGGCAAAAGCCAGAGGCATGAGCATCAACCGCCTGATGGACGAGTTGGCAACTTCCGCATTGACGCAGTATGACACCGAGGCACGGTTCAAAGCACTGGCTCAGCGTGGCTCCAGGAAGCGAGGCTTGGCGCTGCTGAATAAGCTGGATCGGGCATTCGCGAAGGGCCGTTAGGCTGGGACCGCAGGGATCAAGCTCTGGCCGCGGCATGTTTGCCGCTAGCTTATTGGGTCCCGCAGTCCTCGGCCTATTCACTTGGCGAGCGATCCTGACGATTGTAGTACAGGCAGGGTCGACGGTCTCGGCTGGATGCTACCTTTCGATATTACTGATCGTACACGTCCGTGCGATGTATAAGTCGGCAGCGGGCGAGTATAATTGTTGCGCAGATGACGCGATGGCAAACCGTGCCGACCGGATACCACATGGGCGGGCGCTTCGACCTAAGCGACAAGCTGATTCATTTCGTCCGTGGCGAGCGCGCTGGCGACGCGTTCTCGACGCTGCGAAGCATTATTCAGGACTGCCGGCTATTTGGTGGAAACCGAATGATTCGCGGTGGCTACCGCTGTGTCTGCTTCACGGAGGCGCCGGTCGCAGCGTTTGCCGCAGATTTTGTCCGTCAGTTCCCGTTCACCCGTTATTCGCAGTTTGGGTTAATGTTCGAAAAGAGTTGGATTTACGAGCGCGGCGGCAGACCAGTGATCTACCAGCCGGGTGATGATTTCGACCGTCTGCCGGAAGAGCTGCGTTGGCGCCATGTTCGGTTCGAGCTTAGTGGCGAAGACGTCATTGATTTTACCTGGGAGCGAGAGTGGCGCATAGCTTGTGATGAGCTGTCGTTTACCCCAGCGGACGCCGCGATCGTCGTGCCGGATGGGCAGTGGGCCGACGCGCTTTGTCAGCTACATCAGATAGACCAGGACATGCTCGTTCAACAGTACTCTCTTGTCATAGATCAGCAGATCGCGGAACTATGGCGCGATACGTTTCGCTGGCAATTGGTAACTCTTGCCTGATCCGATTAGTCAGCCGATTCCGAGACGCGACTGTTCAAACTTACCCCACAAACTGGCGCCCGCATATCCCCCGTCCTCTGATAATGCTCGTGCAGCCTGAAGGCCGCCGTCAGCGTTTGCGGAGTATGCACGCCTTCCACCATTTTTGGTGGAGGGAATGATCCGGCTTGAACAAGATCGACACGACATTCGTGTCGAGCAGGAGAACGCTCATTTCATCCGCATCGGAGGTTGACGTCGGATCTGTC
>JBEKUO010000788.1:0-3058 GCA_049514955.1 Bryobacteraceae bacterium | reverse complement strand
GCCGGTGCTGCGCTACGGCACGGCGCTGCTATCGCGCGTATTCATCCCGGTGAAGGCGTACCACGTGTACACCGGGCTGTTCTACTGCCTGGGCATTGCGGGCGTGTACTTCATGGTCCGGGTGATGAGTGGCTCGCGAGGCGCGGCATGGCTGGCCGCTGTTGGTGCGGCCCTGGTCTCGCCCGTATTCCTGGCGATTCCATGGAGGTCGCCTCATCGGGCTCCCTGGCATCTCTGGGTCCTGCTAGGCACTGGCGAAGGCCCGCACATGTCGTCGCTGGCACTCCTGCCATTCGCCCTCGCGTTTGCCTGGCTGGCTCTCGAGAAGCGCCGTACAGCATTCGTTGCCGCGGCGGCGATGTGGTGCGCGCTGGCAGCGTTGACGAATTTCTACGGCGCTGTCGCGCTGGCGATCTTCTACCCAATTCTGGTGTGGAGTGTGTGGGTCGCTCACCGCGACAATCGGGTATGGCTGCGCGCCGCGGCGATTCCTGCGTTGGCTTACGGTCTGTCGGCGTTTTGGCTGACGCCATCCTACCTGCGAATTACTATTGAGAACTTGCGGTATGTATCGTCGCCGGGCAGCACGTTGTCCGTGGTCTTATTCGCCGTGGCTATCGTCCTGTTTGCGGCGTTGTCGCTACTGGGCGCGTCAGGCAAGCCGGAACAGGCCTACGCGGTCTTCCTTTGCGGCAGCGTGCTGTGTTTGGGGCTGAATGTTGCAGGGCATTTCCACAACTTTCGCGTGATAGGCGAAGCGCATCGCTTAGCTGCGGAACTCGATCTGGCGATGATTATGGCCTGCGTCGAGGTACTGCGACGGTTATGGAACTGGCGCGCGACTGCGCCCTCGCGGGTATGGGCGGTGCGGTCAATGGCAGCGATGGTCGTGTTGTTCGCGCTTTGGGGGGCGCGCCATTACGTCCGGCACGCCTGGGAGCTATGTCCGGCCGAATCGGATTACCAGGAGCGCGTCGAATACCGCATGTCCGATTGGATTGCGCGCCATCTTCCGCAGGCGCGCACGGAGGTGAGCGGGTCCATACGGTTCTGGTGGGATACCTGGCACGACTTGGCGCAGGTGGGCGGCGGCTCCGAACAGGGGCTTCTCAATCAAGCCCTGCCCGACGCGCAGTGGGCAGTCATGACCGGCTCCGATCCGGAAACCGCGGTGAGCTGGCTGAAAGCTGTGGGCGCCGATGCCGTGATCGTTCCCGATGCGCAGTCGCAAGAGATGTACCACGATTTCGTGCATCCATATAAATTCGCGGGCGTACTGCCGGTATTGTACGACGACCATCAGGGCAACGTGATTTACCAGGTGCCGCGGCGCTATGCGTCGCTGGCGCGCGTCGTGGACGCGGCGCGCTTGCATGGCTTGCAACCGTTGTGGCCGCATTGGAGCGTCGAGGCCCTGCAGGCTTACGCCGCCGTAGTCGAACAGGGTCCCGATGCGCCCACGGCAACTGCCTGGCAGGGAACCGATGCGATGCGGGTGCATGCCCGTGTGGAACAGGGCCAGTCCGTTCTGGTTCAAGTGACCTACGATCCGGCGTGGCACGCCCACCTGAACGGCAAGCCGCTTCCGGTGCATCCCGACGCGCTGCATTTCAGCGCGATCGACGCGCCGCCTGGCGACGACGAGATTGCGTTCGTCTTCGAGATGCCGCTGGAGAACCGTATCGGCTGGGCGATCACGCTGCTGTCGCTGGCGATCGCCGTGGGTATCTTAGCATTCGATTACATTCACCGCCAAGCCGCCGAGTGAGGTTTGTTTGTAGTGTGATCGCATAGCCAGGCCGGTCTGATGCATCGTGCGGAATTCGCTGAATCCCTTGTCTGTCTAATGAGAAGCCGCGCTTCCGTCGCGGCTACCCGCCACACTTCGGGGTCGGGAAGGCCCCGTGCGAGTGTCCCGCGAATGTCCTTAACATCGTTGCCGAGCGCACTGAGGGCCTCCACCGTGATCCGGGGGATGTTTTCATCCACCAGGATTCTCATCCCTCAAAGGTCCGCGGCCTGGAGGGGAGTGATCTGCTCCTCGGCTAACTCAGCGGCGTAGTCGAGGCAGGCCATGATGTCCTCGCGCAGGAGGGAGGGGTACTGCGCACGCAGATCCTCCACCGTGTCTCCGTTTGCCAGCATGCGGACAATCTGATGAACGGGAATGCGCGTCCACGCCTGTCCGTGAAAAATTTTCGGGTTTATCGAGATGCGGTCAAACGGCATGATCCTCTCAGTCTTTCTGCAAGCTTACCGCGCGAAGGATGGCTTCGACTAGGCCGTCTGTCGTATAGACGGAGGCTTCGACCGTCACTTCGATACCGAGCTTACGGGCGGTAGCGGTGGTTACGGGACCGATGGAGGCGACCTTCACTCCGGTAAGCGCGGCTGCGCCGGCGGCAGTGACGAAGTTCTGCACGGTTGAGGAACTGGTGAAGGTGACCCAGTCGGGCTTGGGATCGGGGACGGCGATCTGGGAAGCGGCGGTGCGGTAAGCTTCCACCACGTCTACTTGCGCGCCGCGGCGGGCGAGCTCGACAGGCACCAGATCGCGCGCTACGGCGGCGCGCGGCAGCAGGATGCGCCGGCCGGCCAGATCGTGCGTGGCGAGGGCTGCGAGCAGGCTTTCCGCCACGTAGTTTTGGCCCATCACATCTACTTTGAGGTGGATGGCTTCGATGGCGGCGCGCGTGGCGGGTCCGATAGCGCAGATGCGGGCGCGCAAGGCGCGCAGGTCCACGGCGGACCGGTCCAGGCGCTCCAGGAAGAATCGCACGCAATTGGCGCTGGTGAAGATCAGCCAGTCATAGGAGGCCAGGTTGGCGATGGCGCGATCGAGCGGCCCGTAATCCAGCGCGGGCTGGATTTCGATGGCCGGTAGCTCGATGACGTCAGCGCCGAGCGCGCGCAGTTTCGCGGAGAGGGCTTCGGCCTGGCCCCGCGCGCGCGTGACCACAATGCGCTGCCCGAACAGCGGCAGGCGTTCGAACCAGTTGAGCTTCGCACGCAGACCCACGACTTCGCCGATGATGACGGTGGCCGGCGGTTTGAGATC
>JBEKUO010000787.1:0-3076 GCA_049514955.1 Bryobacteraceae bacterium | reverse complement strand
GTTAAGCTGAAAACGAATGCCCGATCGGCAACTTGTTTCCGGCGCGCGCCAGCCAGAAGATGCGCAGTTCGAAGCGGGACTCCGCCCGCGCAGTCTCGCCGACTTCGCCGGTCAGAATAAGCTGAAGGAGAACCTGGCCATCGCCATCGAGGCCGCCAAACTGCGCGCGGAAGCCATGGATCACGTGCTGCTCTACGGTCCTCCAGGGCTGGGCAAGACAACGCTTGCCTGCATCATCGCGGAAGAGCTGCAGGTGCAGATCACCACGACGTCCGGACCCGTGCTGCAGAAGAAGCTGGACCTCACCGGCATCTTGAGCAACATACACGCGCGGCAGGTCTTCTTCATCGACGAAATACACCGTCTGATGCCGGACGTGGAGGAGATGCTGTATTCCGCGCTGGAGGATTTCCGCGTGGACATCCTGGTGGGGGCGGGGCCGGGCGCACGCACGCACTCGCTGCCGATGCCGCGTTTCACGGCCATCGGCGCCACCACGCGTCAGGGGCTGATCAGCGCGCCGCTGCGGGGCCGCTTCGGGTTGGTGCTGCGGCTCGATCCTTACGCGGTGAACGAGCTGAGGATCATCGTGGAGCGCTCGGCGCGCCTGCTCAGCGTGGAGATCGACGACAACGCCGCCGAGGAGATCGCACGGCGCTGCCGGGGCACGCCGCGCATCGCCAACCGGCTGTTGCGCCGCGTGCGCGATTACGCGCAAGTGCGGGCCGACGGCCGCATCACGCAAGCCGTTGCGCAGACTGCGCTGAATCTGCTGGAAGTGGATCGCTACGGCCTGGACGAGATCGACCAGAAGATCATGCTGACGATCCTCGAAAAATACAAGGGCGGCCCGGTGGGTCTGAACACCATTTCCGCGTCCATTTCCGAGGAGGCCGATACCATCGAAGAGGTGTATGAGCCGTATCTGATTCAGCTCGGCTTTTTGAACCGCACGCCGCGCGGGAGAGTGGCTACGGACCTGGCGTTCGAGTATTTCCACATCGAGCGACGGTTCCGCGGCGATCACCCGGCGCTGTTTTGAAGAACCATGAAGACGGTGTATCTGGGTCTGGGGTCCAACGTGGGCGATCGCCAGGCGATGCTGCGGGACGCGCTCGCCGCGCTCGAATCTCCGCGGCTTCACATCCTGCGGGTCTCGCCGGTATACGAAACCGAGCCGATGTATGTGCAGGGCCAGCACTGGTTCTTGAACATGGCCGCCGAGGCGGAAACGGACCTGTTCCCCTTGCAGTTGCTCCACCGCACCAGCCGGGTGGAAGCGCGGCTCGGCCGCCGGCGCCTGACGCCGAAGGGACCGCGCACCATCGACATCGATATCCTGCTGTTCGGGAACTCCGTGATGCGCACGCCGTCGCTCGAAATCCCGCATCCCCGTTTTCGCGAGCGGCGCTTCGTGTTGGCGCCGCTGGCGGATCTGGCGCCGGAGTTGCGCGACCCGGTGACTCGCAAGACAGTCCGGCAGTTGCTGGGAGAAGTGGCGGGACAGGTCGTGCGGCGCATCGATTGAGTTACAATCAACCACTGTTATGGTGCGACGCTTGCGAAGCAGGCCGGTGAGCCGCATCAGCGAAGATGCGTTGAAGGCCAAGACCGGCAAGACGTGGGAGCAGTGGTTCAAGATCCTGACCAAAGCCGGCGCACGCATGATGGACTATAGGGAAGCCGTCCTCGTACTTCGGAAGCAGCACGGCCTGACCGCGTGGTGGAGCCAGATGGTGATGGTGGCTTACGAGCAACGGCACGGCATGCGCCAGATACACCAGAAAGGCACTGGCTACACGGCGGAGCGCAGCAAGACCTTGACGGCTCCTTTGGCAGTGGTTTGGGCAGCCTGGCAGGACCAGGCGACGCGCGACCGCTGGCTGCCGGGAGCGCGATTCGAAGTGGCGAAATCCACGCCGCAAAAGCGCCTGCATCTGAGGTGGTTCGACGACACCAAGGTGGCGATCGCATTCTACGTGAGAGGAAGCAAGACGGAGGTGGTTGTGTCGCATGAAAAACTGACCGAGAGCGCCGACGTCCCGCGCCTGCAGACCTATTGGTCCCAAGCCCTGGTTCGGTTGAAGCATACAGTGGAGGTCTGAACCGGGATACACTCGTCTGGTATGTGGAAAGCGATTCTCTGCCTCGCTGCGGCGCTGGCCGCCTTTGCCCAGCAGCGGGAACAGTTCAACGACGGCGATGCGCACGGCGATGCGCCGTATCTGATCGAGGAAGGCTGGACTCCGCTGCTCGACGGCCACGATCTCGCGGGATGGCACGGCCTTGGTTCCGGGCAGAACGATTGGTTCACGACCAGCGGTATCATCTGGGACCGGTTGTTGGGACCTACACGCCTCTCCGCCGTTTCGGGACCTGGCGACCGCATCCTGAACGGCTTGCACGGCAGGACGGTCAATCTGATCAGCGACCGCAAATTCGGCGATATCGAGCTGTATGTGGAGTTCATGCTGGCGCAGGGATCGAACTCAGGCGTGTATCTGCACAGCCTGTACGAGGTGCAGATTTTCGATAGCTGGGGATCGACGGAGCCGGTAACTTCGTCGGACGCGGGCGGCATTTATCATCGCTGGATCGACAACAAGGGCGTGGGCGGATCGGCGCCCAGCCGCAACGCCTCGCGCCGGCCGGGCGAGTGGCAGTCGTACCACATCTGGTTCCGCGCGCCGCGATTCGACGCATCCGGCAAGAAGACGGAAAACGCGAGATTCATCCGCGTGGTGTATAACGGCCTGTCGGTGCAGAACAACGTGGAGGTGGACGGGCCCACACGCGCGGCCAATAATATTCCGGAGGCGGGTGAGAATCCCATCATGCTGCAAGGGGATCATGGGCCGGTGGCGTTCCGGAATATTTATTGGCGGCCGCTGCGGGAGATTATCGCGCGGTGAGGGCATTTGGTTGTGGCCTTTTCGTAAGCGTTCCTTAGCCGGCGCTCAATACATGTCCATTCATTTGCGCTAAAAACGCTAACTAACTTCCCCATCAGGACTTCAGGACCGCTTGTCGGAGACCTTGCAATCCCTACGCAAGTCCCGCGGCGGAATTCCGGATA
>JBEKUO010000786.1:0-3078 GCA_049514955.1 Bryobacteraceae bacterium | reverse complement strand
ACGAGTAGAACCGAACGGATTCAGCAGATAGGGTTGGGCCTTGTGAGATCTCGCTTCGCCGCAAGAATCGTCAATGAGCGGCTTGCGGACAAGACCTCGGAGAATGCCTCGCGCTGCGGTTCGCGCAGTGGCACATGCCGCTATGCCATCTCACGACAGCTCTCGGAAATAACTCAGATCGTAACCAGCGCAAACGAAAGACATCGCAGGCAGTGGGGAGCGATATCGCTTTCGGTCGAGCCAGTCTAAAAAGCGCTCTGGAAACTTACGCTTGCAAGCACATCCGTGAGCCAGTCGCCTCGATACTATCCATCGAACCGTCATCGAAGATCATCAACCCGTCGGGCGCAACGCTCTACACGAGCCCCCTCTCGAAGGTACGAGGCGAGAATCCTGTTCAATCCCAGATCTGCTCCATCTTGGCTCATGAAAGATCCGGCACGGGACGAGCTAGCGCGTCGACCCAATCCTTGAGTCACATCCGCCTTGCGGCCACGCTGGCTGCAGCTCCGTTGGCATGTACGTGAACAGTAGTAAGGCCATGGATTTCGCAACCGACGCTATATTGGCACAGTCGCGCAGCGAACGCGTCACCTGGGAACGAGCTTCCAGTGTCCGGCCCGCGCCCATCAAGGTCTTTGCGTACATTCTTCTCTTGTTGGCGCGCGCGTGATAGAACCCTTTTGCTAGGTCTTTATCGTGGATAGCTCCATACTCTCCTTCAAGTAACTCGAACGTTCGTACCGTAGACTCGGCAAGGAGCAATCGGTTTGACGAAAGCGACCCAGGGCGGATACGATATGCCACCAGTGGAATTCCCGCGTGGACTATCGGCCCGAGAAGCGCCACCCTGCTGAAAAAGTACAGGTCTTCGCTCTTTCTTAGCCTGAATGGAGCATCACCGAGCCTTCTCAGCACGTCGGCTGGGACGCAGCAATAACTCATGGATGCGAAGGGTCCGGGTGCGGCATTGTATTCTCTGACGAATGCCGCCGATGGTATGACTCTCGTGGCTGCTGTAAATTTCAGCGGGTCGCTGGTCCATTCATAATCCCGGCTCCCTTCGAAGTTCACGTGGCCTGTGAAGTACGCCACGGCGTCCGGATACTCCTGGATCAGCTGGCGCTGGACCTCAAGGTATCTGGGGTGCCACAGGTCATCGGAATCGAGTGCCGCAACTATATCACCTTGCACTCGACGGCAAAGCGCGTCTCGTGCGGCGCCAAGCCCGGCGTTTGGCTGCCGGAACAGAACCGCGCGCGGCTTATAGGCCTGCAAAATGGATGGCGTCCGATCCGTGCTCCCGTCGTCCATAATGAGAACCTCGAAGGGAGGCTCCGTCTGACGGAAGACCGACTCCAGAGTGGATTGAACAGTCTCCTCGCAGTTGAACGCTGGGATGATAACGCTGAATTTCATGTGGATTCACCCCTGGAGCCAGGTCGACCTGGCTCCGAGCGATCGTAATTCGTTCGCGGATCTAACACAGGTCTTCAGAGGCAGACGTCCAGTGAGCCGTCAAGGTCTTTCCTGAGGATTGCATGGATGCTTTCTCCGTCTCCCGCAAAGGACGCGAGCCAAGTCAAGCACGGCAAGATAGTCAGCCTGAAAGCTTTCCGGATTACCCGCCACGCAATACTGGGCGTACGAGCGTCGGAAAGCGGCGGACGAGAGTACCCGGCTTTTCGGCAGATCGCGTCAAATACATACCGCATGCTTTGTTCGATGAACACTTCACGATTAGTCGTGAGCGAAACGACTTCAAGCCCCACCCTGTCGGCGAGTGCTCTTAATGACGCGGGAGAAAAATGATATAGGTGTCGTGGCAGCTCCAGCGCGTACCAATATGACCCGAAAATGCGCGCGCCCGCTGAGTCGATGTTCGGCATCATTGTGTAAAATACACCTCCTGGCTTTAGCCATTCCGATATTCTGGCCAGTACCTCTCGCGGCTCATACAGATGTTCGAACACGTGGAAACAGGTGATCGCATCGAAGCTGTCTGGCGGAAAGGGTGCATCCGAAATAGCGCCAACGAAGACCTCCGCGCCGCATCTGTCCTGCGCTCTCTTCGCCACCGGCTCCGATACTTCCACCCCAAAGAGCTTCCACGATGGCCCCTTCATTGCCGCCAGAAAGCCGCCAGAACTGCAGCCAAGGTCGAGTAACGCCCCGCCGGGCTTAACACGCAAAAGCGCCTCTCGGCGCTCTCGCCAGTGACCGGGGTCGTCTCCCGGGCTGGAGATTGCGCCATCGTAGCGGGCACCGTAGTGTTCTGCGATCTCGGACGGTGGCGGCGGGTCCTGAAGGCGAACCAGCGAACACGATGGACAACGGATCAGAGAATAAAGCTTGTGGCGGCCGTGAAATCTGTCAGGTGCTTTCAGCCATTCGACAAAGTGGTCGCATCCGCACACCGGACACAGGCCGGCGGAAACGGTGTTCGGTTCAAATATCTCTGGCTGTAAAGGCGGCTTCACTTGATGGTTCATAGCGGTGCCGAGAGTGGAGCGGGCGGACCCTTAAGCCCGGCTTACTGACAGTAGGCGGAACATTCGTTGCCTTAGTGATACGACCAGACCGCACAGTTGACTGTCAAGGATCAGCAGCACCGTCAGCCCGGTGAAGCCGCCCACCGCGGTTTGCGCGATCAGCAAGATCAACGGCTTGCCGCCCGCCAGCCAACCCGAGACTTGGAATAGTACGACCGCAGCAACCGTGCTCAGAGACGCCACCAAGGAGGGTGCAACCGCCGATGTCAGGTCGCGAAACGAAATCTTACCCAGGCGCATCAAGATGGACAGGAAGATCGGCGCCACCAAGCAGGTCATTGTGGCACAACGCGCCAACGCAATCCCCATGAGTTGCCGATCAATGGTGCTGTTCCGGACAAGGAGACCGGCGACAACCACAAGGGCGGTTCCTAGCGTCATGCGCGCCCACTCCAGCGCGGCGAGGTGGTGAGGTCTGGAAAGCGCCTGCAGCAGAGGACCGGTAAAACATGAAAATACAATTGACATCCCAATCAGGCACAGGATTCGCAGGGCGTCCGCCGCCGGAATCCACTTAGGCCCAAGC
>JBEKUO010000785.1:0-3081 GCA_049514955.1 Bryobacteraceae bacterium | reverse complement strand
AGCACGTCTTCGTTTTCGATGCCCTCGTCCAGATCCTTGGCGATCCGCACCACGCCGGGCGCGCTGGACCGGTTCGAAAAAGTGGAAATCGCCAGAAAGTCGATCTTTACCGGGATCTGAATCTGGCGGGCCAGCGCCGTAAGAAAAAAGACGGAGCCTTTCAGCACGCCGATCAGTTTGAGCGGCTTGCCGCGGTATCGCTCCGTGATCTCGGCGGCGACCTCCTGTATGCGCTGCGCAATCTGCTCCTCCGTGAACAGAATCCGCTCGATGACCGGAAGATCTCTGCTCATGCCTTCGCGGGCCGTTCCGCCAAGCCGTACTTGAAGATCAGATTTTCGAAATCCTTCTGGTAGAAGATCTGAATGTTCATGTGCGGATAGAGTTCCCGCAGCAGCCGGACCTTGCGGTTCTTGCGGGTCACCAGCGATTGTTTCATGGTCGTGAGCTCCACGTAAAGATCGAACTCCGGCAGGTAGAAATCGGGAGTGAACGATTCGGAAACGCGCCCCTCCGCATCCCACTGTACCGGAAAACTGCGCGGCTCGTACTCCCATGCGATGCGGTAGAAATCCAGCAGGTTGGCGAAGATCTGCTCGCTCTGATGCGCGAAAGCCTTATCCGGGAGGCGCACCGCGCCGGGCGGCACGATGCCATGCCGCGAGAGTCGCAGGCGGATCTGAAACTGGATCTGCGCTTCGGCCGCGGCCGACAGAAAGCCGCGCTCCTTCAGGCCCAGCGTGCGCACCGAGCTCTGAATCAGTTCCACCATCTGCTCGGAGTCTATGGATTCGGCATTCAGCAGCAGGTCGAACCAATAAGGAGGCGCGGTGGCCCTGCCGAACATGCTCTTATACTGTGCGCTTTGGGCGGCATCCAGTTCGCGGAGCAGTTGCCGGGCCGCCGGGCGCTCCAGCCGGCGGTCCAGCATCAGATTGCCGATCCTGACCGAATCCCCCGCCACCAGGTGCACGCGCAGGGTGCCGGGGAACTGGCGCGAAAGCATCTCGGCGCCGGCCGCGCAATACACCAGATGATGTTCGGTGGCCAGCCGCGCGAGGATGGACGCCACTAGGTCGGCCCGGGCCTTCTGGGGCACTTCCGCGTCCGGACCGAAGTCGCGCTCGATGAGTCCGTGAATCCGCGACTCATTGACCAGCTCGAACCCGAGGCGGTGCACGCTGATGCGCGCCACTTCTTCAAACCGGCAACCAGGCTGTCCGGAAACGGCGATCAACGCCATGTCATCAGGCCCATGATATCAAGGCGCGCGTTGCGTGCCGGAGGTGGATATCCTTCGATATCCTCGTGACCGCGTATCCAATCAAGGTACTCTGTAGATCTGCCGGCCGTTTGCCGGGAGACGCGAAAGAAATGGCGTTAAGAATCAGCGTGTTTTCTTCGGGCGCCATCCTGCTGGAGGGCCAGCCCGCAGACCTCGCAGACCTGGACGCGGCTCTCAAAAAGCGCCAAGGAAACGAGCGGCTCAGTCGGGTATTACCGGGAAGGTGTTCATGCCGAACCACCGCCCATCGCCAGGACTGTTCTGGAACTGGTCGTCAAGTGGAAGCTGCCGATCAGCCTCTCGATCCAGCCGGACTTCTCCGACTACGTAGATCCCCGTACCGGCCAGAGCCATCTCCGCGCGCAAAGCGGGCCTGCAGCGGCCACCGCTCCGGATCGTCTGGAACCGCGCATGCCAGATGTGGACCGGCAGCGGAACGTGGAAGCGATCCTGGCCACGGTCCGGAGTACGGACGCGAATGAAAACGGAGCGGCGGGATCGCGATCCTGCGGCCGGATCGCTCTTTACTGCTGATGCCGCGGCTGCCCCAGTCTGCCGAGTTCGACGCGCTGGCGAAGAATATGGAGCGAGTGATTTCATCCGCTGTGAAGCGCAACATCGCGGTCATCGCGGATGCCAGCTTCGCGGAAATTGGTCAAAGCGTTGTGCCGAGCCTGGCCCACGTGAACAAGACCGTCCCGTTCTTTGGGATGCTGGCCGGCCTGTCGTACATCGGCCACTGCGTCTGGATGTTTGAGGGACACCCGTCCGCGCTCGCCGCCGGTTGCCGGGATGCGGATGTCCTGATCGTCGACAGCGCCATGGCACAGTTCCTCACGGCGGGCTGGCAGGATACTGCCGCCGGGACGATGCGCAACCCCAATATCCTGCTGCATGATCGCCAGACATTCAAACTCCGCGCCCTTCGTAAGGTGGGCGCCGGCGCCAATCTCGAGTTCCAGCATTAACCGCGCGCTCGCCACGACGCGTTGTGATCCCTCGCATGTTCCGCCATAATTGTGCGGGCCGAACGCCACCGAACATCGGACGTTGGGTTTACAATCAATATTTCCCACCCTTATGGCCCACGAAGACGCAATCGCCAGACTCGCAAAGCAGATCGACGCTGCGCGGAAGTCCGAGCGCTTCCTGGTGAATGCGGACGAGGTGGCCGCGCTACGCCGCCAAGGCGCCTGCCAGCTTCACCAGATCTGCGCGGAGTTCGTGTCGTCGCTGAACAGCAGGCTCTCGGACTCGGCGCTGGATCTGGCGCCACCCACGTATGCTCCGGAGACGTTCCGCGAGTCTGGGGTGAACCTGATCCAGATCAGCTCCCAGGGGCGCGAGATGCAGATGACGTTCCAGGCCACTCCGCAGCTTTTTTCAACGGAGAAGTTTCCCGTCCCGTACGTCCTGGACGGCGAAGTGCGCACCTACAACCAGAGGATGCTCGAACATTTCGAGATTCGGAGCTATCTGCTATTCTTCTGCCTGAATGAGGATGCCGCTGCGTGGCGCTTCTTCGACTGGAGAGGCCCGCGCACAGCACCGGTCGACGGCGATTTGCTGGCGAACCTGATGGAACGGCTGTTTTGACGGTCAGATCGCTCTGACTCCGGGCAGCGATTTGACAACAAAAAGGCCTCCGATTACTCGGAGGCTTTCGTGGTATAAACCGGGCAACTTCCTACTCTCCCACACACTCGCGCGTGCAGTACAATCGGGGCTGAGAGGCTTAACTTCCGTGTTCGGGATGGGAACGGGTGGGTCCCTCTCGCTAAGGTCACCCAGAAATC
>JBEKUO010000784.1:0-3094 GCA_049514955.1 Bryobacteraceae bacterium | reverse complement strand
TTCCAGTAGCCCTTCACTACGTTGGGACCGCGCACCAGCAGCTCGCCTGCGCCGCTTTCGGCATTCACTTCGAACAGCTTCAGGTCCACCACGGGCGCGGCGAATCCCACCGAATCGGGCCGGGTGTGCGCGTAATCGTGCGGTAGAAACGTGGCCACCGAGGTCGTTTCGGTGAGGCCGAATCCATTGCCGACGCGCGCTTCCGGGAAGGCTTCCATGATGCGCCCGACCAGCGCCGGCGCGATGGGCGCGCCGCCATACGTCAGCCACTTGATGGCGCGCGTATCCACGCCGCTGAAGTTGGGCTGATTCAAAGCCAGCCAGTAAATCGCGGGCACGGACACCAGCAGGTTGATGCGCTCTCTGCCGATGGCCGCCAGAAACGCCTGCACCTCGAAGGCCGGCATGATCACGGTGGTTCCGCCCCTTTCACACGTGGGCAGGAACTGGCTGTTGCAGCCGGTCACGTGAAATAGCGGCACCGAGACCAGATTGCGTATGCTGCCATCCGTAGGCAACGTCATGATGCGGTGGCAAGTCTCTATGTTGGAGAGGAAGCCTTCGTGCGTGGTCATGGCGCCCTTGGGGAAGCCGGTGGTGCCGCTGGTATAGAAGATGGCGGCGACGTCCGGCTGCGTCCAGCGGTCCGTGACGAAGGGCCGCCCATCCGGCAGCGGCTGCCCCGGAAGAAAGGTGAAGGAGGACCCCGAGTCGGAGATCACATAGGCCGCTTCCGGCTCGCTGAAGCGCGTGTTTACCGGCACGACGATCGCGCCGGCCATCTGCGCGCCGAAGAACGCCACGCACCAGGCGAGGCCGTTGCCGAGGCGAATGGCCACGCGGTCGCCGGTGCCGATGCCCTTCCGCTTCAGCCCGCCTGCCACGCGCGCCGCGCGATTCCAAAACTCGCGATAAGTGACCCGCTCGCCACCCAACTCCACAATGGCTTCGGCTTGCGGGGTGGCCTCCACCGTGGTCCTGAGCATTTCGATCAGCGAGGCCGGACGCCCGTCATAGCGCGCGATGCCGTCGCCGCCGCGCGTGATCCCGCTTTTGTCGAATGGCTCAGGACGCGGCATACGCCCCTTGCCTCTCGAATATGCGCCGCGGATTCTCCACCAGCATCGTATGAATCTGCGCGTCCGTCACGCCGCGCGCGCACAGCGCCGGCAGCACGTCTTTGTGGATGTGCCGGTAGTGCCAGTTGGGAAGCATTGGCGCGGCCCTTCCTGGAATCCAGTCGTTGAAGCACGCGGCATCGTGCGAGAGCACCATTTTGCCGGCATGACCTCGCTCGCACATCCGCGCTACGGTATTGACGCGATCCTCGAAGGGCAGCAGCATGTCGATGCCGAAGCGGTCCATGCCGATGTAGGAGCCGCGTGCAATCAGCTCTTCCAGGTACGCGATGTCGGTGGTGTCGCCGGAATGGCCGATAATCACGCGCGTCAGGTCCACACCCTCCTCCTCGAAGATCTTCTGCTGTTCCAGGCCGCGGCGGGTGTCTGCGTGCGTGTGGGTCGAAATGGGCACGCCCGTGCGCCGGTGCGCCTGCGCCACCGCCCGCAGCACGCGTTCGACTCCGGAAGTCACGCCGGGCTGATCCGTGGCGCACTTGAGAACCGCGGCCTTCACACCCGTGCCCGCGATCCCTTCCTCGATATCGCGCACGAACATCTCGACCATCGGCTCGGGGCCGTCCAGAATCGTGCCGGGACCCTGGAAGTGGAAATGAAACGGCAGATCGCGATAGGTGTAGACCCCCGTGGCCACCACGATCTGGAGCGGCGTTTGCGCGGCCACGCGTTGTATGCGCGGGATGT
Source organism: Bryobacteraceae bacterium (assembly GCA_049514955.1). Lineage (GTDB taxonomy): Bacteria > Acidobacteriota > Terriglobia > Bryobacterales > Bryobacteraceae > Bog-159. The sequence goes on along the minus strand of JBEKUO010000784.1, from coordinate 1,271 downwards.
AGCGGCCCAGGCCGATGACCGTCAAGTCCACGATGGTGCGGACGCCCAGTTCGTAAAGCTCGTTGAGACGCGCCACGGCGTCGGCGACGCGCTGTTCTTCGTCGCCCCAGATATCCGGGTAGTTCTGCAGAATCTCGGTGGAGAGCACGAAAACGTGTTCGTGCATCAGGGTGACCCCCAGTTGGGCGGTATCGAGGGGGCCCCGCACGGTGTGTATGCGAGACATTTCTTGCGTAGTATATCCCCATCGCCCCCGTTTTAGGTAAAATGCGTCGAGGAGGATTTCAGCTCGATATGAAAAGACTACTGACGATACTACCCTGGGCGGCGCTCCTGACGATAGGTGTGATCTCTGTGCCGAAACTCGCGCAGACCACGCCGCCGGAGGGCCGGCACATTCGCGAGGCGATTCGAGAGTTGCGTGAAACTCGCCGGGAACTTGAAGGCGCGGCGCACGACTATTGCGGTCACAAAGCCGACGCCATACGCCAGGTCGACGAGGCCATCAAGCAGCTTCAGTTCGCGGCCGACTGCCGGCGTTAGTGGGGGTGCTGGCTGTGAGGTTGGCAGGCGAAAGCGCCTGCCCCACCCTATTCCCAGCGCAGGGCTTGCATGGGGTCGACGCGCATGGCGCGGCGGGCTGGCACGGCGCTGGCGATTGACGCTACCAATCCGAATAGCAGCAACACGGCGCAGAACGTAAGCGGATCGGCGCCGGTGACCCCGGCCAGCAATGTGCCGGTGAAGCGCGCCGCCCCAAGCGCCAAGCCTGCGCCCACACAGACACCCAGGCCCACATAAAACAGCGAGCGCTGCAAAACCAGAAGCGCCACCTGCCGCCGCTGTGCGCCGAGCGCCATACGAATGCCGATCTCGCGCGTGCGCCGCGCCACGGTGAAATGCAATACGCCGTAAATGCCGATCACCGCCAGCAGCAGCGCCGTGCACGCGAAAGTTCCCACTAGCGAAGCCCCCATCTGGTAAATCGACACCGTGCGATTCAGAAACTCCGGCATGGTCCTGACGCCGAAGATGGGCAGGGCGGGATCGAGCGCCTTCACCTGGTGCCGCAAGCTTGCCATCAGGGTGCCTGGATTTTCGCGCGACCGTATCAGCACCCTCGCGCGGCCTTGGTACTCTTGCGCCAACGGAACGAAATAGTAAGGCGTGGCCCCTTCCCCGAACGTGACGTATTTGCCGTTGCGCGCCACCCCGATCACCTCGATCGGCGGCCCGTCCCAGCTCGTGGTGAACTTGCGGCCGATGGCTTG
>JBEKUO010000783.1:0-3096 GCA_049514955.1 Bryobacteraceae bacterium | reverse complement strand
ACACGCCGCCGAAATCCACTTTGGCCATCTTCACGCCTGGGGTATCCAGCAGCTCGACGATCTTTCCAGGTATGGCGAGGCACATCCCGCACTTATGGTAACACCGCCCCACTTGACAATCACCGTGCTCCTATCCGAAAAAGGAAGCTCGCATGACTGCGGCGGTGGGCATACTCGGGCTGGTTATCCTGGTGATCGTCCTGTGGGATGGATTCGAGGTCATCATCCTGCCGCGACGCGTGGCGCGGCGCTTGCGGCTGAGCCGGCTTTTCTATCTGTCCACGTGGGTCATATGGTCGGGGCTGGCGCGGCGGGTGCGCTCCGGCAAGCGCCGTGAGCGCTACCTCAGTTTCTACGGACCACTCTCGCTCCTGTTTCTGATCATGGTGTGGGCCGCGTTGATGATCGTGGCCTTCGCCATGGTGCACTGGTGGATGGGACCGCCCAATGTGCGGTTCAGCCACTGCCTGTATTTGAGCGGCGCCACGTTTATTACGCTGGGTCTGGGGATTCCTCAAACGCGTGCAGCGCGCGTGGTGACGGTGTTCGAGGGCGGTACCGGCTTCGGCTTCCTGGCTTTGGTGATCAGCTATTTGCCAGTCTTGTATCAGTCGTTTGCGCAGCGGGAGACCAACATTCTGCTGCTGGACGCGCGTGCGGGATCGCCTCCCACGGCCGCAGAACTCTTCCGGCGCTACGCAGCGTGCCACGGACTGGCGGCTCTCGATCAACTGCTGCGGGAGTGGGAGATCTGGTCGGCAGATCTGCTGGAGGGCTACATTTCCTATCCTGTGATGGCGTACTTCCGGTCGCAGCACGACAACCAATCATGGCTGGCGGCGCTGACCGCCATACTGGATGTTTGCGCGGTCGTGATTGCGGGTATCGACGGCCTGTCGCCCTGGCAGGCCCGCCTGACGTTCGCCATGGCACGGCACACGGTGGTGGACCTGGCGCAGATCGTGAATGCGCCGCCGCGTGCGCCGGAGCCGGACCGCTTGCCGGCCGATGCCCTGGCGCGCTTAAGAGCGGCGCTGGCAGAGGCAGGTATCAAGCTGACGAACCCGGCGGAGTTCGACGCCAAGCTGGCGCAATTGCGGCTGATGTACGAGCCTTACGCTTTTGCCCTGGGCCAGCGCTTCATATTGAACCTCTCCACCTGGATGCGGGTATCCGACAAGGTAGACAACTGGCGCACCAGCGCGTGGGAGCACAGCTCCAGCGGTTTACCGCGGTCGCTGTTCGATGGCGATGGCGACGTGCACGCGTAATAGAACTCCGCCGAACAATTTCCTATTTGACAAACGGCGCGCACGCGTTATTATTTGAGTTACTCCCCCGATTGGTCCTGAAAACCTGTGATCTCCGAACAACACGTAATCCTCCATACCGACCTGCCCGGAATCGAAGGACACGCGCAAGGCAAAGTGCGCGACGTCTACCGCGTGGACGGACAATTGCTCATCGTCGCCACCGATCGCATTTCGGCATTCGACTACATCCTGCCCACCGGCATACCGGACAAAGGCAGGGTTTTGACGCAACTATCGATCTTCTGGTTCGACTTCCTCCGGGAGATCACGCCGACGCATTTCCTGACGGCGAATGTGGACGACTATCCGCCGCCGCTGCGCGCGTTCCGCGAGCAACTGGAGGGCCGCTCCATGCTGGTGAAGCGCGCCCGGATGGTGGATATCGAGTGCGTGGCGCGGGGCTATCTGGCGGGCTCCGGCTGGAAGGAATACCGGCAGCGGGGAACTGTTTGCGGCATTCCGCTGCCTGCCGGACTGCGCGAGAGCGATCGCCTGCCGGAGCCGATCTTCACGCCCTCCACGAAGGCGCAGAGCGGGCATGACGAGAACATCTCGTTTGAGACCATGTGCTCGATGGCCGGCGCGGATCTTTCCCGGCGGCTGCGGGATCTCACGCTGGAGATTTATTCGCGCGCGGCGGCCTACGCTGAGACGCGCGGCGTGATCATCGCCGACACCAAGTTCGAGTTCGGCTTCGTGGGCGAGGAACTGGTGCTGGGCGATGAAGTGCTGACACCGGATTCATCGCGTTTCTGGCCGAAGGAAAGCTACAGTCCCGGAGGCCCACAAGCTTCTTACGACAAGCAGTACGTGCGCGACTACCTGGAGTCGATACGGTGGAACAAGCAGCCGCCCGCGCCGCCGCTGCCGGACGAGGTAGCCCGCCAGACCAGCGAAAAATACAGGCAGGCATACCACGTGCTGACAGGCAAGGAACTATGAACTGGCTCGACGTGGTGTTGCTGCTCCTGCTGCTGGTATCGATCGCGACGAGCTTTTCCAGCGGCCTGACGCGCGAAGTCGTGGGGCTGGTCTCGATGATCGCGGCGTTGGCCGCGGCCGTCTGGTTCTATGGCACGGCCGGTGCGTTTCTGTTGCCGTACGTCAGTTCGCCAGGCGTTGCGCATTTTTGCGGATTCCTGATTGTCTTCTGCGGCGTGCTGATCCTGGGAGCGCTGGTGGGCCGTGCGTTGGGACGGTTCATCAAGATGACGGGGCTGTCGTTCGTGGACCGGCTGCTAGGGGCGGGTTTCGGACTGGTGCGCGGATTGCTAATTGCGATCGCCATCATTCTGGCGCTGCTGGCGTTCAGCCCAGGCAAGTCGACGCCGGATGCGGTGGCGCAATCCAGGGTGGCGCCGTATGTCATCGGCGCCGCTCGGCTGTGTGCCGCCGTCGCGCCACATGAACTGAAGGACGGATTCCGCAGGAGCTACGACCAGGTGAAGACGATTTGGGGCAGAGCCCTCAAGAGCGAAATTCAGGAATTGCCGGAGACAGGAAAGGCCCGCACATGAAAAAGGAATTCGAAGCCCTGGTAGACCATTTGATGGGTAACGGCTTTTTCCTCGAAGAGGTAACGGAACTGCTGGAGAAAACCCTGATCGAGAGGACTCTGGAGCGCACGGGGGGAAACCGCTCAGCCGCCAGCAAGCTGCTAGGCATCCATCGCAACACGCTGCAGCGCAAGTTGGCGGAGTATCAACTTGGCGCACGCAAGACGCGGCGCAAACCCGTGCGCGCGGAAGGCCGCGCACGCCGGAAGATTGCCTCGGCGTGAGTT
>JBEKUO010000782.1:0-3108 GCA_049514955.1 Bryobacteraceae bacterium | reverse complement strand
GACGCCGCGGGCGCGCTCGAAGCCTTCCGCGAGGGCCTGGATGCCGACGACACGAACCTGGAAATATACGCTGGCATGGACCAGGCTCTCAGCATGCTGGCGCGTCCCGCACACGAGCGGGTCGCGGCTCTGGAGCGCTATCCGGATCTGGCGAACATGCCGGCGGAGCTGGTGTACTCCCTCGCCCTCAATCGTGCCGAGGCTGAAGATTTCGATGGCGCCGCCGCGCTCTTTCGGAATCGGTTCTTCCCGCGCGAAGAGGGCGGCACCAATGTCCGGCAGGTGTGGGTGGAAGTAAAGACGATGCAAGCCTTGAGCCAGGCTGTGGCCAGACAGTGCGAAGCGGCCACGGCGACCGTCCGAGGCATCGGCGCAGAAGTATCCGGACTGGCGTTCACGCGGGATGGCATGCAGCCCTTCGTGAATGCGCCCAGGACGCAATATTTGCTCGCGCAGGTGGATGCGGGCTGCGACCGCGCGGCGCAGGCTGAAGAACGTTGGCGCGCCGTTGCCGCAGCCACCGGCACGGCACAGTTGGTATGGGCGCGCGCCGCTGCGAAGAAGCTGGGCGGCTACGACGAAGCGAAGTGGCGCCCGCGGCTGGAAGCGGCACTGGCGCACGAAGAGGCGCGCTCACCCTACATCGCCGGCATGCTGGAGGCCGCTCTGGGGCACGCAAGCGCCGCCCACACGGACTTCGAAGATGCGCTCGTTCTCCAGGACCGTGGGCTCTCTCATCATCTCAGCAGACTGGCGATGGCCGGAACCGCGATGCCGGAATGATTTATGGAGCTGGCGGAGAATTTGAACCCCCGATCCTGATTACAAATCATCAACGCACCAAAAATCAATAATTTGGCAGTGGGCACCCCGTTGTCCAGGATTCCCAAACACGGCCAGTTTTCATGGACCGCTGCGGCGTCTCATGCGTACCGCTCGCAACGGTGGGCAAGGCTTCCATGCGGGGAGTGGGCACAGTTGTGCTTGGGATGGGCACACTTTTGGGCATACCTGGTGCACACTGGTCGAACCGCGGCACAGCCGGGGAAAAAGCGGGCGATCCCTTGCCTGGGGTTACGCGGCCGTAGAACGTGCGATCACGCCTTGTCTGGTGAGCTAAACTGGAATCGAGATGCCACAGCGAGCCTACAACGCGGAAACTGGAGCAGATCAGGTGCGACTTCCGGCGGGCCTTGTCCTCAAACCGCCAGTCAGCCTGGAAGATCTGAAGACCGACACCGAATATGACCCGGAAGGGGCCGAGGAATTCGTGGCGTTCATCCGGGCGCTTCGCAAGGAAAGCTCTCGGCCTGTCGCGCTTTGATGAACTCCACAACGCCGGTAGCGGTGGATACCGATGTCGTTTCTTTTCTGTTCAAGGCTCATTCCCTTGCTCCCGCCTATCAAGCCATTCTTGCCGGCAGGTCGCTGGCCGTTTCGTTGATCACGCTGGCCGAAATCGAGTACGGCATGGAGGCAAAGAATTGGGCGCCAGCCGGCGCGATCTCATTCGCCGCTTTCTCGCACGCTTTACGCTGCTGCTACCGGACACCGAAACCGCCCGCGCGTGGGCGCGGATCAAGTGCGGTTGTGAGACGAAGGGCAAACCAATCTCATTTGCCGATGCCTGGATCGCAGCCGCAGCCGTACAATTGAATGTTCCCCTCGCCACCCACAACGCGAGCGATTACGCTGCCGTAGAGAACTTGGTCCTCCCGACGGCCGCGACAACCCCCTGACAGCAGCCTCAACTCTTCGCCACATCACCGATTCCTGGCGCTTACAGGTCCTTGGCGCGCGGGGCACCCCGGATAGGATAGAAGAAGCCGCCTAGTTCCGGCGTCATGAACCGGGGCGAAGGCTGGGCACCCACCCAGGAGCGGCTAGAGTCCATTCAGGGAATCGCAAAGGGAGCGATTATGGACAACCTGTAGGAGCGCTGATGCTACCGAAGAAGATCGAGAACTGGTCGCTGACGAGTTTGCAGCAACGGTTGGTGAAGACGGGTGGCCCTTCTGGTCAAGCACGCACGGTACTACTGGCTGCCGTTGGCGGAGAACGGTGTCTCTCCATTCGTGATTTACGACCTTCGGCACACCTGCCTGACCCGCTGGGCGAAGAGAATGGACACGTTCACTCTCATGAAGCTGGCGGGGCACGGTGACTTTAGCACCACCATGCGTTACGTTCACCTGAAGGACGATGACGTTCGGGCGGCGATGGAAAAGGCGGAAGCGGCCAAACGTGGGCACAAAACCAGGCACGGTAACGAAAATGAGGGCAGAGGGCCGCTTGCTGTAAGGCCCGTACTGAATTGATTCAAAAGGAAGTATCTGGAGCTGGCGGAGGGATTTGAACCCCCGACCCTCTGATTACAAATCAGATGCTCTACCAACTGAGCTACGCCAGCCAACTGGAGCGGGAGACGGGAATCGGACCCGCGACCAACAGCTTGGAAGGCTGTGACTCTACCACTGAGTTACTCCCGCGCTGCATCTATTGTAGGAGATGTTTGCGAGGCGGGTCAAACGGCCGTCAGCGGCTGTCAGCGGCTGAGCAGTTCAATCATTTCCTTTTGCTCGAAGAACCGCGCCCAGTCGAGCGGCACCCCATTATGCTGGCTGTCCTTTGCCGACTTGTCCGCGCCGCAGTCGAGCAGGGCCTGCGCGGCGTCGATCCATCCCCCCTGTGCGGCCCAGTGCAGCGGCGTCACATCGCACCAACCGCCTCGCGCGTTGGCTGGAGCGCCCCTTTCCAAAGGAGCGACACCGCTTCGCAGTGTCCGTTCCGCGCGGCAACGTGGAGCAGGGTGGCGCCGGCGCCGTAATAGTCGCCCTCGGCTGTCGTGGCATGGATCAGGCTGGGATCGGAATCCAGGAAAACTCGCAGACTCGCAGCGTCGCCCACGGCTGCGGCCAGGAACGGATTCTCGACCGATGCTCCGCGCGCCATAAGGAGGCTGGCGATCTCCCGATTGGAGGACTGCCAGGCCAGCGGGGTCATGCCATGGTCCTGATCGCGCACCTCGATATCGGCTCCGCGATCCAGGAGCCAGGCAGCCACTTCCACGGTGGCCGCGAAGTGCAGCGGGGTGGCGCCATCGGGCCC
>JBEKUO010000781.1:0-3109 GCA_049514955.1 Bryobacteraceae bacterium | reverse complement strand
TGGGGGGCCTTCCCGACTACGCGGTGGCGGTAAAGGGCGATACCAACAACACCGTGCGCAGCTTCGGCATGAATTACTACATCCAGGACGACATACACGTAGTGCCGCGCCTGTTGCTGAACGTCGGGTTGCGCTATGAGTACAACAGCCCGCCGACCGAAGAGCACAATCGCTACAGCGTGCCCGATCTCAGCGCGAATTCCGCGACCTGCACCCCGGTCCCCGACTGCCAGTTCATTCTGGCCGGGACAAATGGGATTCCCAGGGCCACCTACCATCCCACGTACACCGATTTTGCCCCGCGCATCGGCGTAGCGTGGCGGCCCATGAAGACTGAGCGCTGGGTGGTGCGCGCCGCTTATGGCATCTTCTACGACGTCGGCATTTTCAATATTAACGTCTTTCCGCGCTTCAACCCGCCTTTCTACGACCTGTCGTACTTCCCCAACAGCGGGAACAATGTGATTCAGAATATTCTCGACCAGCCGGCGCAGGCCATCGTCGAACCCAACCTGATCTCCCCGAACTTTCACGACGGCTACATGCAGCAATGGAACGTGGATCTGCAATACGAGCTGCAGCCCAATTGGATGATGGATGTGGCTTACGTGGGATCGAAGGGCACGCGCCTGCCCGACGTACGCGATCTGAACCAGACCAACCCGGCCACCGGCCTGGCGCCTTACCCGCAATTCTCCTCCATCCTCTTTGTGGAATCGGAGGCCAACAGCTCGTACAACTCGCTGCAGATACGCTCCGAAAGGCGGGTAGGCCTGGGTTTCACCATCCTGGGCGCGTACACGTTTTCCAAATCTCTCGACGATGTTTCGGCGGTGTTCGGCGGCAGCGTAGGCTCGGGATTGCCGCAGAACTCGCAGAACCTGAACGGCGATCGCGCGCTTTCGGATTTCAACGTCCGGCAACGCCTGGTTGTCAGCTCGGTCTACGACCTGCCATTCGGCCGGAAGTGGCTCACGCAGCCGGGCTGGCGCAAGAGTCTTTTGGGCAACTGGCAGGCGGGCGGAATTCTGACCGCGCAGACGGGGTCTCCGTTCACGGTGAACCTGGCTTCTTCGCAATCCGGCTCCGCCATCGCTGCATTCGGCAACCCATATCGGCCGGATTTGGTCGGCAACCCATTCAAGCCGGGCGCGGTGATGGCGAATCCCGACCCGGCGTGCCACTCGACGATCTCACAGGGGGGGCTGGCCGCCGATGTGGTCGGCCAGCCTTCGAGCTGGTTCAACACGTGCGCTTTCGCGCAGCCGCCGGCCGGACAGTTTGGCGATGCCGGCCGCAATATCATGACCGGGCCGGGAATCGCCAACCTGGATTTCTCGCTTTACAGGAACATCCTGTTCCACACCGAGGGGCATCGTCTGCAGCTTCGCGCGGAGGTCTTCAATCTGTTCAACCATCCGAACTTCGACATCCCGAATCATGTGATGGGCAGCCCGAATTTTGGGGAGGTGCTGTCGGAGAATTCGTACGGGAATAAGCCGCCGCGGCAAATTCAGGTGGGGATTAAGTATATTTTTTGAGGCGGACGCCCACTTAAAATCTCGCAGCGCTAACGGGAGTCGAAGGCGTTTGGTGCTGCACCGCTCTATTCCACAATCCGTTGTCGGAATAATACCTCGCGTTTCGTCGCGGCTTTTCGTGGTGGCGTGGGCTTCGACAATCAGGTTGCCATTACGTCCTGCGAGCTCCGAACATCGTCAGGGGATGGTCCTGCGCTATTTTCTCTTTCCGAATATTCTTCCAAGCTTTGAAAGCTTCATCTGCAATAGCTAGTGTGTTCGTCACATCGACTCGCGACCACTTCCTTCCAACATCATAGTCCGCTGTGTGTCGGTCCTGTTGCAACTGGTCAAACGCATCAATTAGTCTCCTGAGATCCAGCTCAACGGGACTCAACGCGGCGCTCGGGAACTTGAACACGGCATCCCTCATCTTTTTGTGATCGAACATCCGTCCAAGCCTCACACGCTGGTCGGGCCGCCGCCAGTTAAGAACGAAGTCAGCTATGAGCAAATGGAACAAGGCATAGTACGCTGTTGACACAGCCCTTCGCAAGCTCGATTGCTTTGGATTCTTCCCGCCTCTGGCCGCAAGGTGGTGGGCGTCCTTCAGAAGGTCGTCCGCGAACGGCATTGCCTATGCCCATGCCTCTTCGTGGAGAACGGCTTGTTCAGATGCGCTCCTGAAATTGTGGTAGGGGAAGACGCCCAAAGCCTGGAAATCCAACTGGTCTGCCAGCCGCCAGACTACTTGTGTCGCTACGTCTCGCAGCCGCAGCTTGCTGGCCTCGTCCGACAGCAGCACGCGGAAGAATATCGCCCAATCCCCGCCCCAATCCCGCCCGATGTCGTAGCGGATGTGTACCACATCCGGAGCCAATAGTCTTTCGACCGCCGTGACCGCGGCGTCGATCTGCGGCTGCTTGTTGATAGCGGAGGGCAGGTACATAGGTTCCTCACCTTGAGCATACCGCATCCATGAAAGCTGTCCCGCCCTCGACGGTGGCAGCGCTCCAGCACGTGATAAAGGTACAAGCGGTCATCCTTCGCAGTGGCGTCGTCTTGCGAAGAATCCTGTCACGAACGTACCAGTGGAGCGAATTCTCGGTCCCGACATGAACCTTCATCCCGAGCATCTCCTGCAGATCTTGAACCAGCACGGTATGATCCAGCAGGCTCCTGCCCGGCTCCTACGCGACTAGCAGATCGAGGTCGCTGTGCGGGTGGCTAGGCCCGGGGCCACGGAATTCAACACGATAACCTCGCCAATATTGCGGCCGGAGACTTGCTTGCCTGGCCAAAAGGGGAGGCGTAATATTTCGGCTCAAGAGCGCGGTTGAGCCTGGCCACCAACTCCACCGAGATCGAAGTAAAAGCCGCTCTCGTTCTACTATTACAAGAACAGGATAACAGGATGTACCTATCCTGCAAAGATACGTACATTTTGGCCTTACGCGAATCACAGCTTTGGTCCTTTGTTTTTCAGTCAGCATGTCCGATTCCCGTATCTGGCTGTCCGATTTCAAGAATCCCGGCCCCGGGCCGCCCGCCACGCACAGAGATATACTCAGTTGCGATGCAACGGATCG
>JBEKUO010000780.1:0-3117 GCA_049514955.1 Bryobacteraceae bacterium | reverse complement strand
GACAGGTGGCCAGCGCGTCGGGCAGATTGTCGCCGGCTACGAAGCGGGCCGACAGGCGCCGGGCCCAGCGGGAGGTTTCCATCCATTTTCGCAACTGCTTCTGGCGCGAGAGGAACAGGAACAGCGTGCGCATGTATTGCCTCCTCTGTTCACCATATCAGGGGGAAAGGTTGGGTGCTGGGCTGTGGGTGTTGGGTGCGCGGGGCCGGTTGCGACGCCCAAAAAGAGCCGCTTGCATTATGGCGAATAAAAGGCGAATATAGAAAAATGCCTGAGTTGATTGGCATCGCCAAAATGGCCGCCCAAAGCGAACTGCTGGAGTCCAAATCGCTGGTCCAGTATTTCGAGATCGGCGCGCGCAGCATTCTCAACCGCACCAAGCCCAACATGCCGTTCCAGTGGACCATCAACCCTTACAGGGGCTGCGAGTTCGGCTGCCAATACTGCTACGCGCGGTATACGCACGAGTTCATGGGCATGGAGGACGGGCGCGAGTTCGAGTCCAAAATTTATGCCAAGGCGGCGGCGCCGGAGATCCTGCGGCGGGAGCTGCGCAAGATCGACAGGAGCGATGGCATCGCCATCGGCACGGCCACCGATCCGTACCAGCCTGCCGAGCGGCGCTTCGAGCGGACGCGGGCCATCCTGGAGGTCTTCGCGCAGGAGAAAGGCCGGCACGTTTCGATCACCACCAAGTCGGACCTGGTGACGCGCGACCTGGAACTGCTGCGCGAGGTGGCGCGGCGCAACGTCCTGGCGATCAACATCACCATCACCACGCTCAACCGGCGGCTGGCGCGGATGATGGAGCCGCGCGCGCCACGGCCCGACCTGCGGCTGGGCGCGGTGCGGGCGCTCGTGGAGGCCGGGATCAAGGTCGGAGTGTTCCCGAATCCCATCCTGCCGATGATCACGGACTCCGCGGAAAGCCTCGATGCTTTGGCGGCCGCCGCGCGCGAGGCTGGCGCGCAATATTTCGGCGGCGGGCCTTTGTTCCTGATGCCGTCGGCGCAGAAGATCTTCTTCCCGTTTCTGGAGCAGCGGTTTCCGAAGCTGGCCCCGCGCTACCGTGCGCTTTACGCCAATGGCGCGTATCTGGGCGGCGCGTACAAGGAAGAACTGCGCGAGCGTGTGGCGCGCATCCGCGAGCGGCACGGCTTGGCCTCCGCGCCTGTGGAATATCGTCCGGAGCTTTGGGAGGGTGAGGAGCAAGGCACTCTGTTTCCGCTACATTGAGTGTGGATGGAGCTCGCCGAGTTCTCTTACGATCTGCCGGAGGAGTTGATCGCGCAGACGCCGCTCGCGGACCGGGCCGCGTCGCGCATGCTGGTGGTCGATCGCGCGCGGGGGTGTTGGGAGGACCGGCGGTTCCGCGACTTGCCTGCGTTTCTGGGGCCGGGCGACTGCCTGGTGTTGAACGATTCGCGCGTCTTCCCGGCACGGCTGTTCGGGCGGCGGGCCGGCGTGCATGCGCTACCTATCGGCAAGACAAACCCGAAAAAGCAAGAATATTTGAGCGGCGCGGTGGAAGTCCTACTGCTGCGGCCTGTGAGCGGCGGGGGCCGGGAATGGGAGGCGCTGGTGCATCCGGGAAAGAAGATGCGCGTCGGTGAGGTCGTTCGTTTCCGGGACAGCTTGGAGGCCGAGGTGATCGCGCGTGCCGAGTTCGGCGAACGCACGTTGCGGTTCCGCGCGGAGGGCGATCTTTATGCGGAGTTCGATAAGATAGGGCACGTGCCGCTGCCGCCCTATATCAAGCGGCAAGACGAGGCGTTTGATCGCGAGCGATATCAGACTGTGTTCGCACGCGAGCGGGGGTCGGCGGCCGCGCCCACCGCGGGTCTGCATTTCACCGGGGAAATTATGGAGGAGTGCCGGATGCGCGGCGCGGAGATCGCGTTTGTGACGCTGGATGTGGGACTTGGAACGTTTCAGCCGATCCACAGCGAGCGCGTGGAAGGGCACCGGATGCACGCCGAGCACTTCCGCGTCACGGCGGAGAACGCGGCGCGCATGGCGGCGGCGCGGCGCTTGGTGGCTGTGGGCACGACCAGCGTGCGCACGTTGGAAAGCGCTATGCGGTCTGGCGGTTTGCGGGAGACCAGCGGCGACACGGACCTGTTCATCTATCCGGGCTTCGAGTTCCGCGGCACGGGCGCGATGCTGACGAATTTCCATTTGCCGCGCACCAGCTTGCTGCTGCTGGTGTGCGCATTTGCCGGAAAGAAACTGGCGCTGGCTGCGTATAGGCACGCGGTGGAGGAGCGGTATCGGTTTTACTCGTATGGGGATTGTATGCTGATCGTGTGATTTGGCGAGCCTTGCTCGGCTGCGCCGGCAAGAGTGCCGGCGCGGCAGGCTGAGAGCCTGCGCCACGGCGCACGGCGACCTTCACTCGACCGTGGGCTGAAGCCCACGGCGCTTGCGCTACGGCGTTGCTTTGAAGGCGGCGGGTTGCGGCGCGGGCAGGGGCAGCGAATCCGGGAAGTTCGGGAACACGGTCTTGACTTTGTCGGCGCTCAGACCGTTGCCGTCCGCGAAAAGCCAGGTCTCGCCGGCGTCCGGCGAGATTCCCACGACGAAGCTCTTCTGCGTCAGTTTGCCGCCCGGCACTTTCAATTCAATTGCGGTGGGAACTATGGCGAACAGGTCCGCGCCGGCGGTGTGCAACTCAGACGGCGTGCCAACCTTGAGGTTGGTGATCTCAACTCCATTGCCTTTCATCTTCTGCATGCCGGTCTGGAGCAGGGCGATCATTTTGTCGCCGCCGCCCGTCATTTCGACAACCTTCGGGTAGGTCAGTTGCACAACTGTTGCGAAGTTGCCCGCGACCAAGGCCTGGCTGATTTCCGTGGCCTTTTGGCGGACCAGTTTCTTTCGGGGATCCGGCATTTGGGGGCCTTACAGCTTCGGCGCGTAATAGCCTTTGCGGCAGCGCACCACGAGGTCTTTGCGGCCTTTCACTCTCAGATCTACGGTGTGATAGAGACCATCCGTCTTCAATGGCTCGGGGCGGTAGAAAATGTTGTACTGATGGCGCAGCTCGTTGGCGATATTCTCGAAGGACTGCTCCAGGTCCTCCACTTTGAACGGGAAGAACGCCTGGCCGCCGGTTTC
>JBEKUO010000779.1:0-3125 GCA_049514955.1 Bryobacteraceae bacterium | reverse complement strand
TCTACGCAAAAAGCACGTCGCCTCGGGCGTGCCGGCCGGCGCGCTCGCGGAACTTCCGCTGGCGGGGAGCGAGTGCGGGCGAGCCGCGTTGATGGCTGCCGTAGCGCGCCTTTGGTTCGGCAGTTTGCCCGAACCGCCGCGGAACGCGTCTGGCTGCGCAGGAGCACCTTTCGCAAGCGCACGTCGCTTCGCGGGCGTGCACGCCGAGCGCTCGCGCATTTCCGCCGGCGTGGATCGGCGTGGGCGTGCGGACGGTTCTGGCTGGCGTAGCTCGCCCTCGATCGATGTAGGGATCGCCGACGCGACTATCGACGCGTAGCGCACCATCAGCTTGCCCCGAACCGCCGCGGGACGCGTCCGCGTCTGGCTGCACAAGAACGCCCTACGCAAGCAGCATGCCACCTCGCGGCCGTGGCCGCCGAATTTCCGCCGGCCGGGATCGAGCGCGGGCGGGCGCGGTTCAACAAATTTCGCATGAATCTTCACGTTCTTGCGTGGCGGCGATGCACTCGGCAGTGGCGAACATCAGACAGGACGGAGACCGGAGCATTCATCGTGCGCGGGCGGAACGCGAATGGCGGGCGGCTTGCTCGCCGACGAGCTGATGAAGACGGCTGCGAAGATCCAGTGGGCCACGCGATCTGGACTGCCGGTGCTACTGAGGTTCGACCGCAAGTCCGGGCCATACGGGGGCGACCAAAAGCCACCGGTGCGCCCCGCCTGACAGCGACGCTTGACACGCGTGTTACTGTCTGTCATGGAATGTTCCTTATTTCCGACACACTCGCGGCCCAAGCACATCAGAATCCGGAATTGGCTGTCGGACCAACCGCCGGCTTACTTCAGACAGGTTCTCACCTTGGATAAGACGCGGTGGGATTCGGCCGTCATGCCGGTTCCCGAGGGCGTCCATCGGGAGGTTTCCACCTTATGATGGCGCCCATTGCGACACAAGTCGGCGAAGACACTCGCCGCATCGTCGGATTGCGCCTGCTGCCCTTCCTGTTCCTTCTGTACATCGTCAATTACGTAGACCGCACCAACCTGGCTTACGCAGCGCTGGGCATGTCACGCGACCTGGGGTTTAGCGACCATGTATTTGGCCTGGGCGCGGGAATCTTCTTCATCAGCTACCTGGCGTTACAGATTCCGGGCGCGCTGCTGGTAGAGCGCTGGAGCGCACGCCGAATGATATCTGCCACCATTATTGCCTGGGGCTCCCTCACGGTGCTGACCGCGCTGGTGCACACTCCCTCGCAGCTCTACGTGGCGCGTTTCATGCTGGGCGCCGCGGAGGCCGGCTTTTTCCCCGGCGTCATCGTGTATTTGAGCCACTGGTTCATTTTCGAAGACCGCGCTAAGGCCACTAGCAACTTCATGGGCGCCATTCCGCTGTCAGCGGCGCTGGGATCGCCGCTGGCGGGCTGGATTCTGGGTCGCGCCTGGCTGGGGTTCGCGGGATGGCGCTGGCTGTTTGTTATCGAGGGAGCGCCAGCGATTCTGCTGGGAGTAGCTGCATTCTTCCTACTGACCGATTGGCCAAGGGAAGCCGCATGGCTCACCGCCGAGCAGCGGCAATCGCTCGAACAGAGACTCAAAGAGGAGACACCGCCTTCCACTACCGCCATCACAGTGTGGCAGGCCATGCGATCGCCGACGATTACGTGGCTGGCTGCGCTCACCTTCCTCGCCTACATCGGGCAGTACACATTCGTTTTCTGGTTTCCCACCATGCTGAAGCGTCTGACGGGCTTCACCGATATGCGCGTCGGCGTGGTGGGCATTCTGCCGTTCCTGGCCGCTTTCGTGGCAATGCAAGTCAATGGCTGGCACTCCGACAAACAGGCGGAGCGGCGGTGGCATGCTGCGATGCCGCTTTTCATTGCCGGGATAGCCTATTTCTTCCTCTCCATTCCGGGCCACTCGGTTGTCTTCACCATTGGTTGCTTCACGGTCGCGGGAGTTCTGATAGCTTATATCTCCACCTTCTGGGCGATCCCCACCGAGATCTTGAGCCATGCAGAAGCAGCCACGGCGGTGGGAATCATCAACTCGGTCGGCAGTATAGCGGGCTTTGCCGCGCCGTCTATCTTCGGCTACGTGTACTCCCGTACCGGAGCGTCATTCTCTTTGGGACTGAGGCTGGTGATGGTGGCTGTGCTCATCGCGGGATTGATGATTCTGCGAATTCCGAAATCGACCAGGATCAGGGCAAATTAAATTGTTAGACCTGTCCCGGACAGGAAGAAGTGCAACCGTGGTGCCTTTGAGGTCACGCCAGGCCGGATGGCAGAGGCTGAGCGGTCTCTTTGTTTGGCGCGCCGGTCCGCGAGGCGCGCACTTCAGCGAAATTCGCCTTAGGCGGTCAAGTGGGTCGAAGGGTGGGACAAGAGGCGCGGCGTCGCATTGCCGCGCGGTCTTCAAAGGACCCTTGTCGCGCGCTCGCCAGCGCGGCGATGCCAGAGGAGCTGAAAACTCGAGAGGTGCTTTTCTTTGTATGTGTCTGTGAAACCCAAAATCGAGCCATCGCCGTATATGAGCTGAGCACCTTGCTTGTAGCCGATCGGCGCGGAAGTGCCGGCCGAAGCTCTCGCGCAATTGCTCGCCGGCGCGGATCGAGCGCGGGCGGGCGCAATTTACTTGGCGTAGCTTGCCCGTGGTCGATGCAGCGATCGCCGAAGCGACTGCCGCCGCGAAACGCGCCCGCGTCTGTCTACGCACGAACGCCGTACGCAACCAGCGCGACGCCTCGCGGGCGGGCCGCCGAAGCGCTCGCCGGCTTTCCGCCGGCGTGGGTCGGGCGCGTGCGCGGCACGAGCTCGACTTGCCGTCGCTCGCCCTTGGTCGAGGGCAGCTTGCCCGAACCGCCGCTGAACGCCCTCGTCTGGCTGCGCAGGAACGCCTTACGCAAGGAGAACGCCGCCTCGCGGGCGTGCCGCCCGAAGCGCTCGCGCAATTTCCGCCGGCAATTGATCGAGCGAGTACGCGGGCGGTTTTGGCTGTCGTAGCTCGCCCTGGTCGAGCCAGCCATCGCCGCAGGGACTGCCGACACGGCGCGCACCGGCAGCTTGCCCGAACCGCCGCTGAATGCAGGCTGCGCCTGAACGCCTTGCGCCAGCAGCACG
>JBEKUO010000778.1:0-3126 GCA_049514955.1 Bryobacteraceae bacterium | reverse complement strand
GTGGCATCCGGCACCAGCAGCATGTCGCTCTCGTGGATGGCGGCCCAGCCGCGAATGCTGGAGCCGTCCATGCCGAAGCCTTCTTCGAAGCTGCTGGCGCTCAACTCGCCGATGGGGTAGGAAACGTGGTGTTGCAGGCTCGGGATGTCGGTAAAGCGGAGATCCAACTGCCGGGCCTCGTTCTTCTTCGCATAATCCAACACTTCTTGCGGATTCATTCATTCCTCCATGGGGGAAATACAGGAATGCCTTAAGCTGGCAGATTGTGTTTAGAATAGCGGAATCGCCGGCCAGGGTCAAGCTCGTTGACAGCTCGTTGACAGCTCGGCAACTCGTTCACAAGCGCGCCGCACGCAGGAATTCTGCTTCGTGGAGCGGGAGGCTCATGTCGCGGGCTCCCGCTAGTAGATGCAGTACCGTCCACGTGGCTGAAGACCGGGCTTCATTTGCGCTATGGTAAGGAATAGCGCTCGAAGCATGCCATTTCGCATTCAACCGATTCATGAGTTTTTGGTTCGCCCGGCACTGCCGGAGCAACTCTCCAGAATGCCGGAGTTGGCCTACAACATCCTGTGGACCTGGGAGCCGGTAATCCGCGCTCTATTCCGCAGGCTGGACGCCAACCTGTGGCGGGAGTGCAATTACAATCCGGTATTGATGCTGGGCCGGGTATCCCGCACGACGCTTCTGCGGGCGGCGGCCGATCCGCGATATGTGTCGCTTTACAACATGGCCTGCCAGCGCTATGACGGGCACGTGCGGGGGGGCAAGCCGCGCACCGACGGCAAATTGATCGCCTACCTTTCGGCGGAGTACGGTCTGTCGGAGTGCCTGCCGATCTATTCGGGGGGGCTAGGCGTGCTCTCGGGCGATCATCTGAAATCGTCCAGCGACTACGATCTGCCCCTGGTTGGCGTGGGATTGCTGTACCAGCAGGGTTATTTCCGCCAGGTGCTGAATCCGGACGGCTGGCAACAGGAGCGCTATCCGACCAACGACTTCTACAGTTTGCCCGCGCTGCCGGCGCGGGACGAGCAGGGCGAGAACCTCAAGGTCTACGTCAAGCTGCCCACCGGAGAGGTCGCCATTCAAGTGTGGAAGATGGAAGTCGGGCGGGTCATGCTCTACCTGCTGGACACCAACGTGCCGGAAAACCTGTTGCCGCAAGACCGCGGCATCACGGACTCGCTCTACGGGGGCGACACGGACACGCGCATCCGGCAGGAGATCGTCCTGGGCATTGGAGGTCTGCGCGCGTTGAAGGCGCTGGGCCTCGCGCCCACCGTCTATCACATGAACGAGGGCCACTCGGCGTTTCTAGCGCTGGAGCGGGTGCGCGTGCTCATGAGCGAGCACCGCCTGAGTTTTGAAGAGGCGCTGGAGGCCACCCGCGCCAGCAACATCTTCACCACGCACACGCCCGTGCCGGCGGGTATCGACCTGTTCGATCCCGGCCTGATGTATCACTACTTCAACGCCTATTGCGCGGACATCGGCATCGATTTCGACCAGTTGATGACGCTGGGGCGCCGCAATCCGGCCAACCGCGAGGAGCGCTTCTCGATGGCGATCCTGGCGCTCAAGACCTCCGCACACCGCAATGCCGTCAGCAAGCTGCATCGCGAGGTTTCCCAGGAGATGTGGCACGACCTGTGGCCGCAATTGCCGGTCTGGGAAGTGCCGGTCAGCTCCGTGACCAACGGCGTGCACCTGACGAGTTGGCTCAATGGAGATCTGGCGGCGCTCTACGATCAGTATCTGCAGCCGGACTGGCGCGAACGCTTTGCCGACCCGACCATCTGGGAACAGGTCAAGGAAATCCCGGACGAGGAATTGCTGGAAGTGCATCGCCGTAGGAAACGCCGCCTGGTGAACTTCGTGCGCGAGCGGCAGCGCTCCCTGGCCTTGCGCCGGCAAGCTTCCGCGACCGAAATGCGCCACACCGAGGAGGTGCTGGATCCCAACGCGCTGACCATCGGGTTTGCGCGGCGGTTCGCCACTTACAAGCGCGCGACGCTGCTGTTCCGCGACGTCGAGCGGCTCAAGCGGATCTTCTGCAACAAGGAAATGCCGGTGCAGATCGTCATCGCCGGCAAGGCGCACCCGCGGGATAACGAAGGCAAGAACTACATTCGGGATATCGTGCAGCTTTCGCGCGACCGCGATCTGTGGAAGCACGTGGTCTTCATAGAGGACTACGACATGAAAGTAGCGCGCGAGATGGTGCAGGGCGTGGATCTGTGGGTGAACACGCCGAAGCGCGGCCAGGAGGCCTGCGGCACCAGCGGCATGAAGGCGGGCATGAACGGCGTGCTCAACCTCAGCATTCTGGACGGCTGGTTCGATGAAGGCTACGAAGTCTCGGGCGGCTGGGCCATCGGGGACCGCGAACAATATTCCGACGAGCAGGACGGGCTGCATGCCAGCGAAATCTACTACCTGCTGGAGAACGAAATCGTGCCGCTTTTCTACGAGCGGCGCGACCAGATTCCGCGCGACTGGCTGAAACGCGTGAAGCAATCGCTGATGGGGCTGACGCCGCTGTTCGATTCGCGGCGCATGGTGGCGGACTACGCGCGCGAGTTTTACGAACCGGCGCACGCCGATGCCGTGCGCTTGAGCGAGAACGATTACCAGGCGGCCCGCGTGGCGGCGGCCTGGGATAAACGCGTGCGGGCGGTCTGGGACAAGGTGCGTTTCGTCGAGACCGGTCCGGCGCCGGCGGGCTCCATCGTCAGCGAACGTCCCGTGCCGGTGCGCGCGGCCATCGACCTGGCGGGACTGGAACCGGCCGAAGTGCGCGTTGAGGTGGTGATCGGGCGCGTGGGCACCGATGGCGGGCTGGAGGACACCGAGGTCATGATCCTGCCTTCCACCGGTCAGAACGGATCCGTGGCGATCTTCGAAAAGGAGATTGTGCCGGAGCGGACCGGGCGTCTGGGCTACGCTCTGCGCATCAGCCCCAACCACTGCGACGATCCTCTGACGCGACCGTCCACTAGTTTGCTGAAGTGGAGTTAGCCCGTGGCGCAGGCACTCCTGCCTGCCGCGCCGGCACTCTTGCCGGCGCAATGCCGGCCCGGCCATTTGCCGCACTTTCGTGGGGCGCGCTGAAGACGGATCCTT
>JBEKUO010000777.1:0-3165 GCA_049514955.1 Bryobacteraceae bacterium | reverse complement strand
GCTAGGTGTGATCCGCGACTCGGCGGGGAATCTCCGGGACCACTGAATCCGGTGGGAAAAGTAACCTAGCGGGTCAGGATTCCAGCCCCATTTGCGTGAGCCGGTAACGTAGTGCATTGCGGGTGAGGCCCAGCAGCCGCGCGGCCTGGCTCTTGTTGCCATCGGCGCGGCGCAACGCTTCGCGGATAATTTCCTGCTCGTATTGATCGAGCGTGAGTCCCTCGGGCAGAAAGTGGTCGGTGTGCGCTTTGCTGCGCGGCGCCATTTCGAGTTTGATGTCGGCCGCATCGAGCTGCGCGCCCGAGCACATGACCAGGCTGCGCTCGATCACGTTTTCCAGCTCACGGACATTGCCGGGCCAGTGATAGGCCATCAGCTTGGCGATTCCGGCATCGGTGACGTCGTGCACGCGGTTCCCCGTGTCGGGCCCCAACTTGGTGACGAAGTGCTGCGCCAGAAACGGAATATCTTCCTTGCGCTCGCGCAGCGGCGGAATGTTCATGGGCACCACGTTGAGACGGTAATAAAGATCTTCGCGAAAGGTGCCCTGCTCCAGCGCGGCGCGCAGGTCCTGGTTGGTGGCGGCCACCACGCGCACGTCGATGTGCCGCGTGACGTTGCTGCCCAGGCGCTCGAACTCGCGCTCCTGCAAGATGCGCAGCAGCTTTACCTGGATGGACGCGGGCACGTCGCCGATTTCGTCCAGGAAGACGGTGCCGGTGTCGGCCTGCTCGAACTTCCCCGGCTTGGTGGTCATGGCGCCCGTGAAGGCGCCCTTCTCGTAGCCGAACAGCTCGCTCTCCATCAGGTTTTCGGGGAGGGCGGTGCAGTTGATCTTCACCAGCGGCCGGTCGCGGCGCGGCGAGTGGAAGTGGATGGCGCGCGCGATGAGATCCTTGCCGACGCCGCTTTCCCCGGCCAACAGAACGGTGGCGCGGGTGGGCGCCACGCGCATGATGGTAGCGAAGATTTCCTGCATGGGGGCGCTGCGCCCCACGATGCCGTCGAAAGCATAGCGGCGCCCCAGTTCTTCGCGGAGCTTCACGTTCTCGTCGCGGAGCGCGCGCATCTCGAGCGCCTTCTGCACCACGGTCATGAGGTGGTCGAGCGAGAAAGGCTTCAACAGGAAATCGGTGGCCCCGGTTTTCATGGCCGCGACGGCGGTCTCGATGGTGCCGAAGGCGGTCATCACAATGACCGGCGTCTGGGAGTTCTGCCGGCGAATGGCGGCGAGCAACTCCAGCCCGTCCATATGCGGCAGGCGCAGATCGGTCAGGACTAGATCGGCGCGATCCGCGAGTTTCAGGGCTTCCTCGGCCGTGCCCGCCTTCTCCACCTCGAAGCCGGCGGAAGTGAGTTGCAGCTCGAGGACGCGGCGGAGCTTCTCTTCGTCCTCGACCACCAGAATGCGCCTCTTCATGAAAGTATATGTCTCGTTTGCTTTCATCTTAGCGCCACCGGCTGTCGAGAGGTGCCGATCCGGTAGCGCGGGTGCGCGACAAGAAAGTGGAGACCGGCGCGATTCATCAAAAGTACGGGTGGAATCTGAGCGTATGTGTACGCAAGGCCCAGGTACCATTGTGGGGCAGCTTGGTTAGCTGCGGCCGGTTGTCAATCGGCCACCTGCCTCGTTTGCGCCAGACAGCGGCGGTAGCCAACCGCCGCGCAGGCTGCCAGCCTGCCCCACATAACGCCAACTTCTCCACTTTTATGTCGCGTACCCGGCCGCGGGCCGGCAGCCGGATTGCGGTGTGAGCCTTCCCACGGAATCGCCGCATAGCCCCAAAATAAGTCTTGTATTCAGGAGAGAATTTTGCTATGTTCTCTTAACCATTTAAAGTGCTCGCTGTCTGAAAAAGGTATGGAGCATGGGGAGATGCCCCGCTGTCCAGGCCCTCCCGCAATGCGACCGAAGGCAAAAGATGAATAAACGAGCAAGCAGTTCCGAGCCGGCCACTTCGACGGAAACCTATCACCGAATGCTGCTGGAGAAACGCGAGCAGGTGCTGTCGGGCTTGGGGGTCAAGTTCGACACACTGGCCAAAATGGGCCGGGTTGCGGAGGAAGATCAGGCGCAGATCTCCCACGATGAATTCATTTGTCTACAGTTGAACAGTCTAGATTACCTGCAGCTCCGCCTGGTGGAGGAGGCGCTGGACCGCGTGCAATCCGGCGACTATGGCGTGTGCCTCTCCTGTGAGCAGCCCATCCCGCCGAAGCGGCTGCACGCGGTGCCCTGGGCTCGCTATTGCGTGCAGTGCCAGGAAATCATCGGGATGAACCCGGACGGGGAGATGGAGTCGCGGCCGCGGCTGCTGGGACGATAAGGCTGAGGCGGAAAGCGGGATTGGCAGGCGGAAGCGCCTGCCCCACTGGAAATTGGGATTGGCAGGCGGAAGCGCCTGCCCCACCTCACTCCGCGACGTGCGGCTGGAGCATTCGCAGAACTTCCGACTTCCCGACCGCGCCTACGCGCTGCTCCACCACGCGACCTTCCTTGAACAGCAGCAGGGTGGGAATGCCGCGAATGTTATAGCGCATGGCCGTGTTCCCGTTGGAGTCCACGTCCAGCTTGCCCACTTTCAGCTTTCCGGCGTATTCCTTGGCCACCAGGTCGATCGTGGGCGCCATCTGCCGGCACGGGCCACACCACTCGGCCCAAAAATCCACGAGGACCGGCACGTCGGACCGTAAGACGTCCTGGTCGAAGCTGCCATCGGTGAAGGTCAGCGTATTGCTGTGATCGGTGGTGGTTAGCGTACCTTGTGGTGTCGTTGGTTCCGGATCTTGAAGCGGCATTACACTCTCCGTAATTGATTAGATCGTTTCCAGGGACCCCAGGATTCAATCCCGGCCCGCCAAGCTCTGGTAAAGCCGCGCGTATTCAGCCGCGGAAGCCTTCCAGGAGTAGTCCTTAGCCATACCTGCCCGCATCATCGCGCCCCAGCCCTCTAGGTCCGCGAACGCCTCGCGCGCCGCCCGCAAAGTGTCCAGCAGCGCGCTCCCGGAGTATGGCCGGAACTTGAATCCAGTCCCAGGTTCGATAGTATCATCAAGTCCTCCGGTGGCGCGAACCACCGGCACTGTGCCGTACTTCAAGCTGTACATCTGGTTCAGGCCGCACGGCTCGTAGCGGCTGGGCATCAAGAACAGGTCGGCGCCGGC